>CAIJUJ010000001.1 GCA_903823865.1 uncultured bacterium
AAATGTAGAGTTTTGAATTTATCGACAAGATAAGTCAATGTTAGTAAACAACCGACTTGACTAAATAGTATTTTTAACTTATTATGATTTGCAGAGATGTAAACAAGGTTTTCTCCACAAGAGTTTATTATTGATCTTTACTATATGAACTGAGGAGGTTTTATGGCAAATACAGAGAGAAGTTTTTTGAAGAAAAAAACAATTGTTGTAATTGGCGAAATTAATGAGAAAAAAGTATTGTATATTCAGAATTCTCTTGCCGAGCTTTATCTTAGTGGTTCACCAGATATTTTAGTGATTATTTCAAGTAAAGGGGGTTCAGTAGATTGCGGCTTATCTATTTATGATCTACTGACGCTTTATCCCGGAAAAAAGACTGCGGTTGTTACTGGTGAAGCCTCATCAATGGCTTCTGTTATCTTGCAGGCTTGCGACAAAAGGTTTGGCACAGCGAATGCAAGTATATTAGTACACAACATTCGCAGACGCTTAACTCTAGACGACCTAAGAGATAAAAGAAGACTTGGAGAAATAATTGAAGATATGGAAAAAGTCCAGAATAAAATTTATGACATAGTCACAAAAAAGTCTGGAAAAAATCTCGAACAGATCAAGGAAAAGTATGAAAAAGATGAACCTATGACTGTTGAGGAAGCTATTTCGTTTGGTTTTCTAGACGGAGTATGGGATAAACCTCTTCCGAAATAACAGTAAAAGCGCCTACTTGGTAAGAGTATGGCGCTTTCTTTTGGTCAAATAATTATTTTTAATTAATAATTCTATCTTATTTTAATATTAATCTTCATTAACGTCCCCGCTTCCTACCTCTTTAACACCTTTATAATATACTTTTCCAACTTTTCCCTTCTTAAGATTATTTACAAGGCCTGTAAAATCACAATCTGGACAATGACACTCTGTAGTTTCATTACCTTCCTCGTATTCAACCTTTACAGAACCACAATTTGGACACTTAATTTTTATTTTTTTACCTTCAGCTTTTTCAACTTTTTTAACTTTTTTAACAACACTTTCATCATTATTTGGATTCTCTTTTCCACCACCAAAACCACCAATATTCCCTATCATAGTTTTATATAATTAAATTGATAAATATAAACATAATAATTGTAACCTCTAAAAAAGAAATGTCAATTATGTCAAAAGTGAATATATTTAGCTTAAACCATTATTTACCTTCCATTATGTGAGCAGTGCAGTCTAATTTGCAAATCACAACTATTTTATTTATTTTTTAATTCAAAATTTCTTCGGTCTTTTTGTAACTTTTCTAAAATATTTGCCGCCACAGAACTGTCGGGATTATAGTCCATTATTCCTAATACTCTTAAACTACCCTTACCAAATGTATTTTCTATTAGATGTCCTATTTCTAACAGGTGCCCGGTAAAATGTGCTTTGAGGAAAACCTTAAAAACACTGTCATTGTCGATGAATTTTTCAGGATACTGTTTCGCAATTTCTTCACAGACATAATCAAGAACTTTTCTTTGTGTTTCGTATGGAAAAACAGAGAATGATCTGTCGCCCGTATTTATATCTTCAATCTCATCTTCAGATATATGATGTTTTTTTGCATATTCTATTCTTTTATTCATCTTAGCTGTAGAATAGTAATTTGATTTATCATTCGCATTTTCTGGTAATTCTAATAATGTTCTGTAAGATTTAATTTCTTGGTTAGCAACTATTGCTTCATTGAGACCAGTAAAATGAACGTGCTCCGGACCCAAACTATCTTTTGCGTGTGTGGAAAAAACTTTTACTCCAGACCTATATGGACCAATCTTTCCTTTTTCTTTCTCTAGATCATAGGAGACTTCCAATACTTGCTTTGATTTCATATGTAGCATTTCATGAAAAAGCTTACTAGAAAATTTTATATTACTATGGGCAACTGAATCCATAATAAAAATAGCTTGTTTAATATGATCCATTGCTGCTTCGCCACCATCATTATTTATCTCATTTTTAAAATATTCATCTTTAACAATATGTATATTTTTTATTGGAACAATAAAAGGCTCTACACCAGCCTCAATCATAAGCCTATTTGTCTCACTGTTTATAAAATCAATAATTGACTCCTGTTCGGGAGTTTTTTCAATCTCTGCCTCTTTAAGCTTATTTATTTCTTTTTTAGATGCAAAATTTTGTTTGATAAACTTATCTTGGATTTTTGCAAGAACTTCTATTTTTTTGATTTCTGGAGCATTCCCGACTATTCCAAATTTTGGTATTTTTTCCATAATTAAAGTATAACAGACTTATTAATATTTTTCATTTAGTACATTTAAAAATGTACATTGTACTAATTAATACTTATACGATTGTTGTTTCAATTTGTCCTATATCAGCATTTGCATAACGAACAAGTAAACTAGAAATCCTTTCAAAATATTTATTAAGCGACTCTTTTCCAGTAAATGAAATGATTATAATCATTAAGTCCCTTGTACTTTTAAGAATCATTGCTCGCTCAGAATCGCTAGTAGGACTGCCAAAAGGGCCATTTTCATCAACAAAAACTGGTAGCTCAGCAATATTAATTATATCCTTTCCAATGCCTTTGTATGATTCTCCATTATTACCAATTCGGAACAATATACTTTTGCTTATGCGACTTAAATCATATGATCCGACAGAATTCATACTTTCCAAAGATACAAGATTATTTATATCAACAATTGTATTAACTTTATACAAACCCTTACCCAAAATTATCCTGCGAGCTAATGCTTCTGCTGAACCACGATACCTTGATGGATCCTTTCCTATTGCCTTATACCCTTCTCTTAAAGCCTCAATTCCTTCAACGTGATACAAAGATTCCATGTCGTATTTGGAAATAGTACTAACACAACAGTCTATCTCTCTCCATAATTCATCGTTATGTCTACTTACAATTACCTTAGCTTGAACAATCCCAAGTTTTAACTTTGGTATAAGTAACTGCAACCTTGGTTCTATTGTTACCTTAATCATTTGTTTCTCATTAGTGGATTATCAAACAACAAATTATATTACTTACATATCAAAATAAGATTCTTTGATACTATTTTTCATATCAAAACCCAATTTTTTAATCAATAATCTCACTTTATCCTCATTAACTTCTTTATCAGTCGATCTGATTTCAATAAATTTTCCCAAATCAATATTTTTTCCTCCCTCATTTTTTGATACTTCATCAAGAGAAAATACAACACCATCCATTTGATATAAAGTTCTTTTTTTAGTTATTGTTTTTTTCATATCTCCATAAATACCAAGAAATGCTTTTTCCGTATCAGCATCAATATCAAACTCAAATTTTGGTCTCTCTCTAAATTGTGATTCAATCCTTGGACCTTTATAAGTTAATGTTTTTCTATTACCCTCATCTCTTATTCTCAAAATCTCTTCAGTTTTTGACAAATCTTTGTCTTTGGGATTATAGTAATTATCAACCTGAGTTGTTGAACTTAACTTCTCAGCACCAAAATTTCTTAATGTGTCTTGATTTAAGGTGCCACTAAATTTTAATTGTATTTCATGAAGACCAGATTTTTCGGCTTCAATTTTTGGATTATATTCATTACTGATAATCATATCAGCGTTTTTCTTTGTACTCTCAATATATTTTTCATGCATTGGTTCTACAACTTCTGAAAAGTATTTCAAAATATCAGCTGGTTTTTGTCCTGTTCTTTTAACATCTCTTAATAATCTTCTGACGACCCTTCCATGGGTCCCAATATCGACAAACACTTTGATATCTCCTTCATTCTTCAATTTTTCATCAAGAGAAAACAGACCTTCAACAATTATAATCTTTTTTGGATTCATAGTTGTGTGTGTTGTAGATTCACCAGCTTTCATATCATAGACTGGTTTTTCAATTGATTCACCAACCTTAAGCATATTAAGATGTTGTTTAAATAATTCCAAATCCAAGGCTTCAGGCTGGTCCCAATTCAACACATTTCCATTTTTTGCTTCTGAATCCATATATGACTTTCCATGATAATAATCATCAACAGAAATAATTATTGCCTCTTCACCAAATACTTTTTTAACCATCTCTGCAACAGCACTTGTTTTTCCAGAGGCCGAGCCTCCAGCTATTTCAACTATTATATTATCTTTGCCATTTCGAATTTTTTCTTTAATATTATCAACCAATTTTGCTATACCTTCATTCAATTTATATTCTGGAATTTCTAATTTTTCTTTTAGTTTTTCTTCAGTGTCGACATAAATTTTAGGTATTCCATGCAAAGCTAAATTTTGATTTTTATATTCTTTATTTTCAGTAACTTCGACACTCATCCATTCAGGAGCTATAAATTTATTACTATCATCTTCATTGGAAAATTCGATTTCGGCTGATAATAAACCTTCCAAATCTCCGTGGTAGATATCTAGTTCTATAAGCCCTTTTTCGTGAGATATTTCATATCTAGTTTTTTCAACTCTTTTACCATTTGTAGCATCCCATAAATTATTAAATTGGTCTTCAGTGATCTCGATTTCTGCTTCAGATCTTGTTTTTCCAGTACCACTTTTTACGGTCTGAAAATATTTTTTACCCTTTTGACGAAGCCTTACCTCAGTACCATCTTCACTTATTGCCAAATAGCCCTGCCTAATATCTTTGTGTGGGTACTGATCAATATTTTCTGGCAATGACTTTACTAAAAATTTTCTTTCGATTTCTAGTGTAGGAACTTTATTTTCTGGATGTTTTTCAATATTATTCATTTTTGTAATTTTAATGTGTCAATATTATACAAAATTTATGTTATTTTGTCACCAACACAATTTACGTAAAAATATATATAAAAAGGGCGCCATCTCACAAAATCTAAGGTCACCCTTCGGACCAAGTTTCATTAGTGAACAAAAAAGAATATTGGAAGCAAAAAAATGTGGCTGTGATATAATATAAAAATATGATAAAAGGAAACTTCATTGGTGCAGCGATTGTTGCAATAATCTACACAATTTATATTTTATGGAATCCCCTTCCAACAAAATTTCATATGGTGTTGGTCTTGGTAATTCTTAACGCTTTAACTATTGTACTTTTGTCTTTTGCATTCAAATAATTTAAATGGATAATATATCAGTGCAAACTTCAGAAAATGAAAAAATCGCTGAAAAAACAGCAATTTTTAGTGTCATTGGTAATATTTTTATATCAATAATAAAGGGCACAGCTGGATATTTTGGTAATTCTTATGCATTAATTGCAGATGCCACAGAATCAACAACAGATGTTTTTTCTTCATTTCTCGTACTTTTTGGCCTAAAATTTTCAAGAAAACCAGCTGACGAAAATCACCCATATGGACATGGGAGAGCGGAGTCATTAGTCGCACTTATCGTTTCCTTTATTTTATTTGCTTCAGCAATACTAATTATTCGTAACAATATAATAGGCATATCTATATTACACAAAGTACCACATACGTGGACTTTATTAATACTCGCACCAATAATTATTTGGAAAGAAATAATATTTCAAATAATTATAAGAAAAAGTAAAATAACGAAAAGTTCTTCATTGAAAGCTGAAGCTTGGCATCATAGAAGTGACGCGATTACATCTGTTGCAGCATTTATTGGTATTTCAATTGCAATAATTTTTGGTAACGGTTTTGCTATTGCAGACAATATTGCTGCAATTTTTGCAGCCTGTTTTATTATTTATAATAGTTATAAAATTTTCCGACCAGCGATCAGTGAATTAATGGACGAAGATGTATATGAAGATTTAGTAACAAAGATTGATGAGGTGTCATTAACAGTAAAAGGTATTATTAACACTGAAAAATGTTTTATAAGAAAAGCTGGTTTGAGATATCATGTTGACCTTCACGTGACAATAGATGCAAATACAACAGTAAAAGAAGGTCACAGATTGGCTCATGAAGTTAATGACGCCTTAAAAAAAGAGATTCCTGAATTGGGAAAAATTTTAGTCCATATTGAACCAAATTAATTTTAGTAGCACCCAAAACATAGCTTAAAACGTATAAAGTTGTTGTGTTATAATAATTTTATATGAGAAAAAGAGAAATTATCATGTGGACTATCAACATTGCTCTTGTTGGGGCGATAATTTTATTTTTTGTAATAAATAGTAATTCTTCACAATATACTTCGAAAATGACTATCAAAAGTCAGGCTACAACAAGCTTGCCGGTGAAAAGCGCATCAGTAGGAACAAATACTAACGCAAATATTGTGCCAAAAAATAATACAATATCAACTACTCCATCTTATACTTTAGCTGAGGTGTCTCAACATAATAATGAAACAAGTTGTTGGACTATAATCGATGGGAAAATTTATGATATCACAAGCTATATTTATTCACACCCAGCAGGTGTAAATAAAATTTTGCAAGGATGCGGTGTTGATGCAACAAAAATGTACGGACGCGTTGGCGCACACGATGTCGCAAGATTAGCAAATACTTTTGTTGGTAACTTAAAATAAAAGAATGAAAAAAGTAATTTGGAATACAATATTTATAATTAACTTTTATTTGATACTGTATTTTTGGTTTACTAATTCTAGTTATTTGATAACTGGGACCACAAATGTGTCTTTGCTAATCGCGCTTGGCAGACTTGCGGGCCTTCTAAGTGAATTTCTAATACTAATACAATTATTGTTGATTAGTAGATTTACATTTATAGAAAAACAATATGGTTTTGATAAATTGATTAGCGTTCACAAAAAAATCGGCTTTTTCTTGGGAGTTTTTTTAATCAGTCATCCGCTGCTTCTTACAATTGGTTATGCACAATCAAAAAATATTAGCTTTTTAAATCAGTTTATTAGTTTTATTACCAAGTGGAATGGTATTGTCGGAGCAACTTTTGCATTATTGATTATAATTTTTGTAGCAATTATCTCAACCAAAAAATATAGAGCGAAAATAAGCTATGAGGTGTGGTATTTTCTACATTTACCATTGTATATTGCAGTTGCAATCGCATTCGGGCATCAAATTAATACTGGTGATATGTCATCTGGTGGAGCAATGTATTATTGGTTTTTAATAAATCTAACCACAATCGGAATTATAATTTTCTACAGATTTTTAAGACCAATATTTTTGTATATTAAACATTCATTTAGAATAGAAAAGATCGTGCAAGAAAATGAAGGCGTTTACTCAATCTATATTATTGGTAAAAACATGGGTCAATACAGATTTCAAAGCGGTCAATACGCAAATTTAATTTTTTTACAAAAAAAGATGATGTTTCATCACCCATTTTCTTTCTCAGATGCTTATAATGGAAAATGTCTAAGATTTACAATAAAAGCATCTGGTGATTTTACTTCTAAAATTGAAAAACTTAAGATTGGTACAAGGGTTTGGATAGATGGTCCATTTGGAGTTTTTACACTGAAAAATTCGGTGAATAATAAATATATTTTTATTGCTGGTGGCATTGGCATCACTCCAATCTTATCAATGATAAAATCAATCCGTAACACCCAAAATGCTGTTTTGCTATATTCAAATAAATCTGAAGCAGACATAAACTTTTGGCATGAAATATCGAAAAGCCAAATAGAAAGCCATTATTTTAATACAAGTTTGGGAACAAGTAATAGAATTGGTATAGAAAAAATAGTTGAAATATGTCCAGATTTCAAAGAAAGAGATTTTTATATTTGTGGGCCAAAAGCAATGACTAAAAGTTTAGTGAGAAATATAAAAATGGCTGGGGTTTCCAGGGAACAGATTCATTTTGAAAAATTTGATTATTAAAAAACCCGCTAATTAAAGCGGGTTTTTAAATAGTTCTTTGTTTCTCTCTTTTGTTTGCAAAAAGTTTTAAACTTACAACAACAATAATTAATACTAGTACGCCGGAAATAAGTAAGGCTCCATTTTGGTTGCTATTTTCTGTGGCAGCGCCGAGGACTTCCCCGTTTGGTAAATCTGATCTTGTTACTACAGCAACATCGGATTTTGTTGATGATGACAGTTTTTCTGTTTTAATAACAGAGCCAACCGTTGCGACGTTGGTGCTTATATACGGCTTTCCAAAAAATTGCACTACAAAAGTAGTAGAATGGCCTTCGTAAGTCCCCGTGGCAATACCAATACCTATCTCGGTGAAGTTGGTGTTTAGCAAGTTTGCCTTGTGTTTTGCAGAATTAATCCACGCATCTGTAACATCAGAAGACTCAGTAAAATCAATAGCCAAATTTTCTCCGGCATAACTGTAATCATATCCGACTTTACTAAACCAAACCCAAGGCAGGTCACCATTTGGTGCAACGTGAGAGAAATATTCTTTTTTTGCCATATCTTCAGCCTTCATTTGTGCTGCAAGATTGAGAAGTGAACTTTCTTTTAGGGCACTTTCATTATTTACTGCTCTAAAATCGTTTGTGCCCATTACAAGAGATGAAGAAATAACGGTTGCAAACTGAGATATTTTAGAAGAAATATATTTCAAAAACTTCTGAGAAAACGGCATAAAAAATACAGATATGAGCAATGCAATAACGACCACTGAGACTGTTGGCCAAAGAAATTTATTTTTGTTTTTGTTTTTATTAAATATATTGTTCATCGTGAATATTATACACCATTATACAATTCTGATAAATAGAGCAATTTAAATATTTGACAAGAATGATTAATTGTTATAAAATCTAATTAAGCTTGATCTTCAAATTGACCAGCCCAAAAGGGCTCCGGGAGGAAATATGAAAAAGGGAATTGTCGCAGTAACAACCTTTGTTGTAGTACTAATAATCATGTACGGGGTGGTATTAGTAGACTTAATTATTAATCCGTGGTTAAAAGAAATAACGGATTGGCAGTGGTGGAACTACATAACCAGTCGTCACTGCGGAGCATATATATTTTTACATAGCCAGAAATTATGGCTAGTAATAAGCAGTATTTGGGCTGGTATCGCGGCCCTAATAACATACGTAAAAGCCGATTAAGACATCCGCGCGAGCAATCGCGCGGTTTTTTTTGTCTAAAATTATCTAAAAGATATAATAAGTACAATCACAATTACTACAATAAGTGTCCAAACCCAGTGTCTAATTATAAAAGCAAGAGCATCAAGTAATATATTTGTAATTGAAAAGCTTTGTGTATTTTTTACGGTTGATGAAGCACTGTGTGTATTTTCTGTGCTTATACCAAGAACTTTTCCAGTAGTTTTTTCCTTTGCAATCTGTTCGGAAGTTTTTGTATCTGAAGAAGAAACTTCAGCTGGGGTTTTTAAACTTTCTACATAAGTTGCGAGTTTTTCTGCTTGAGTATCGATTGTTTTTACAACGCTATCTGTCGTCTTTGAAACGGTGTCGGCAACAGTATTCGCAATATCTTTTGCAGTATTTATCACTTCCTGTTGTGTAATCTGGTGAATGACATTAAAACTGTTTTTTTCGCTTTCTTTTGCAAGTAAATTATCTACAGACAATTTATCAATATTACTTCCCCCAACTTCGGCTATATCAAGTATTTTAGCTTGCGCCGTGTGTCCCCCTTTTTCAGCGGTGTATGCTGAGGACAATTTAATCAAACTTTTTGGGCTAGCAACATAATCCGCTTTTCCAATCTGAACATCATCAATAAAAAATCCTGCTGTAAGTGAAAGATTTTTTGTAGAATGGTTCTGAAAACCCGCATAAATATTTATATTATCATTTTCATTTATTGTAGTTGTTGAATACCAAATATTGGTTAACACTTCGGCATTTATTTGTGTAGTGGAAGATGCCGTTTGCGCAAAAGTTTTAAATGAAAAAAAAGACAGCAGGATAACTGATATAAATAGTAATACTTTTTTAAAATTTCTTTTCACACTTATATTATATAAAATAACTCTATATTTTGAAAGGCGGAATATTCTAAATTATTGTGCTACAATAAACGAATGAAAAAGAAAATAATATTAATTTTGTTTATTGTTTTGGTGGGTTTACTTATTTATTCTGATATAAAAAAGACTAGAGTCGATAATTCAAAACCTAAAAACGATACAGTGGCTCAAAATATTTTTGACGGTAAAAATAGTACATTTATTATAAATGGAGAAAATGTAACGTTAAAAAACGGTGCCTCGGAAACTGAAGTCGCTCCGGGATCAGCATCAAAAATTATTACTAGATATTTCGGAAATGAATCTTACGGAGATTTGAACGGTGATGGACTACAAGACGTAGCTTTTCTTGTCACTCAAGAAACTGGTGGTAGTGGAATTTTCTATTATGCAGTAGTTGCTTTAAAAACAGCTAACGGTTACAAAACGACAAACGCTTTCTTTATTGGAGACAGAATTGCTCCACAAACAACTGAAATCAATACGAGCGCAAAAGAATTATATGTAAACTTCGCAGAAAGAAAACCCGGAGAACCTATGACTGCTCAACCATCTCAGGGTGCAACATTATATTTGAAAGTAACACCGGCTGGAGTGCTTGAAGGTTTGATGAATTAAAGAAATAAACGTTTGTTTTGCCTACTTTCTTTGACTTTTTGTAAAAAGTTTGATATAAATAGTCATACAAAAACGCGCTTCGGCGCCTTTTAGTTTAATAGACGCAAATGGAAATCAGAAACATAGCAATTATCGCCCACGTTGACCATGGAAAAACCTGTCTTACGGACTCAATTCTAAGACAAACAGGAATGGTTGAAGAAGGCGTCAGTATGGACAGCAACAAACTCGAGCAAGAGAGAGGTATTACTATTTATGCAAAAAATACTTCCATCTTTTATAAAGGTACAAAAATAAATATTGTTGATACTCCTGGTCACGCAGACTTCGGCTCTGAAGTTGAGCGAGTTTTGCGTTCTATTGATACAGTTTTACTTGTCGTAGATGCACAAGAAGGTCCTATGCCACAAACTAGATTCGTTTTAAAAAAATCTCTAGAGCTTGGGCTAAAACCAATCGTTGTTATAAATAAAATAGATAAACCAGCTGCAAGACCAGAAGAAGCTCACGAGGAAGTCTTGGAATTGTTTATGGAGCTTGGTGCAAATGATGAACAATTAAACTTCCCTGTTATTTATGCAGTTGGAAGAAAAGGTGTGGCTATGCTTGATCCAAAAGATGAACAAAAAGATTTGACTCCCCTACTAGATTTGATTCTTGAAAAAGTTCCACCAGCAAAAAATGATGCAACAAAACCACTCGAGGCACAAATTTTTAATTTGGCTTATGATAATTTCCTTGGAAGACTTGCCATTGTCAGAATATATAATGGAAAAGTAAAAGATGGACAAACTATTTTTTTGAAAATGCCAAACGGAGAAACAAGAAGTGCAAGAATTACTAAACTTTATACTTTCAAAGGAATAATGAAAGATGGAGTTGAGGAAGCTACTGCCGGAGATATTGCCATGATTGCCGGAATTTCTGACGCATTTATTGGAGAAACAATTTGCGAAAATCCAGAGCAAAATCCACTTCCAGCCATCAACATTGATGAGCCAACCATTTCTATGAATTTTCTTGTTAATGATTCTCCTTTTGCAGGTCGCGAAGGTAAATTTGTTACAGGAAGACAAATAAGAGAAAGACTTGAAAAAGAGCTTGAAGTAAACGTTGGTCTTAAAATAGATTTTAACAGTGAACCAATAACAGTTTATGGCAGAGGTGAACTTCACATTGCAATTCTTATAGAAAATATGAGACGGGAAGGTTTTGAACTTCAAGTTTCTCAACCACACGCAATTTTGAAAGAAATAAATGGCGTGATGTCCGAGCCTTATGAAGAAGTCACCGTTGATGTGCCAGAAGAATTTCAAGGAACTGTTATTGAAAAACTCGGCAAAAGAAAAGGAATAATGAAAGATATGAAAATCCGTGACAACCAAGTCCGAATGATTTTTGAAATTCCTACAAGAGGACTTCTTGGATACCGAGGTGCATTTATTGTTGATACAAAAGGTTTAGGAATTCTTTGTTCAAGATTTTTGGATTTTAGACCTTATGCTGGCGAAATACAAAAACAAGAATTCGGCTCAATGACTTCTATGATGACGGGAAAAACAATGGCATTTTCACTTTGGAACTTACAAGAAAGAGGTGTGCTTTATATTGGCCCCGCTGTTGAAATATATGAAGGAATGGTTATTGGACATGTACTTAATGGTGAAGACTTGGAAGTAAACCCAACAAAAAATAAGGCACTTACAAATATGAGAACTTCTGGAAATGATGAGGCACTTTATCTTGTCCCTATAATGAAACTTGATATAGAAAAAGGTTTAGAAACTATGCAAAATGACGAATATTTAGAAATTACACCCAAAAATGTAAGACTAAGAAAAAAACTTTTGACAAAATCCATGAGAGATAAGAATGAAAGAAAAGGATAAAAAAATTGGCCGGTTGCGCAAGCAACCGGCCATTTAAGTTCAAACTATTTTTCTATACTTTCCAATTTTGCTCCATCTACTGATTTTTGTGGCAAAGATTCTTTGTCTGAATCTAGCCACTTAAAAATACAGAGTCCCAACAAAGAAATAAAAGCTAAGACTCCAAGTGCCGCAATAGCATACAAAATTATCGTCCAATAACTAATTTTGTAGTACTCTATCAGCATAACCGATATCAATATTGCAGCCCCTGCTACAACTTTCCTCCATGATTGAATAAACTTAAAAAATGATTTTTCTTCTTTATTCATTTTCCCTCCTCTGAACAATTTCAAAAAGAAATTCAGTACTTCCCGGCCAATAGTTTTTAAAATCACCACTGACTGTACACAATTCCATACTATTATTTTCGCCAGTACCGATAGCAAATATTTGATTCTTGCCATTTACTAATAAGGGCTTCATTCCCATCTTAACCTTTACAATAGCACTAGCTGGATATTTTAATAACATATGTGGACCAACATCACCCATACAACATCTTAATCCAGATGCCACTGCGAATAAATATAAATCATGAAGCATGGCTCCATCAAGAAAATTTGCTCCGCCAGTTGATACTCTAACTTTTGCCAATCTGGTTAGAGAAATTTCTTTAGACCAAGTAAAACAACTTGATAGAAGCGCTTCTTCTGCGTATTCGGTGCATGACAAATGTATGTCTTCAATCGCAGACAGCAACTTTTTGCCATCCATTCCACCAGTTTCTATTGCCTCTATTTCTTCATATTTCAATTCCATAACAACCTCCTATTCATTGTGTAATTGGGAATATATTAATAATAGTTTATGGCGAATATTGCCAGAAAAATTTGACGAGTCAAGGAACTCTACCTAACAACAGGTATATAACAAAGATTGTTATAAATCAAGTAAATATTTACTCTACCTAACAACAGGTATATAACAAAGATTGTTATAAATCAAGTAAATATTTATGGTTTAAATGGTAAATTTTCCAATCTTTGTTCTTTTAATATTCAACGCTAAGGCTGGAATACCAACTTTTTCTCCAATAGAGTTTGCTAAAGTTCTCATATAGGTTCCACTGGTGCAATTAACTTTAATTGAAATAATATTATATTTATCAAGACGGGACTTGGCCATCGCATTATCCCATTCTTTTTGAATTTCTTCTTGGCGGAAATCACCCTTTACAAGATTAATTGAATCTTTAATATATTTTTCTAAATCATCTTTAGGTATTGTTTTTTGACCCAGTAATTCAATACTTTTTATTTCTACATCTTTCTTGGGGATTTCTTCATCATTTAATTTTCCACTTTTAGATAAAGAAAACATTGTTTCCCCCATTATCGTTTTTGATGAATAAGCTGGATATTTTTGAGTAAATTTTCCAATAAACGATTCTAATATTTCTTGAATTTTGATTTTTTTCTTATCTGATTTTTTATATTCAGTCACGAGCCCCAAAATATCATAAGTATCAGTAGCAAATCCAAAAAGCACATCGACTTCATATTCCTTCTCTAAACCCAAATATTTTTCTTTATTTTTACATTCTTCACCAACCAAAAATAAAAGTAACCCTTCGGCAAGTGGATCAAGTCGACCCGCATAAGTCATTTTGTCATTTTTATATTCAGGATTCTCAATTCTAAATCTATCCATACATTCAAGCGGTGTTTCTCCTCTATTTTTATATAATGATAATATGTTGCTTGCCCCGTGTGAATTTTCACTTTGTTTAAAATTTAACATAAGGTTTGATTTATATTAGATATAATTTATATTAAATGATAAAGGTAACTGCGATAAAATTCTTTACGGGGTTTGTCTTACCTTCATAATTTGATAGAATACTAACATAATTTGTTAACCCGCTAAAGTTTTTGCCAATGTTTGTTAAAAATTAATTAATCAAAATAATCATGATTTTAAATGTATGTGTTTTAATACAGTTGTCTGTTATGTCAAAACAAACAATTTTTATTGGCAAAAATTTTCTCGGGTAAATGAAAAAAATCGTTTTTGATATTGAAACCAGTAATATTTTCCAAGATGTAGCTTCTACTGACCCAGCAGCATTAGATTTATCTGTTGTTTGTATTTATGACTATGAGACTGATAAATATAAGAGTTTTACAAAAGAGACTTTAAATGAACTTTGGCCCATTTTTGAAAAAGCAGATATGATAATCGGCTTCAATAGTGACCATTTTGATATACCTATATTAAATAAATATTATTCTGGCGACTTAACAAAAATTAAAAGTTTGGATTTAATGAAAGATATTAAAAAATCTTTAGGAAGAAGAATCAAACTTGATACTATTGCAGAAGCAACTCTTGGAAGAAACAAAAGTGGCCACGGGCTTGAAGCAATTGTTTGGTGGAGAAATGGCGAAAAGCAAAAAGTTATTGATTATTGCATTGAAGATGTGAGAATCACAAAAGATGTCTATGAGTATGCCTTAAAAAATAAATCTCTAAAATATTTAGATGGAAAAGAAATTAAAGAAATAAAAATTGACACCACAGATTGGAACAAAAAAGAAGACTCAAGAATGACATTTACTTTGCCATTTTAGTTATAATCTATTTGATATATTTCGACTTATTAGCAATATGCTCATCAAAAGTCACAGCATAGTGCATATTGCCATCTTTATCTGATAAGAAATAGAAATATGACGTTTTTATTGGGTTTAATGTGGCTTTAATGGCCTCAAGACCAGGGTTTGATATAGCGGTCGGTGGTAATCCCCTGTTTGTGTAGGAGTTGTAAGGTGAGTCAATTTTGAGGTCATCCGTTGTAAGGGTTTCGGTAGTTTTTCCATTGATATATTTGAATGAAGAGTCAACTTGTAAAGGCATCTTTACTGATAATCTTTTCCACAAAATCCCAGCAATAATTTCTCTGGTTTCTGTTGTTCGCCCCTCTTCTTCAATTATTGAGGCCATTTTTATAACATCACTTTCAGACTTACCGAATTTCTTGATTAACGGTTCAAATTCTACAATTTTTCTTTTAAAATTATCAGTCATCATTTTAATCATTTCTTTTTCTGTCATATTTGGCATAAATAAATACGTATCTGGAAAAAGATACCCTTCAAGTTTTTCTGACTGGACAAGATTCAAAAAAATATTTTTATCAAATGAAGGAAAATTGTTGGACAGCATGTAGGAAATTTCAAATGAATTTGTACCTTCTGGAATAGTAATTCTTATCGGTACAATGTCTAGCAATCCATGAGTAACTCTCCATGCTAAAGAAATTACACTTTGTTTTTTATACAAAGCATAATCACCCTCAATCATTGTCGCTTTACCTAATGAAAAAACATAAACGAAAGATTTAAACCAAAAATTTGATTTGATTATGTTTGATTTTATAAAATTGCCAGAAACTACGGATAAATTTTGTCCGGTTTTTAAATCATAAATTTGCCCAGTCGGAAATTTCGAAGGAGCACTCCAAAATAATTGATAAAAAAGTAAAAACAATAAAATAACAGTGGCACTTGCGACTATTATTTTTTTATTATCTATTAGAAAATTTTGATGATAGGTTTCTATTTTTTGTTCTTCAGGCGGCATGTTTAAAGAAAATTATATTGGCAAATTTGAAGGAGCCTCTGACTTTTTGGAAGGAACTCTTTGCAATGTAGGAGTTTGAGAAACCATACCGCTTGGAAAGTGAAATATCGTTGCAAGTTCCTCTGTTGTTAAGATAAAAGGTCTACTTCCTCCATAATGTTTATATGGATGTTGAAAATAGGATCTTAATTTGTAGGCGTGTAGTAAATCTCTTTTTCTGTCCAAAATATCCCTCTCTAACATCTTTCCATATAATGGAAATATTCTTGCGATGTCTCTTGGTATTGGGTCACCTTCAGTTACGGTATCAGGTCTAAAACCGTTTAAATCAGCTGATGCATATTGTTTTACTCCAGCGACCAAACCACCGATGTTTGGTGGGAAAAATGCATCTTTTTCTGTTATATAAACACTTCGTATCATGCACTCAAACGGTGTTTTTGTGGCACTTCTTTCTAGTGCAGAAATAACTGCTATTTGTCCTTTCGTTGGGTTTGGAAATTTAAATGCTTTATCATCTTTTTTGTCAGACTCAGGGATTGCTTCTTTTCTTATTTTTTCTATTTCTACTTTTATTTCATCCTTCAAAATTTTGTCAACAGAAGATCGCCCATGAAAAATAGTTGGCTTTTCGTGTTTTTGTATAAGAATTTGAATCCATGCATTTTCACCCTTCTTAAGAGAACCCATGTATTCAATAACTGAAGTAAGGGGATCTATTTTATATTCTTCCTTTTGGTCTTCTCCCAAACCCAAACCATAATCTATGTAGGTTTTAATTGGGAACGGATCTGGTTTTAAAAGTGCATATTGGGTCGCAAACATAGGATACTTTTCTGGATCAAAATAAAAATCTTTTGTGTAATCTTCAGTTTCAAAAATTTCTAGATTTGGATATTGAGCATAAAGCTGTGTTTCAATTAAATTTTTCCACTTGGAATCACTGCACCAAATAAAAAATCTGACTACCCCACCAGTAGAGACAATTTCACAAGAGAAACAAGGACGAGTTCTCCCATCTAAAAAGGCCTCATTAAAATTCTCAGCCCCTCTCTGCGCAAAATAAGAAAAAAATATTTCCATCGCGGCAGGAGACTTTAAAATCTCTTTTGGTAATTTGATCTCTAGTATAAAAGGTTTCAATTTGTAAATATAATTCATTGTGAGCCATCTAAATCTCACAATCCAAAATATAATTAATAATATGATTGGTAAAGCTATTGGAAGCAAAATCAGTAAGTATTTACCGATCATCGAAAACAAACTTGGATTTGATATGTTTGAAAAGAAACTGGTCATGATTTATTATGTTAAATATTATAACAAAATTATAAATTAAAACAAAAGGGCAGCCTTGCTTTTCAAGACTGCCCTTTTGTTTATTGAATTGATATTATTTTACCACTTCATACTTACCATCTTTGTTCTTAGTAAAATACTTCTTATTTTGAAGGTTTATAACTATTGTATTCTCCTTAACATATCTTTCCTTCATGACCTTATCCACAATTTCCTTCTTGGTCATTGGTCCATTTTTTTCAAGAACTTTTTTTATGACATCCTTTACGACACCACTTATATAACCCCATTCTGAAAGTGCATATAAACCACGTCCTACAAGGACAAATCTTGGGTCTTTAATAAGCTCATTGTGTGTAGTAGCAATATGTGCCTTTTTGTTAAATACAGTAGTTATTGCTTTTGCAACTTCTTTAAAGTGAATTGGTGAACCATGTTTTCTAATTACCAAATATGCATAATCCCTTACACCCTTAATACTAATATTTGCAGATGCAGTCTTACCCCATTCTCCAAGTGGATTTTTTGATATTTTCTTTGAAAGGTTTAGCCATCTTTTTGCAATCTCTTCTGTTCTGTATTGTTCAGAAACATCTTCAATATATCCCAAAAATGTTTTTACCATTTCCTGTTCAGAAATAAGCTCATCATCTTTCAAATTTTCATAAAGTTTCTTTAATGAACCTTGTATCTTTTCAGCAAGATTGTTATCAATAAACCATCTGTGTTTAAAATCATCATCTTCCTTTATTTTATTAAATGGGTGACCAACAACAAGTAGGAAATTTATACAACTTTGAACTGAAGAATCTTTTGAAACATGATCAAGTAAATCTTGTTCAACAACAATTCCACCGAGACCATTAATTATTTTTTCAATTTCATCAAAAACAGGTTTTTCATCAGAATAGTTTTTTGATTTTCTAATAGCAGCGATGGCATGGTTTTCAATTTGTCGAACTCTTTCACGAGTAATACCATAAGATTTTCCAATAGCATCAAGGGTCATAAGATCTGGGTTTTTACCCAATCCATATCTCTTAACAATTATATCTCTTGATCTTTCTGGCAATGCGAGAAGAAGTTTCTTCACTGATTGCTTTGGTTTAAAACCTAATGTTATTTTCATCCCAGTACAAAATTTTAATTAATAAAAATGTTTGCGACTTTATGATTATTTCAATTTAATTTGATTTACTTGTGTTTTTCAAACGTACTGAATTTTTAACGGGACAAGTATATTAATAAAATTAAAAACCGTGCACTAATATTTATATATGCACATTATCATAGATTAATAATTGAGTCAACTACCTATTGACTAAGCAACGACAAAGTTGATTATTTTGTTTTTAATGAAGATTCTCTTCACAATTTTTTTATTGTCTATCCACTTGACAACAGCTTCATTTTTTAAGGCTTCTTTCTCAACAATATCTTGTGTTGAATCCACTTGAACCTCAATTGTGGTTCGAACTTTACCATTTACCTGAACAACAATTTTAGCTTTTGAAGAAATAAGTTTTGTTTCGTCAAATTTTGGCCATGATTCCAAAACAATAGTTTTTTTGTTACCAAAAATCTGCCAAATTTCCTCGCACATATGTGGAGCAAAAGGTGAAAGAATTTTTATGAAATCTAAATATGTTTTTTTGCTAATTTTTTCTTGGCTTTCTAATGAATTAGTTAAAATCATCATTCCGGAAATCGCAGTATTGAAATTCATATTTTCAATATCATCGGTGACCTTTTTAATTGTTTGATTTAAAAGTAAAATTACATTTTCACTATCAGAATAGTTTGATACAACTTTTTCTTGTAACTTCCAAACCCTTTCGATAAACCTTCGTGACCCGATAATATTGTCTGTGCTCCAAGTTATTGCTTGGTCAAATGGACCCATAAACATTTCGTAAATTCTTAAAGAATCTGCACCGAGGTTTTTAACAACTTCATCAGGATTGATAACATTCCCCCTAGACTTAGACATTTTTTCTCCATCCTCACCCAAAATAAAACCATGGGCTGTTCGTTTTAAATATGGTTCATCAGTTGGAACTAATTTTTCATCAAACAAAAACTTGTGCCAAAAACGAGAATACAAAAGGTGCAATGTAACATGTTCCATCCCGCCATTGTACCAATCTACCGGAGTCCAGTATTTTAATTTATCCATATCTGCAAATTCTTTATTGTTTTTAGAATCTGTATATCTAAGATAATACCAAGATGAACCTGCCCAATTTGGCATCGTATCTGTTTCCCTTTTCGCTTTACCACCACAATTTGGACATTTTGTATTTACCCACTTTGTAATAAGTGCAAGTGGAGATTCGCCATTGTCAGTCGGTTGGTATTTTTTTACCATAGGTAATTTTAGGGGTAAATCTTTTAGTGATAATGCTACTAGCCCACATTTTTCACAATTTACTACTGGAATTGGTTCGCCCCAATAATGTTGCCTTGAAAATATCCAATCTCTCAACTTATATGTGGTAACCATTTTTCCGCCAGCGTATTCAGTAATTTCTTTCACTATTTCTGTGTTTTTTCTTCCATCAAATTTCCCAGAATTTATCATTATTCCATCTTCAATATATGCTTGTTTTGAAATATCACCACCGGATATTACTTCAATGATTGGTAAATTGTATTTTTTAGCAAAAGCATAATCTCTATCATCGTGTGCAGGAACGGCCATAACAGCCCCAGTACCATAATGTCCCAAAACATAGTCGGAAACATAAACAGGAATAATTTCTTTTGTTATCGGATGTTTTACAATAACTCCTTTTAGCTCAACTCCTGTTTTTTCTTTTGTTTCAGAAGTCCTTTCTATTTCAGATTTATTTTTTGCGTCCTTTATATATTTTTCTACTTCAGTAAAATTTGTAATTTGTGATTTTAATTGATTTATCAATTGATGTTCTGGGGCTAAAACAACATAAGTCACACCATAAAAAGTGTCTGGCCTTGTAGTAAATACAATAATTTTTTCTTCTGAATTTGCAATATTAAACCACAGTTCAGATCCCTGACTTTTACCTATCCAATTTTTTTGTTGGGTTTTAATTTTCTCTAAATAATTTACTCCTTCTAAATCTTTTTCTAGTCTGTCAGCATATTTTGTAATAGCAAGCATCCATTGTTCTTTTTCTCGCTTTTCAACTGGTGCTCCACATCTTTCACATTTTCCATCAACCACTTCTTCATTAGCCAAACCAATTTTACATTTTGGACACCAATTAATAAGCATTCTTTTCTTATAAGCTAATCCTTTTTTGAAAAATTGTAAGAATATCCACTGTGTCCATTTATAATATTTAGGATCAGAAGTATTTACCTCTCGTGTCCAATCAAAAGAAAATCCAATTGATTTAAGTTGTTTCCTAAAAACATTAGTATTTTTTTTCGTTAAAACTGTAGGATGAACACCTGTCTTAATTGCTGAATTTTCAGTTGGTAATCCAAAAGCATCCCAGCCGATTGGATACAAAACATTATAACCTTCCATTCTTCTTTTTCTACAAATAATATCCATGGCGGTATTACTCCTAACATGTCCAATATGAAGACCATCGCCTGATGGATATGGAAATTCTATAAGTCCATAAAACTTCTTCTTTTTAGAATCTTCTTTTGCAACAAAAGATTTGTTTTTCTCCCAAAATTTCTGCCACTTTTTTTCTATTTTTGTGTGGTTGTATTCAGTTGTTTTATTTTTCATATTTTTATACTACCTTAATTATTTAATATTTTCTACTCGTCTTCCCTTTCTGGCTTTGCAACTTCCAGGAGTCCGATATCTGATTCTTTTCCTGTAATTCTTACAATATCTTTATCAATTTTCTTAAATTCTTTATTTGAAGCGTTATAATGATTGACCGTTGTGGCCAGTGAATTACCAAGCTTTTCTTGATATTCCTCAAAACTTTTAAAATGTTTTTGAAGTCCTTCAACATTTTTTATAACACCTTTGACTGATTCCTCTATCTGCATAGCTTTCAAACCCTGCAAAACTGTTTGCAAATAAGCTAAAAAAGATGTCGGAGATACGATTATGACCTTATATTTATTTGCCGCACGCTGAATAAGGTTGTCTGTTTCTTCAGCCATAGCTCCAATTTTATTTACAAGCAAATCATAATAAATAGCTTCGTGTGGAATAAACATAAATGCAAAATCCATTGTCCCCTCTTTTGGTCGAATGTATTTTGATGTCTCTTGAATCCTCAATTTTAAATCATTTACAAAAGCTTTTTCTAACTTTTCTTTTTCTTGTGGATTTTGCTCAGAGCTCAATTTATTATAATTTTCCAAAGAAAATTTTGAATCAACTGGAATAATCTTATCTTTTACAAATACTACTGCGTCAACAATCTCACCATTTGCAAAAGCATACTGCATTTTATATTGTGTAGGCGCTAAAACATTTTGCAATAAAGTTTCCAAATAATATTCACCGAGTATTCCTCTGTGTTTAGGGTTTTTTAAAATATCTTGAAGTGATTGAAGTTGATCTGCAAAAGAGACAACCTGTCTATTTGTTTCATCAAGTTTTGTAAGTCCCTGTGTGACATCTTTAATAAGCTTGGCTGACTCAGTAAACTGATTTCTTACCGATTCGGTCATTTGCTTAGTGCTTTCACTCATTTTATCATCTACTGTTCTACGCAAATCATTTATCTGGTTTATTATCAAACTATTTTCATTGTTCCCTTTCTTAGAAAATACTATCCAAAGAAGTAACAATATTACGACAGCCAATAAGATAAATAAAATTATTGATTCCATAAATACATTATACCAATAAATTAAAAATATGATAATATAGTCAATGTATTTGATTATTCGTAACAATTCGTATTATTAGTATAATTCGTTAATTTGTAAATTTATGTCATTACACAAACAAATCAAGGATGGTATTAAAGAAGCAATGATAAAAAAGGATACATTAGTCCTTACCGTACTTCGTAATATTTCGGCTACTTTTACAAATGAAATGTTGGCTAAGAAAATTACTACTCCTGAAATATCAGATGAGGACGCCGTAACAATTATCCGAAGACTTGTTAAGCAAAGAAAAGATTCTATTGAACAATTCACCAAAGGCAACAGAATGGATTTGGTAAAAAATGAAGAAGCTGAAATGAAAATTCTTGAGACATTTTTACCACAAATGATGAGCAAGGAAGAAATTGAAAAAGTTGTTAAAGCAAAAGTCGCTGAAGCGGGAGAAATAGACAAAACAAAACTTGGCCAATTCATGGGTGGAATTATGAAAGAGCTTAAAGGAAAAGCCGACGGAATGCTGGTAAAGCAAATTTTAGAAGAATTAGTTAAATAAATGTATGAGTAATAAAGAAGCCCCAGTACAAACTGATTTTGAAGAAATAAATAAAGATTTATACCTAAATGCTTGCATGGAAATATTAAATGAAACTGGAGATACTGAGCTAGACCTTGAACACCCAGAATTATTAGCAAAAAAAGCAAAAAAATTTAATCTCCCACAAAAACAGCTTTGGGATTTTATTGCAAATGGTAATTTTGATGAAATTAAAGAAACAAAAATTAATGAATATGAAAAACTTTGTCACAAAATATTTGTGGAAATTGCAAAGGAAAAAGGTAAGGTGGACTTTAGTGATGAAAAATATATAAAAGAAAAAATTGATAACAGAGTGCCATATATTTTATTTAAAAAATTTGTTGAAACAAGAAATTTTCTTGAGACTCTAGAGTAACCACAATTTATTTAGTATTAAGTAAATAGCACTTTGTTGACATATCAAGTCTTAATATGTTATTGTATTAATTGGAGAATAAAGTTAACTCGATCAATAATTGAGTAGTTCATTAAAAATGATGATTTAAATTAAATAGTTCCAGGGAGGAATTATTATGGCATATGATGCTATTTCTGAGAGAGCAATAAAATTTGCACAAGAATTAGTATACAAAAAGAAATGGGGTTATCGCGAAGCATACTTGCAAACAGATAAATCGTTTGGGTATGCAATTGGCTCTACTGCGAGCTATTTTTCAAAGAAAAGTGCAGAAGTGCGCCAAAAGAAGGCTGCAATTGCAGCGTATGACAGAGAAATGGAACTTGAAAAAAGAATAGAACCGGTTTATAAATATGTTCTTACTTTATTAGAACAAGGTTTCCAAATTAAGGACGCGATAAAATTTGCGGCCGCCAAAACTACAACAGTCACAAGGTCGCAAATAAAGAAATTCGTAGCAAAAAAGGAGGAAGAAAAAAAGAAAGACTTGGAGTTAACTAAAAAACTCCACCCCCACCTCTTTGGTATTAAGCAAGAGGAAAAGGGGCAAGATACTTTGTTTTAGACTGGGGGGGGATATTTTCCCCCCTTTTTTATTTGTCCAAAACATTAAAAACTGGTATATTCTTAATCAGTATTAAGTATAAATATGTAGTATTTAGTATTAATTTTATACTGAATACAATATACTAAATACTACATACTATTTAAGCGGCCCTATCGTCTAACGGTTAGGACATAGCCTTCTCAAGGCTAGAATCGGGGTTCGATTCCCCGTGAGGTCACATTGACATTACTTCTCTTTCATTATAATATCCAAATTAGAAATATATTTCAAAGGAGGTAATATATGGCTTTATGG
>CAIJUJ010000002.1 GCA_903823865.1 uncultured bacterium
CAGAAAAAAGGAATCAGCCGAAGTTTTGCGGAATCCTTTCCCCAGAAAATTGTTTCCGCAAAACTTCGTCCGCATTGTTTCAGATTTCCTCGTCGGGATTCATTTCAAAAAAGGTTCGAATTTTGTACAATGAATACCGCATTAAAAAATCACGCTGTTTCCAGCGGATTTTTTATGCGGGAGGAGCGACTGAACTGCTTCAGTCGCATGCGAGATTCGAACGACAGAGCATAAAATTTTCAGCAGAAAATTTTGCGAGTCGGTGCCCAGACCAAAAGTGAGCGACGGCGAGCTTTTGAGTCGAGGGAGAAATTCTCGCCCTCTTATATAAAAATATGCTAAGATAACTTTAATGAGAAACGAGTTTAAAAACAAAAAGGTTTTGCTTATAGGGCTTGGGATTTTGGGTGGTGGGGTTACCACTGCAAATTGGCTCTTGAAACATGGTGCGAAACTTTCTATTACTGATTCAAAACCAAAAGAATATTTTAAAGGTTCAATCAAACAAATAAAAGGTAAGGTAAATTATTTTTTTGAGAAATGCGAAGAAAAAAATGCTGCTGATGCAGATATAATAGTTATCAATCAGGCCATTCCACTGACAAATCCGCTTGTTCAACTTGCAGAAAAACTAAATAAACCTATTTATAATGAATCAAAAATATTTTATGAAAATTGTGCAAAACCGATAATAGCAATCACCGGGACGAGAGGAAAAACAACCACTACAAACTGGGTAGCGCATTTACTTGGTAAAAGTGCCCTAATAGCAGGCAACTCCACAGAACAACCACTACTAAAGATACTCCCAAAAACTGATAGTAAAGCGTGCAAAATAGTTGTAAATGAAATCCCCTCTTTTCAACTTGAAAGATTTGACTCTGCACCACATATTGCACTAATCACAAATATTTTTGTTGACCACCTCAACAGACATGGAACAGTAGAAAATTATGCACTAGCAAAGGCAAATGTTTTTAAATATCAATCAAAAAATGACAAACTAATTTTGAATTATGATAATGAATGGACAAATTTTTTCCTAAAACAAAATCCGAAAGCAGAAGTTTGGTTTTTTTCTTTAAATAAATTACCTGAAAATATAAAAGGTGTTTATTACAAAGATGGTGCTGTTTATTTACAAACAAAAAAAGTTGAAAAAGTTCTAGATATTAAAGATTTTGTGAATTTTTGGGGTAAACACAATTTAGCAAATCTACTTTCTGCTGTTTTGGTAGCTTATTTAGCCAATAGCAAATGGACTGATATTGATAAAAAGATAAAAACCTTACCTCAAGTAAAATACAGGCAAGAACTTGTTGCCACATTTGGAAAAACAAAAATAATTAACGACACTTCGGCCACATCGCCTGAAGGAGGAATGGCTGCTATTGAAAGATTTGGTTCAAAAAATTGTATTTTGATAAGTGGAGGAACCGACGCTGGACTTGAATACAAAGATTGGGCAAAAACTGCCTTAAAATATCTTCCTCTGAAAAATATAATTTTGCTTGAGGGAAGTGCCACAAAAAAAATGCTCGCTGAACTCGGAAAAGATACTGATATTTCAAAAATATCTGTAAAAGATACACTGGAGGAATGTGCAGATTTGGCTTTTAAAAAAATGCTGGGAAAAACAACTATATTATTCTCACCTTCTGCAAAAAGTTTTGAAAAATTCAAAAATGAATTTGATCGTGGAGAAAAATTTAATAAAATTATAAAACAAAAAACCGCCTAACGCGGTTTTTGTTTTATTTTTCAATTTTATTTCCTTCGTTATCAAATTTACTAAAATGTTTTCGGAAAGAATTTTCTAAAAACAACATTATGGTAAAGATGACCAAAACTGCAATTGTTGCAATGATAGCTAAGGTAAAAAGTCCAAAACCACAAGCTATTCCTACCCCAGCAGTAACCCACAAACCCGCCGCGGTTGTAAGACCTGTAATTTTATTTGCTTGAAAAATTATTAGACCAGCACCAATAAAACCTATACCAGTAATCACTGCAGTTGGTACAGCAAGAGGACTTGCTACCAAAGGATTATTTATCATCGCTATTATAGTCTCTGAAATAATTACAAAGAGCGATGAACCTAGTGTAATCATTGCATATGTTCTCATCCCAGCAGTTTTTCCTGTTAAAGTTCTTTCAAGCCCTATGACCATTCCGAGACCGATAGCGACCGCAATTCTAATGATAATCGCGGTTGTAGTTAATGTAACCATGTTTAATTCAAATTAAATTATTAATGTAAATATTATATCATAATCAAAAAAATACAAAATAAAGCCCCGACTTACGCCGAGGCTTATTTATTTACTTCTTTTTTAATTTTTGCCTAACTATTGTCTCAATCAAATCCTTGAATGTAACAATGCCATCATCGTCTGTTATTTTTGTACCAAACTTTTTGTCAAAAGCACCAAAGAGCCTGGCTTGATCACCGTTCTCTAGACCAAAATCGGATACAAAATTTGTGTCGTCGTGTATTTTTTTCTCCTCCCCCACAAGTTTAAGTGTAGCAATTATGATTTTTCTTGCATTTTTTTCTATATCAAATCTTTCTATCATATCACTATCCCCCTTGGTCACATTTGTGGCCTGCAACAATGAGCGACTGAAATAAAAGGTACTCCTGTAATAATATTTTGTCAAACTAGGCACATATAGATAATTTTAATTGTAATGATAGAATAACTAAATGGATTTAAATTCACCAATTGAAAGAAATTTCCGACTTATGGAGTTGCAGAAAAAAGCTTTAAAAAAACTTGGTATCAAAACCGTGGAAGATTTACTTTATTATTTCCCCGTTAGATATGGTGATACTTCAGAAAAAAGAAATATTGGTGAATTGGTGGTTGGAGAAAAGGCTGTAATTTTTGGAAAAATATCTGGACTAAAAATCAGCAAAGGTTTTAAAAGTAAGATTGCAATGTCTCAAGCTCAGATAGAGGATGAGACAGGAGTAATAAAAGCTGTATGGTTTCACCAGCCATATATTGCAAAAATGATTCATGAAGGAGCGTTTGTCCGAGCAGATGGGAAAGTGTCAGAGCGCCGTGGTGAGCTTTATTTATCAAATCCAA
This sequence comes from uncultured bacterium, assembly GCA_903823865.1. Classification (GTDB taxonomy): domain Bacteria; phylum Patescibacteriota; class Minisyncoccia; order Phycocordibacterales; family GWA1-40-21; genus Bog-1340. Next base: position 3,096 of record CAIJUJ010000002.1, read on the forward strand.
AAATTGAAACAATTGTCAAACTTCCCATTGGTGTCGGAGATTCTCTTTTTGGCGAAGCCAGCGAGGCACACTCACTTTATCCAGTTTATCCAGAAAGTCGCGGTATTACTTCAAACTGGTTTTATCATGCGATACAAAAAATATTTTCATCGGGGCTTATTGATACACTTGAAGACCCAATTCCAGATTCAATATTAGAAACTTATAATCTCCCCTCTCTAAAAACCGCACTAATTTGGATTCACACTCCACAAAAACAAGAGCACGCACTTTCTGCACGAAAACGTTTTGCTTTTGAGGAAGTTTTTTTTATACAATTACAAAAAAAGAAAGATAAAATACTTTGGGACAAAAATCCTTCATATGTAATAGAAAAAACGGCAAAAGATATTGAAAAATTTGTAGAAAGATTCCCATTCAAGGCAACAGAAGCACAAGATAAAGCGATAAACCAAATAATGTCCGATTTCAGAAGTGGTCATGCAATGGCACGACTTCTTGAAGGAGATGTTGGCTCTGGAAAAACAGCAGTAGCAGCCGCAACAGCATTTGCAATTGTTACTTCAAAACCAAAAGGACAAACTTTCGGAAATTTACAAGTCGCTTATATGGCACCCACAGAAATTTTAGCCAAACAACATTTTGAATCTTTTATAGAATATTTTACTTATTTAAATATAAACGTTGGACTAATCACTGGAAAAGAGTGCAGAAAATTTCCATCAAAAGTAAATCCAAAAACCTGGACAAAAATTTCAAAACCCCAACTCTTGAAATGGGTTGCAAATGGTGAAATTCCAATTCTTATAGGAACTCATGCACTTATTTCAAAGTCAGTAAAATTTAAACACCTTGCTTATTCAATTATTGATGAGCAACATAGATTTGGGACAACACAAAGGCAAAAAATAACTAGAAAAGAAGGAATGAATCCGCATTTGTTGAGTATGACGGCTACACCAATCCCCCGCACACTTGCGCTCACAGTTTTTGGTGATTTGGATTTAACACTTCTAGATCAAATGCCATCTGGTCGCAAACCAATCATCACAGAAATTGTTCTTCCAAAAGAAAGAGAAAATATTTACGGAAAAATAAAAGAAAAACTTGTGGAAGGAAGACAAGTATACGTAATTTGTCCAAGGATTGATGTGCCGGACCCAGAAAAAGAATCTGCAATAATTGCGAAATCTGTGAAAGAAGAAGCTGAAAGATTAAAAAAAGATATTTTCCAAGATTATGAAATTGGGATACTTCACAGCAAAATGTTGCAGGGTGAAAAGGAAGAAGTAATGAATGATTTTAAAGCTGGAAAAATTCAAATTCTTGTTGCAACATCTGTAGTTGAAGTCGGGGTAAATGTTCCAAACACAACTGTGATAATTATTGAAGGAGCTGAAAGATTTGGTCTTGCACAACTTCACCAACTTCGCGGTCGCGTAATTAGGAGTAATCATCAAGCATATTGTTATGTATTTGCAGAAAGTAAAACTGAAAAAACAATACAGAGATTAAAGGCATTTAAAAATTCTTCAAATGGATTTGAACTTGCCGAATTTGATTTGAAACTTCGTGGTCCAGGAGAACTTTCTGGAAACAAACAATGGGGTATTTCAGATATTGGTATGGAGGCAATTAAAAATATAAAAATGGTTGAAGTTGCGCGAACCGAAGCCGGGAGACTTTTAAAAGAAGATGAAACACTAAAAAAATATCCTTTAATAAACCAAAAACTTGCAAACAGAAAAACCACTGAGATACATTTTGAATAAAAAAACCCGCTGTTAGGCGGGTTTTTTAAAAATTAAATTTATTTATATTTTTTCTCCAGTTTTTTCATCAATAGCATTACCTTGGCTATCTAATTTTATACCACTTGGGATAATTGGTTCTCCACCTTTTAATCTATTTGTTCCAAAATCATCGCTACGGGTTGTCATCTCAATTTTCTTACCATCCTCAGTCTCTATAACGATATTTCCACTATCTAATGATATCCCCTTTTCTCCTAAAAATTTCAAATCTTCAGGATTTTTAACATCCAAATGATTTAGTCTTTCAACCTCATCCTTTGTTAATTTAAATATTTTTGCTTCAGTTGGTTGTTCGTTAAAATTTACCATTTTTTTATATTAATTTGATAACATTTAAATTGTACTCCCGCTTATTAAAAAAGCAAGTTTTAAAAATTATTGCTAAAAGTCATTTTTTAAGATAATATCTCAATTGTAATACGCCTGTAGCTCAGCTGGTTAGAGCACAAAGCTTATACCTTTGGGGTCCCTGGTTCGAATCCAGGCAGGCGTACACAGCAAATATTTGAAAATCACTCTTTCGTTAAGGAGTGATTTTCTTTTGCTGTGTACGAGACGGAGGCTGACGAGCCGAGTCGGGGTCGCGCAAATTTTCAGCAGAAAATTATGCGTGACTACATCTGTACGCATGGGCAGACGTTGTCTTTTATTCTAAATATGATTTCAAAATTTATTCTTTTTATGCTACTGTATATTCAAACAGTACCTTCACGTTCTTTTAAAAAAGGAGGTTGTATGCCAAATAAAAGTTATTCGACATCCGAATTTGTTGAAATATCAATTAATGGAAGTGCTACTGATATTGAACAATTTACATCTTTTCAATTCGACAATAACATTAGCCCGGAAAATAAATTTGTTGATGATGAAAACATTACAGCCATATATACAAAAAACGATTATAAAATTGTTCTAAAATGGCTTAAGGAAAACGGGTTCGAATACAAAAAAGAAGGCGGTCAAAAATGACCGCCTTTTAAAATCTTTAATCATTTCTTGTAATATATTACTTGTGGTAATGGTGATATACCTATAACCTTGTCATCAAGAATATATATGGTGACTTTCCTGCCGACAGAACCGGGCGAAAATTGTTTTATCATCGTATAAGTTTCTGAGGGCTCTTTCTGATCATTTGTGTCAAAAAGCTTATCAGAACTTATTGTGTAAACTTCCCCGCTTTCTGTCTTTATAACAATATCACCTATTCTTCTTCTCTCCGGCTCCCTAATTGGACCTAAGAATTTCGGTTCATCTTCTCTCACATTAATAATCTCTGTGATGGTCCCGGACTTATAGCAAGTCCAGCCGCTAGGAAACTTGAGATACATCAAACTTTCCCCACATCCAGAAAAAATCACTGCAATTAAAAAAAATATAGCTAGAAACAGAAATTTTCTCATATTTACCTCCCTGGTAAATTATTTGAATATTTGTAATATTATAAACAAGAACTATCTAAATATAATGATTACATTCTGTTGTTTTAAAGTCAAATATTGACACAGACATAAAAGAGCGGCGCTTTCGGCGCCGCTCTTTTGTGTTTGTATGTTTTCTACCAACTATCAACTACTCACTACCAACTAACTTTGATGCTCTATATCCTCCTTTTTCTTTGGCACAATACCATTTGCAACAAGTAATTTTTCAAACTCTTCCCTTTCGATAGTCTCAGTTTCAATTAATCTTTTCGCAATCGCGTTAAGTGCTTTTTTATGGTCTGTAATTATCTTTTCAGCTCTTTTCATATTGCCATTCATAATATCGTAAACTTCTGCGTCTATTTCTGCATTTATTTTGTCTGAGTATTCTTTATCATTTACTCCACGTCCAAACATTGTTCTTCCACCTTCACCTTCAAAAGCGATTGGGCCCATTTTTTCTGACATTCCATATTTTGTAACCATATCTCGCGCAAGTGCAGTTGAAACTTGTAAATCATTTGACGGACCTGTAGTTAAATCGTGGAAAACCATTTTTTCTGTAACATATCCACCAAGTGAAACCGCAATATCATCCAAAAATTCTTTCTTTGATTGCAATCTTCTATCTTCAAATGGTAAGTGCAGGGTGTATCCACCAGCTCGCCCTCGAGCGATGATAGAAATTTTATGAACTGGATCCGCATAAGGAAGCAGTGACGAAACAAGTGCATGACCCGCTTCATGATATGCAGTAATTTCTTTTTCTTTCGTAGAAAGTAAATGACTTTTTCGCTCTGGCCCCATCATAACTTTTTCTATTGAACGAATTAGATCAAACTGCGAAACTTTTTGTCTTCCTTCACGAGCTGCAAGTATCGCACCTTCATTCATAAGTGAAAATAAATCTGCGCCAGAAAAACCTGGAGTTCTTTCTGCAATAGTTCGCAAATTTACATCTTCAGCAAATGGTTTTTCTTTTGAGTGGACTTTTAAAATCGCTTCTCTGTCATTTCTGTCTGGTAAATCAATAATAACCCTTCTATCAAATCTTCCGGGTCTCAAAAGTGCAGGATCAAGAACATCCGGCCTGTTTGTGGCAGCCATAACAATCACTTTTTCATTCTGTTCAAAACCATCCATTTCAACAAGAATCTGGTTTAGTGTTTGTTCTCTTTCATCATTTCCTCCGCCCATTCCACCGCCTCGCACTCGTCCTACAGCATCTATTTCATCTATAAAAATAATTGACGGTGCTGCATTTTTTGCCATTTTGAAAAGGTCACGGACACGGCTTGCACCGATTCCAACAAACATTTCTACGAATTCTGAACCAGAAATTGAAAAGAATGCTACTCCGGCTTCACCGGCGACAGCTCTTGCAAGTAATGTTTTTCCAGTTCCTGGTGCACCCATAAGCAGAATACCTTTTGGTATTTTTGCACCAATATCAAGAAACTTTTTAGGATTTTTCAAAAAATCTACAACTTCCGCGAGTTCTTCTTTTGCTTCTTTTGAGCCAGCAACATCAGCGAAAGTTACTCTTTGTTTTTTGTCTGTCGGTAAAATAATTCTTGCTTTTGATTGCCCAAAAGACATGGCTTGGACCCCTGCACCTTTCATTTGTCTTGTGAGCATCCAAATAAATATTCCTATTAATAAAATCGGGATAAGAAATGGTGCCAAATTCATAAACCAATAACTAAAACCTGTGTCAGAACCAATATCAATATTTACTTTTGAAAGTGCTTCTTCCGAAACTTTGTAATTTGCGAGTGACTGCGTCAAAGCAACACCTTCTTCTTTCTTAGATTCTTTTATAAGTAACGGGGTTGAAGTTGCGGTAGATGTTGAATTGTAAGTAATTGTAAGAGCATCACCTTTAACTTCAACTTTTTGAACTAGACCAGAAGAAATATCATTTGATAATTGTGAAAGAGAAATTTGTTCTGGTTTGTCTCCACCGGGAAAAATCATTGAATAAGCGACTGAAATAAAAAGGATTATTAAAATTGCATTAGCAATTTTTGTAAATAAATTCATTGGACTTCCCCCAAAACCAGGTATTCTGCTTTTGTTTGGTATTTTTCTGTTTGAAGATTTTTTTCTTTTTAATATATCCATAGTGGATGTAATATAACACAGATTTCAGATTTCATAAATATCTGCTAAGATATAAGAATTAATACATTATATGTCCAAATTCGCAGAAAACAGAAAAGCATATTTCAATTATGAAATCCTTGAAAAAATCACGGCTGGTATTGAGCTACTTGGTTTTGAAGTTAAGGCAATCAAAGCCGGACAAATAACTCTTGATGGTTCTTATGTAATTATTCGTGGAGGTGAAGCATTTTTAATTGGTTCAGCAGTCACTTCCCTTCAACCGAAAAACACCCCGAAAGATTATGACGAAAGAAGAAACAGAAAACTTTTACTTACAAAAAAAGAGCTAAGATATTTGTCAGGAAAAGAAAAACAAAATGGATTGACAATAGTGGCGCTTTCGGTGTATAATATGGGTCACAAGATTAAGGTAGAACTTGGTCTTGCAAAGGGAAAAAGAAAATCAGACAAACGCGAAACTATCAAAAAACGCGAATCTGATAGAGAAATAAATCGCACATTGAAATCAGAATAGAGTATATAGTATGCAGTATTTAGTATATAAAAAATGATACAAAATTTTTCACATTTGATAGCTTGGCAAAAATCTCACGAATTAGTTTTAAATATTTACAAAATATTAAAGAAACTACCAAATGAAGAAAAATTTGCGCTTGCAGATCAAATGAGAAGGTCCTCTGTATCAATAACCTCAAATATAGCCGAGGGTTTTAGTAGAAATACTAAAAAAGAAAAAGTGCAGTTTTACACAATATCAAAAGGTTCCCTTTCAGAACTCTACAACCAACTTATTACAGCAAGAGACTTGGAATACATAACTGATATTGATTTTAAAAAACTTGATTTAATGATTGAAGAAAGCTCAAAATTAATATCAGCGATAATAAAATCTGCAAAAGATAAATAATTTTTATACTGAATACTGTTTATTATATACTCAACGTGTATTGTATTTAATTATACTGTATACCGTATCCCAAATACTATATATTGATTTGGGTTATACTGTATACGGAATACTGAATACAGTATACTGATTAGGGGGATGATCGGCCTAGACAATTGGTCCCGTCTCTTATATGCAAAGTAGAGCAACCTTGTGAACTCTTAAATCTATCAAGGAAAATGTAAATGCTAAAAACATTTCATCAAAAGTAGCTGGCATTGTTTCTCCATTTTTTGGAGTCAAAGACCTTACTTTCGCTTACGCTTTAGCCTAAGCGACATTTCACCTACTGAATCTGAGCGGTAGAGTTGAGGTGCAATAATTTCAGAATATATTTTGTGTTTTCTCGCCACAAAATGAAATAAGAGAATCGGATTATAAATGTTTTGTTAATTTATAGTTTATAATCTTAAATCGCTTCGGCGAAAATAAATCAACTACACTTTGTAGAAATATTTGAAACAATCATTTGCACGGCGGTTCGATTCCGCCCATCTCCACGAGAAAATAATAAAACTGCACTTTTTGGGTGCGGTTTTGTTATTGTCGAAGTGGAGATGGAACGAGCAAACTGCTTTGCTCGTGTGCGGAATCGAACAGTCGGAGTATGTCGCAAAGCGACTACGAGACGGGCCGGCAAGTTCTTATGAGCAAAGCGTGAGTTTTGGGTAGGGACCCAAAGCGCAAGACTCATTGAGGTTTTTTATGAACGGAGTGATGTAAAAAATCCAATGAGTGGACAGTTCCTGTAAGGAATTAGAAACTTGGCATGTCGATTCTCACCATCTCCACAAAACAAAAAAGACTATATTTTATATGGTCTTTTTTGTATTAGATATTTTAATTATTATGGTTTAGACCTACTGCAAAAGATTTTTTGCCCACAAAATTTGCTGTCTATCTTTTTCTTTTTCTTCCTCTGACAATTCATTATATGGAATTTTTGAAAGATTATCCCAAGAATTGTTTTTTGACCAATTTTGATGAACTTTATCAGCAAGAACTTCAAGAGTATCTGATTCTGCTGTCGAAGTAACTAATTCTAATGCAAATCTTGCAGCTCCAACATTTTCAGCTTGCCATTTTTCTGACAATTTTTTAAAAGGAGTATTCAAAAGGTCCTCACAAACACCCGGTGTATCAAAAGTTGGATTTTCTTTAACAATTTTTTCCATTTCTGCCTTCTCCTCAGGAGAAACTTTTTCTAAGTCTTGTGGGTAATTTTTCCACTTACCCATAACATTTATTTTGATTCTTGTTTTAGCTTCTGGGTTTTACTTCTTAAATGCTTCTTTCCATTGTTTATTATGCAAATCGGAAGCCAATTCCATAACTTGTTCCTCAGTAAATTTTCTCTTTTCCATTGATGGTTCATTGTCCATATTTATTTATAATAGTTATGATTAATAATTGTTAAATCTGCCTGAATTCTATCACAATCTTATTAACTATTCAATTCTCCTAATGTGATACCTCTATCCTCTGTTATCTTACAGAAATATAGCTCTTTTCTTCCCCTATTCTCGCCACAATCGCTTCAGACGCTTCAAAAACCCAAGTATGTAGTTGGTTCCAAGTCTTGCTCACCAAGTCCACATTTTCAAAAATCAGCCTGCACTAAGCGGGCGATTTTTGTTGTGTGGAAATGAAATAGCAAACTTCTTTCATTGCCACTTTTTTGTTATAATAATTTTATGAGCTTTATAGAAAATTTAAATTGGAGATACGCGACGAGAGAGTTTAGTGGTAAAAAAATAAGCACAGATATTCTTGAAAAAATATTACTAGCAATTCGTATGACTCCGAGTGCATTTGGTGTTCAACCTTACCATATTACTGTAATTGAAGATGCTAAAATCAAGAAAACCTTAAAGCCATTTGCTTGGAATCAAGACCAAATTGATACATGCTCCCACCTCCTAGTTTTTAGTGCGGATTTAAACACTGTAAAAAGAATTGATGATTTTTTGAAATTAGCTGAGGAAGCTAAGCTGACAGAGATTACCGATGACCCAGAATATGATTATCGCAAAGAATTTAATAATTTTGTAAAAGAAATGGGGCCAGAATGGTCTGCCAAACAAACCTATATAACTTTAGGATTTGCTTTAGCAGCCTGTGCTGAACTTAAAATTGATTCTTGTCCAATAGAGGGGTTTGAACCAAAAAATTTTGAAAAGGTTTTAAATTTACCTACAGATCTTGACCCCAAATTTTGTTTAGCTATAGGATATAGAAGTCCTAATGACACTCACTTAAAGTCGCCTAAGATTCGTTTTAGTAAAAAAGATTTATTTGATTTTAGATAAAATGAAAAATAAAACAACTATCTTAATTTTATGCATAACTGTTTTTTTGATTATTACTTTCTTTATTTTAAACAAGTTTGTTTTTGTTATTAATTTTGACCAAGCGATTAATAACTTCATGCTCGCCCATCAATCTCCCGCTATTTCAAGCTTTGCTCTTTCAATTACCAATATATTAAATCCGATTGAAGCATTTATTATTTTCTTAATTTTTGGGATATTTTTAATAAGAAAAAACCGACATTATTTTTATAGCTTTACTATTTCTACTGCACTTGGAACACTACTGCCTTTGGGATTAAAATTTATTACACAAATTCCTCGTCCAAGTTTGTTATTAGAACAAGATTTCAGCTTCCCCTCCGCTCACGCCACTATTGCCACCATTTTTCTCCTATCGTCTATATTTTTTTTGATGCCACTTATGAAAAATGGCTTCTCAAAAAATATTTTTAAAATAATTACTTACATTATCTTTCCCCTTGTCGCTTTTAGTAGAATTTATCTTTCCGTTCACTGGACTTCCGATGTGCTCGCCGGTATTGTTTTAGGCTTTATCTGCTTCATAATTTCTGAAATAATCTGTTGTCATAAAAAGGAAAATGTGCTATAAATAGTGCTCATAATTCATTACAATAAATTGATAATAAGAGTAAGAATAAATCATCAAATAAGAGCTCCTCAGATTCGCGTCATCACAGATGACGGTCAAAATCTAGGTATAATGACTCCAAGTGATGCTTTAAAAAAAGCAGAGGAAATAGGTTTAGACCTGATAGAAATATCACCAAATGCCGTCCCTCCTATTGCAAAAATAATGGATTATGGTAAATTTCAGTACACTGAAAAGAAGAAACTAAAAGACTCTAAATCTAAGATTCAAAACATAGAAATTAAGAGTGTTCAGGTAAAAATAGCTACGGATGAGCATGATCTCATTATGAAAGCTGAAAAAGCTTCAGAGTGGCTAAAGGAAGGACATAGAGTAAAAATCCTTCTTTTTCTTTCGGGTAGAGGTAAATTTTTAGATAAGAATTTCTTAAATGAAAGATTGGAAAGAATTTTGAAACTTATCACAGAAGAATACAAAATAGCAGAAACACCACAAAGAGGACCAAAAGGAATAACAATCACAATAGAGAAGGCGAAGAAGTAAGTATTTAGTATAAGTATAAAGTATACAGTATAAGAAAAATACAATGAAAACAAACAAATCATTCACAAAAAGATTGAAAGTTACAAAAAATGGAAAAATCCTAGGTAGAAGAGCTGGGCAAGACCATTTCAATGCAAAAGAAAGCAGAAGCCAAAGCCAAGCAAAAAAAAGAATGTATGATGTACATTTTAGTAACAAAGCAAAAGCAAGATTCCTACCAGGAATGTTTAAAGCAAAATAATTTAATTATTAATAAATACTAAAACACAATGACAAGAGTTAAACGAGGTGTACTAAAAACAAAGAGCAGACGAAATGTCCTTAAAATGACAAAAGGTTATCGTTTGAATAGACGCAACAAAGAAGCTGCAGCTATTGAAGCTTTGATGCATGCAGGAGCAAACGCTTTTGCTCATAGAAGAGACAAAAAGGGGGACTTTAGAACATTGTGGAATGTCAGAATCAACGCAATGCTTAGAGAAAATGGAACAACCTACAGCAAATTCATTGGTGCTTTAACAAAGAAAAGCATACAAATAAACAGAAAAATGCTCTCAGCTATGGCACAAGAAAATCCTGAAAGTTTCAAAAGAATTCTTGCTCAGGTAAAATAGGAAATAGTTAAAAAGTTTCAAGTTTAAAAGTTAAAAGTAAATTCAAAAAGGACGGCTCGCAAGCGAGCCGTCCTTTTTTTGTTTATCTAAATCAAATCAACGGTTGAATTTAGCTCTGGATATACAGCATCCACATTCAATTCATCTCTCAACCTTTGCACCAAAAACAATGATGACTTTGGCTCACCCATAACAGCAAAAACTTTTTTCAAAACTCCAGACTGATTTGCTGTTTCTACAAATCCTACAAGATGATCAGAATCTTTATGCGAAGAATATCCTTCAATTTTTATGACACTTGCTTGCACTGGCATATCTTCACCATAAATTTTTACAACTTTTGCTCCCTCTTCAAGACGTCTTCCTAATGTCCCGACGGACTGATACCCGACAAGCAAAATTGTCGCATTTTTATCTCCAATATGGTCTTTTTCGTGATGCACCACTCTCCCGCCGTTTGACATACCACTTCCTGCGATAATTATTTTGGGATTTACAGTCCTGTCTATTTTTTCTGAATCTCGAGAAAATGGAGTTGATTTGAGTCTAGGAAAATTAAAGACATCATCACCTTCTTTTATTTCTTGTTGAACCGTCGCATTCAAATAGCTAGAATATTTTTGATATATTTGTGTAATTTTTATTGCAAGTGGTGAGTCAAGAAATACAGGTATTTGTGTTAACTCGTGATTTTCAAAAAATCCATTCATTTCATAAAGTAACATTTGCGTTCTTTCCAAAGAAAATGCCGGAATAATCAAAAGTTTTTTGTTTACAATTGTATCTCTGATAACTTCCTTTAATTTTTTTTTTCTTTCTTCTTTTGGCTCGTGATTTCTGTCTCCGTAAACACTTTCCATAATAATATAATTTGCATCTTTTATTTCTTCAGTATCATTTAAAAGCAAAGATGGCGAATTGCCCAAATCTCCAGTGAAAATCGTTTTTGTTTTGCCATCACTTACTTCTACCATTGAAGAACCTAGGATATGCCCTGAGTCTCGCAAATAAATGGATATTCCATGGCCTAAATCAAGGGGTTTGTGATATTCAAGTACTCCCCACAAGCCAAGCGCATTCTCAACGTCTTTTTTGTCATATAAAGCTGAAATACCTGTTTTTCTTGCATCTGAATCAATTATTTTTAAAGCATCTTCATATAAAATCGCTGCAATATCTTTCGTTGGTGGAGTGCTGATAATTTTGCCCTTAAAACCGTCATGAACTAATTTTGGAATTCTACCAATGTGGTCCATATGAGCATGGGTAACGAGAAGATAATCAATCTCGGCGGGATTGTATGGAAAAGGTTCGCGGTTGAAAGTGTCGGCAATACTTGTTCCTTGCATAAGCCCACAATCAATAAGTATTTTTATACTTTCACCACCAACGATTGATTCCAATAAATAATTGGCACCAGTCACAGCACCCGTCCCACCACAAAATTTTAATTTGATTCCGTTTTGATTTTCCATTTATATTATTTAATTTTTAAATGTTCGCAATAATGTTTATTCTTATCATTATGATCTATACAACACTGTGTATTTTTATATTTAATAAAATATAAATATGCGAAGACGCCACCGATTAAACTAAAAACGATGTCGAGCATTGCCCCAATCAAATAGTTTGCGTAACCAAAATGTGTAAACTTAAAAATAAGTTCAAATATTTCCCAAACTGCCGCTACTGCCAAAACAGAAACGAGAACTGCCAAAAATGCTCTTGGTTTATAATTACATATATTATTTATATGATTAAATTTTAATGCAAGCCAGAGTGAAAAAAGTGCGACACCAAAACCACCAACAAGGTGAGCTGGGATATCTATCCATCGAACTCTCCAATACCAGCTATTTTCCAAGGCAAAATAGTGAAAAATTATTACCAATAATATTGTTATGATTGATATGAGTAATATTTTTTTCTTGACCATAACCAATAGTATAACAGAAAAACATTTTTATGAACAAAATAAAAAACTCACAAATGTGAGTCTCTTATTAAGGATTACCGGAAAAGCATTACCCTAGATAAATCTAGGTGGGTGTCCTCGATGTTGCACCAAGGTGTAACAAAAGTTAGACTCCCTTAAAAAATGTTATTCGGATAATGCTTTCTAATAATCCTACTTCAATTATACTACCCGTAAACTTGCACGCAAGCAAAAATTGAAAAAAGGTTGATAAGTTATACGAAAATAAAATGCAAAAGGCGGGTTTCGCTTCGCGAAACCCGCCTTTTGTTTTAATTTTCTGTGAAAACTATCTATCAGCTATATCACCCTTGATTTTCTCAATGAATTTAGCTGCTGCATCTTGTCCACCTAGACCAAATGCAAGACCAAGTGCCAAAGCAACTGCGATTACAATACCTGTAAATAGGGTATTTATGAATGAAACTGCAATTCCAAGCTGCATTATTGCGGTAAGGATTGCAAATATCCAAATTGCCCATTTTGTAATGCTTCCTGCAAAGTTGTACGACTTCATTCCTGCTGCTTTTGCTCCTGCAACTACTATTCTCTGCATTGTTTCAGAAACGATAGCTGCTATAAGGATTATAAGAACAGCAACGATAACTTGTGGTAAATAACCAAGAACAACTGTACCCAAGAAAGCTGTTACCTGTGTTAATCCCAAAACATCAAATGCTGCTACCAAAAATACAACGATGAAGAACCATTCTACTAGTTTTCCTAGAAAATAGCCTGAATTTAATCTCAAACCAGCTTTTTCAACAATTTTTTCAAAGCCAGCTGCTTTCAAAGCTCCATCAACTTTTGCAAATTTAATCAACTTATCTACCAATTTAAACAAGATTCTGCCAATTATCCAACCAATTACTACTATAATTATAGCAGCCAATATGTTTGGAATGCTGTTTGCGATGCCCATCCAAATGCTTTTTAATGAAGCGGACAAAACATCTCCCCATGTATTAATCATAAATTATTTATAAATTAACCTAATAAATTAATAAATCCGTCTAAATTTCGCTAAATTATGACGGCTTAACTTAAAAAATATCGCTATTCTTCAGTTAAAGTTGGAACATTTTAAGATTCCAACGACCTTATTTACTGACATATTATATCATTTTATCAATCAAGATGAAAACAGACCCTGCTTGGGCCTGTGTGGATAATTCCCCCAAAATAACGAGTAGTAATCTGCGACTATATTTTTTGAGGACCCCGTTAAAAGTCCAGATAAAGGGCTAAATTTCGACTGAATAAAGCCGAAGGCGACTATTTGCAAATCAATAACAAAAATTAAAATACAATCTAATTAGACTTTGTACGGGGTCTAGATTTAATTAATTCACACTAGATTCCCGCCTGCGCGGGAATGACATACTTACTATACTGTTATTTTATCTAGCAATACTTGATGGGGATAATCTAAAACGTCACGAATAAGCTTGTCGTACATACTCAATCTGTACTGATAATCTGGTGTTTCAAAACACACATAAACCAATTCTTTACCAAGTTCTGCTTCTATTGATTTAACTACATTGCTTAAGACAGATTTCTTAAGGTTGTTGCCAACGACAAACATATCTACCCTACTATCTTTGTCTTGAGTGAATACGCCTGCGATAATAACCAGTTTTAATTTGCCAGCTCTTCCAAGTCTTTTGACTATTTCCCCGCCTTCAAGTGTTTTAGTCTTAATAAGCAATTGCTGAAGTGCTGTAATATATGCAAACTCCTGATTTAATATGTATCCTTGGATTTTCTGCTTTTTATTAATAATTTTTTTACCTTTTTTCTTTTGAATGACTTTGATATATGTTTTTTTCTGAATTAACCCTGCTTTTTCAAGAATTTTGGTTTCTTTTTTTACGATATTTTTATTTACTTGAGATTTTTTGGCAATTGAAAGAAAATCAAAAATTTCTTCTGAATTAAATAGGAAAAGACGCATTATTTTGACTCTAGCTTCGCTTCCAAATATTGTACTTAATACATCCATAGATGAATTAGAGTATACCACCATGCTATTATTTTCTCAATAACAAAAAAGGGCGGTTTTGCTTCGCA
>CAIJUJ010000003.1 GCA_903823865.1 uncultured bacterium
TTTCTGGGGAAAGGATTCCGCAAAACTTCGGCTGATTCCTTTTTTCTGAATTCGGATGTCGCAAGCGGAGGAGGAGGGGTCTGGGGAGGAATCCTCCGCTTGCTCCTCTTTTTGTTTTGGCGAAATTCGGGCGGGCTATAAAATTCATAAATACATAATATACCAGACTGGTATATTCCACAATAGGTTATATTATGATAATATACTTATGTCCAAAACATATTCGCAAAAAAACAAGAATCTGCTTGAGAAACTTCGTTCCGCTCGCCTAGAAGTGGGATTGACGCAAATTCAAGCAAGTAAAAAGTTAAGGAAACCTCAATCATATTTGTCAAAAATTGAAAGAGGCGAGCGCAAGATCGAAGCTATTGAGTTAGTAGATTTTGCGAAGATTTATAATAAGGACATTAATTATTTTATTTAATTGGATTTAATACAAACAAGAATGACTAATTTAAAAATAAGACCACTACATATTATTATAATTATCGCGAGTGTTACAATAATTTCGGGAGGTTATTTTTCCTATCTAAAATATACGGATTACAAAAATCAAAAACAACAAGAATATACCCAACAAGTAGAAAAAGATAGACAGTCTCAGATTTTACTGGATACACAACAAAAAGAAAAAGAAAAACAATTTCAAACTTTATTAGATACGCAACAAAAGGCCATTAATGAAGCCAATAAAGAAATTGATATTTTAAAGAAAAAACCAGCTCAGATAATAACAGTTGAAAATAAACAGGCCACAACATCAAATACTAATATTGATCTACCGTCTATTATAGAAAAATGGAGACCGAGCGTTGCCTATATAGACTGTACCTTTCTTAAAGATGGAAAACCTTATATTGAGCAATCAGGAACTGGTGTATTATTTAATATGCTAAATCCACAAGATGGAAAAACCTCTTACAAGGTAATGACCAATAAACACGTCGTATATTGGAAGTATAATGGTCAAGAAATTTGGCCAGTTTCTTGTTCAATTAGATTTCCAAATAATAAATTTACATTCGAAATTAATCATATAAATGAAACTAGTGATGAGAGCACCTGGGTTTTATTTACAAGTACATTTGGATATGATATTGCATACATAGAAATTAAAACACCAGATGAGTATATTAAATCAACGGCTAGCCAAAATAACACTTGGTGCGGTAAAGATATTCAGGGCAAGGTAGGAGATAGTTTGGTTATTATTGGATATCCCAGCATCGGATCACAAACAGATATAACTGTAACGGAAGGTATTATTTCTGGCATTGATGGGGATTATTTTATAACATCTGCAAAAGTTGAACATGGAAACTCTGGGGGTGCAGCTATATTATTAAAAAATAATTGTTTTTTAGGTATACCAACTTGGGCAGATGTTGGAACGACAGAATCACTCGCGAGAATTTTACGCGTAGATGTAATACAAAAATAATATATGAGAGAGATTCTGTTTCTTATTTTTGGAGCTTTTCTCGGTAAAGTCATCGATGTAATTTACGGGAGACTTTTTGAAGAACAGAGATTTTTATCAAATCTTAAAATAGTATTTGAGGAATCCAAAAAAGATGATATTAAGAAAAAGATAACTATTAGAGAACTCAATAAATTGATTAATGATCAGTCTTTTGATGAATCAGCAGCCAAATCGGGCGATCCACTTCCTTGGTCATGTTGTCCCAAATGTGGCAATTACGATTTGAAAAGAGAATCCTCTAGTTCGTCAGAGGAAGATTCAAATACTCACTATTCCATTTCATGTCTAAAATGTAATTGGTCAGAATGGTCTTAATAATTGTAAACACTTATGGATGTCAAAGATATTTTAAAAAATCAGTGGAAAGAATCGGTGTGTAATTATGATTGGTGGGTTTCTGCTGGAAAGAGGAATTTTTTTATTGCAGAATCTCTTTGTGAGAAATATCTTACAGCGAACAAAAACAGTGAAATCAAGATTAATGAATTTCGTGGTAGCGAAATTACAAAAGATGAACAGGAATGGTCATTAATTCATAAAGAAGTGCTAATGTTTTATGGGTTTGCAACGGAGTGTTATTTGAAAGGACTTCTTGCTAAAGAAAAAACAATTGATGTTTTGGATGATAAAAAGGAGTTTACTCTTAACGAAAAATTCACTAGGCATATTAGTCCTGATTTTTATAAAAGTTATAAAAATATCTTTCCTAAAATTGATCAAGGAGCCGAGAAGCATATAAAATATTTGTACAGAGCTGTAATATCAGGGAAATATCCTTTTGAAAAAACTCCTGAGGAAAAATTTGCTTATACAGGTGATTTTGACAATACTGTTCTTTTTGCAAAAAGCCTAATTTCTAGTATTGAAAAGTTGTTACAGTAGAGACATAAAAGTAATTTGTAATTCAAATTATAGCCCGCCCGAATTTCGCCAAAACAAAAAGAGGAGCAAGCGGAGGATTCCTCCCCAGACCCCTCCTCCTCCGCTTGCGACATCCGAATTCAGAAAAAAGGAATCAGCCGAAGTTTTGCGGAATCCTTTCCCCAGAAA
>CAIJUJ010000004.1 GCA_903823865.1 uncultured bacterium
CCTCTTTCAATTCTTCCTGTAACAACAGTTCCTCTTCCTTCAATTGAGAATATATCTTCAATAGGCATAAGGAATGGCTTATCTACATCTCTTACTGGAATTGGAATGTATGTATCAAGAGCATTCATAAGCTCAGTTATACATTTTGCATCTGGATCGTCTGCGGACTTTACTGCAAGTGCTTTGCTTGCTGAACCTCTTATAATAGGAGCATGTTCTCCATCAAAGTTGTATTTTGTCAAAAGTTCTCTGACTTCTGCTTCAACAAGATCCAAAAGTTCTGCATCTGGAACAAGGTCAACCTTGTTTAGGAAAACAATTATTTTTGGAACTCCAACTTGGTTTGCCAAAAGAATGTGTTCTCTTGTTTGTGGCATTGGACCATCTACTGCAGACACGACAAGAATAGCACCGTCCATTTGAGCGGCACCTGTAATCATGTTCTTGATATAGTCAGCGTGGCCTGGACAATCTACGTGAGCATAGTGTCTCTTGTCAGATGAATATTCAACGTGAGAAATTGCAATTGTAATAATTTTTGTTGCATCTCTTCTTCCTGCTGATTCTGATGCTTTTGCAACTGAATCATAAGCAATATCATTTGCTAAACCCTTCAATGACTGCACGTGTGTAATAGCTGCGGTCAATGTTGTTTTCCCGTGGTCAATGTGACCAATTGTACCAACGTTTACGTGTGGTTTATCTCTTAAAAAATCTGCCATATTTTTTTGTTTATTTTTTAAATAGAGTGCACGAGAAGTGCTCTATTTAGAAAACAAACTTATTGATTAACTCCCATCATTCACTCACTTGCTCAAGGCAAAATTAGCGAACTGGGAAACTTATAAATTACGACTTTGGGGGAACAAATTTTTTAAAATTTGCACCTCCTTGCAACTTGTGTGAATTTTTTAAAATAAACCCCAAAATAGATTCAGGGCAAATTAAAAAAGCACTCAGTGCGTACCAAAAATAATAGCAAAAGAAAAGGAAAGAGTCAATACAAAAGGCGGGGCACGAAGTGCCCCGCCTTTTGCGTTGTATTTTCTTATACTATATTCTGCATACTAAATACTTGATACTGATTTATGCTCTTTGAGTTGCTGTTCCTCTAGCCTCAATAATTTCTTTAGCAACATTTGGTGGAACTATTTCATAGCTTCCAAATTCCATAGTTGATGAAGCTCTTCCTTCTGTGAGAGATCTCAAAGTGGTGACATAACCAAACATTTCTGAAAGTGGAACATTCGCCCTTATGACTTTGTTCATTCCTCTATCAAACATTTCAGTTATTTGTCCTCTTCTAGAATTGATACTGCCTGATACATCTCCCATAAATTTTTCTGGTGTAACAACTTCAACTTTCATAACAGGTTCAAGAATAACAGGTCTTGCTCTTCTTGCTGCATCTTGGAAAGCCATTGAAGCGGCAATTTTGTAAGCCATTTCTGAAGAGTCAACATCGTGATAAGAACCGTATGTAAGTTCACAAGAAACATTTACAACTCTGTATCCTGCAAGAATTCCTCTTTCCATACTTTCTCTTACTCCTTTTTCAACTGCTGGAATAAATTCACCTGGAATAACTCCTCCCTTAATAGAATCAATAAATTCAAAGTCATCATATCTGCTAACATTCTTAGCAATTTTCTTACCTTCCTCAAGCGGTTGCATTGGTTTAATCTTGATAAGAACGTGACCATATTGTCCTTTTCCTCCAGATTGCTTGATATATTTTTCTTCTTTTTCTGCTTCACCTGTAATTGTTTCTTTGTAAGCAACTTGCGGTTTTCCGACATTTGCTTCAACGCCAAATTCTCTTTTCATTCTATCAACAAGAATTTCAAGGTGAAGCTCTCCCATACCAGCCATAACAGTTTCTCCTGTTTCTGAATCTGATTTAATTTTAAACGTTGGATCTTCATCTGAAAGTTTCTTCAAAGCAAATCCCATTTTTTCTTGGTCTGCTTTTGTCTTTGGTTCAATTCTCAAAGTTATAACTGGCTCTGGAAATACAATTTGGTCGAGCTGAATTGGATTGGCTTCATCACAAAGTGTGTGACTTGTTTTTGCATTTTTCAAACCAACGGCTGCTGCGATTTCTCCAGCAAAAACTGTTTCCACTTCTTCTCTATCATTTGCGTGCATTCTTACAACTCTACCAAGTCTTTCTTTTTCTCCAGTTGTAGAATTATAAATATATGTTCCAGAAGAAATTGTTCCAGAATAAACTCTAAAATAAGTAAGCTGTCCTACGAATGGATCGTTTTGTAATTTGAAAGCCAAAGCACAAAATGGCTCTTCATCCGAAGCATGTCTTGTAACTTCTTCTCCATTTCTTGGGTCAATTCCCTTTACTGCTGGAATATCAAGTGGCGAAGGAAGATAGTCAACAACAGCATCAAGTGTAAGTTGAATACCTTTATTTTTCAAAGCAGAACCTAAAAATACTGGGACTATCGTATTTGCAATAGTTGCCTTTCTCAAAACAACTTTTAACTCATCTATCGGAATTTCTTTTCCTTCTAGATAATCATTCATAAGTTTTTCGTCTTGTTCGGCAATTTTTTCTACAAGTTCAAGTCTGTATTTTTTTGCTTCATCCAAAAGTTCTGCGGGAATTTCTGCCTCTTTTACATCTTCTCCCATTTTTCCCTCAAAATAATAAGCTTTCATTTTCATCAAGTCTATTACTCCGTTGAAGTTTTCTTCTGTTCCAATAGGAAGTTGCATTCTTACAGCATGTTTTGTAAGTCTTTCAAGAATTGACTGGAATGATCTCTCAAAATTTCCTCCAATTCTGTCGAGTTTGTTTATAAGACAAACTCTTGGAACTTGTCCTTCATCAGCATATCTCCAATTTGTTTCTGATTGTGGTTCAACTCCTGCAACTCCATCGAAAACAACCACAGCTCCATCAAGAACTCTAAGTGAGCGCTTAACTTCTGCAGTAAAGTCTATGTGTCCTGGTGTGTCAATAATATTAAATCTTACTTTTCTACTTAAATCAGTTTTTGGCATGTATGAAGGGTTCCAAAAACACGTAATAGCAGCTGAGGTAATAGTAATACCTCTTTCTCTTTCCTGTTCCATCCAGTCAGTGGTAGTTTCACCTTCGTGAACTTCACCGATGTTGTGTTGAGAACCAGTGTAGTAGAGAATTCTCTCTGATGTTGTTGTTTTTCCGGCGTCAATGTGTGCAATGATACCGAAATTTCTTGTTTTTTCTAATGGATAATCTCTTTTCATTTTTAAACTTAATTAGTTAATAAATATTATATAAAATTTTTAAGAATGTTTTATTTTATTTTAATTTTTGATGAGTTACGAGGCACAAGAATGTTTTATTTTATGAAACTGCATCAAAATTTGTTTATAATTTAGATGAGTTACGAGGCGGTTGTAAAATTTTTGATTAAGCTGTACTAAACGTAC
Source organism: uncultured bacterium (assembly GCA_903823865.1). Lineage (GTDB taxonomy): Bacteria > Patescibacteriota > Minisyncoccia > Phycocordibacterales > GWA1-40-21 > Bog-1340. Next base: position 3,436 of record CAIJUJ010000004.1, read on the forward strand.
TGCGAATGAAAAAATTTTACTTACCAACGAAGTAAATCGCTAAATTATAAATAAATTTACCAGGCGAAGTGAGCAAAAGCTTTATTGGCCTCAGCCATTTTATGTACATTCTCCCTCTTCTTCACCGCCTCTCCTTCATTCTTTGAAGCTGCTAAAATTTCTGTAGCCAATTTTTCTGCAATTCCCGCTCCTTTTTTACCTCTAGCTGCTTCTATAATCCATTTCATAGAAAGTGCAGCTTTTCTTTCTGGTCTTACTTCGATAGGAACTTGATAATTTGCACCCCCAACTCTTTTTGATCGGACTTCCATGTTTGGAGCTGTGTTTGTAAGTGCAAGTTCAAAAATTTCAATAGGATTTTTAACTTTTGCTTTTTCTTTTATGATTTCAAAAGTTTTGTAGACTGCTGTTTCGGCTGTACTTTTCTTTCCACTATACATTATGTAGTTTATAAGTTTTGCAACTTTTTCAGATTGATATTTATAATCTGGTTTTAAACCTTTCTTTGTTTTTAATTTTGTTCTCATGGTTTTTGGGTCGAATTTAGAATTTTGAATTTAGAATTTCGAAATTCCATATTCAATATTCGATATTCTATTTAACTGCTTTTGGTTTCTTTGCACCGTATTGGCTGCGACCTTTTCTTCTTCCTTCTACTGCTGTGGCATCAAGTACACCTCTTACAATTGTGTATCTAATACCAAGGTCTTTAACTCTTCCACCACGAAGAAGAACGACTGAGTGTTCTTGTAGTGTGTGACCCATACCTGGAATATAAGCTGTAACTTCCATTCCATTTGAAAGTCGAACTCTTGCAATCTTTCTGATAGCTGAGTTTGGTTTCTTTGGTGTTTTTGTTGTAACCTTCACACAAACTCCTCTTTTGAAAGGAGAACATAGATGTGTAGGTCTATTTTCAAGCGTATTAAAACCTCTCATCAAAGCCACAGCTTTTGGCTTTCTTGGAGCGGTCTTTCTGTTTTTCTTAATTAATTGATTTATTGTAGGCATGAATGATTTTCTTAGTGAACATAGTGAGCTTTAGAAAATCTTCACCCTGTGTAGTGATTCGTTTTTCAAAACGAATCTTCCAATTTGTGGAAAATTTTTTCAACTGAAAAAATTTTCCACAAATTACTACACGGGGTTAAGAAATTATAGTCGCTATGCTCCTTAATTTCTAATAAAACAAAAAAATCACAGATCTGCAAAGCAGTCCGCAACTCTTTTTAACTATTCATCAAACAACTTTACCTTAAAAAGTCGGATGATCTAAAGATAAGTCTCCCTATCTTGCAACATTCCGCGTACAGCCAAGTAGCTAATGTGAGAAGATAATATAATAAAATAAATAAAAAAGCAACCCGGTAGTAGATTTTCAACTTGTTAAATTTTTCTGCCTATATAAGTAATCTTTCATTCTCCTCCTTATTAGTCTTCTACCTTGGGATGTTTTAAGGTACTTTTCTCTACGCTTTGCGTCAGATTCTTCTTTGCATGCTTCATAGTATATTAGTTCCCACGGAGCATATGGTTTAGTAGAAAAATTTAACTTTTGATTATGTTCGGAAAGCCTTCGTTTGAGATCTGTTGTAAAACCTATATACAATTGATCAGATTTAATCTTACTTTGTAAAATGTAGGTATAGAACATAATCGAGTTGAAAATTCACTACCGGGCAACCCCGATAAATAATAAGCTAATTAATCCCCGTTATAAGTCTAAACAAAGAAAATATTATTGGTGAGATAAAATTGGGGAGAAATATAACGACGGCGATAATAATAAAATAACCAAACCTGTCTGATACTGCTTGAAATTTAAACCTTGCTCTTGCAGGAAGAAACGCAAAAAGAATCTTTGAGCCATCAAGAGGTGGTATCGGTATTAAGTTGAAAATGGCAAGGCTTATATTTACCAAAGCAACAAAACAAAATATTAAAATTAGTGGTGAATTAATATAACCAAAATAAGTCATTGCTCTAATTATTATTCCAAAAATAATCGCAACAAGAATATTTGATGCTGGTCCTGCGAGTGCAACAAGTGGTTCGGCAATGTTTCTGTGTTTTAAATTATAGGGATTGTATGGCACTGGCTTCGCCCAACCAATCATAAATCCAGCGTTTAATAAATATAAACTTAGTGGCAAAATCACAGAGCCAAACCAATCTAAATGTTTAAATGGATTCAGGGTGAGCCTTCCTTCATACTGTGCTGTTTTATCTCCAAAACAAAGTGCCGTAAATCCATGAGATACTTCATGAATTACAACAGAAAATAAAAGTATTAAAATTTGAAAAATTACATCTATTTGCATTTTGTTTTTGTATTACAATTTCTTCACTATCTTGTGTCATTCCCGCGTAGGCGGGAATCTAGTGTTGGATTAAATTAATTCTGGATTCCCGTCTTCACGGGAATGACACAATTACTATTGCCTTTTTACAGAATTATGATAACATGAAAGGCCTTAAAACTAAAAGTAAATCAAATGGCAAAAATCTGTCCAATAACAAAAAAATGTTCAATAATGGGTGGTGGATATAGTAACGCAACTCGTGCTACCCAGTTTAACCCTACAGGAAAAGTGAGAAAACAAGTAAATTTTCAGAAAAAGAGAATCTACGTTCCTGAACTTAAAAAAACTTTCGTTTTGAATATTTCAACAAGAGGAATCAAAACTATTCAGAAAAATGGGGCATTTGCTACATTAAAGAAAGCAGGAATCATCAAGTAATCAATAAAAAAGAGCGGCGCCGTAGGCGCCGCTCTTTTTATTTCTAAATTTAATTTCCAAATATCCCCTTAATAAAATTTACTATTTTTCCACCAGTACCTACCGGTGCCTCTTGTTTTGGTTGAGTTGTAGTACTTATATTTACTGTAGTTGAACTTACAATCCTATTAATAGGTGTTGTTGAGCTTATTTTATTGTTGATATTTCCAACATTCATTTTTGGTATTACTGAAAAATCTTGAAAAAAATCGGCAATGATAATTTCTGATTTATTTACATCAATTTTTCCCCTTACACTAACAAAATCACCTACATTATAAAGGGACATGCCTTGCATATTATTAATATTTGATAAGTCTGCTGTGAAAGTAAGACCCCATGATTGTATTACTAATGTATTATTTTTTATGGAAATCAACTTACCTATAATTGAAGTCGTACCATTTTGAGTAATCATTATCTGAGGCTTAATCTCCATCTTAATAACAGGCTTGATAATTTTGATTGTTGAGTTCGCCTGCACTTTAGGTTGATTTGGTTTCTTGCTTACATTTTGTGCTTTTGCCAATAATGCAAAACCAAAGATACTTATCAATATAAACAGTACACTTATTTGAAATTTAGTATTTATTTTCATATTTTATTTAAAATTAACTTACTAACAACTTATCTCATTATACTATAAATAATTCACCAAAG
>CAIJUJ010000005.1 GCA_903823865.1 uncultured bacterium
AGAGTAATAAATAGTATAATACGAGTATATTACTAACTAATAATCAAATAAATGAAAAAATATTTACTTCCATCAATAATGCTCACTTCACTCCTATTCTCTGGGATAGCTTTCGCGGAAGTTTCTTCATCAACAAAAAATAAAATTAGTGAAACCAGACAGAAAATAGAAGATATTAAACAAAAAGCTCAGGAAGATATAAATAAAATTAAAAGTGAATTAAAAAACGCAATAGAAATTAAAATTGGTAAAAAATTGGATGAACAAAAAATTAAAATTGCAGACCAATTTGAAAAAACGATGCAAACTTTAAATGATTTGGTTGTGAGAATCGAATCAAGAATCGCTAAGATGGACGCAAGTAGCGTTGATACATCAATACCGAAAGCACTTTTAGTAGCTGCAAAAACAAATATTTCACTTGCTGCGACAGAACTTACAAATTTAGAAAATCTTTTAGCTCAAAACATACCAGCAGTTTCAACAAGTACAGTAAAAAATACTGAAAGAAAACTTGTTTTAAAAAAGATAAATTTACAGAGCGAAAAAACAAAAACGGCAATAAAAACTGCACGTTCATCAATAATTAAAGTGGTCGAATCATTAAAGGTTGGGCAAGATAAAGAAAAAAATTCTACGCCAACAAAACAGACTGAATCTACCAGTACAAATAATCAATAAATAAAAATGGAAGAAAATAAAAAAGTTACAGATTTGGGAGCTATCATCGGCATTATGATTGTAATTATAATACTATTGGTTGGTGCCTTTTACTTTGCTAGACAGAGAATACAAAAAAGTAACGAGTTTAAAGCAGCAATACAAAAAGAAATGGCAGCAACTTCAACGCCTTCAGATACGATTTCTGATATTGAAAAAGATGCAAATGCTGTAAATGTTAATGATTTGGGGGTTGGGATAGAAAGCCTTTAAACCAGTTGAAAGTTTCAAGTTAGAAGTTTTAAAGTAAATGCAATACAAAATGGAGATTCGCTTCGCGAATCCCCATTTTGTATTTAACTTGTTAACTTGAAACTTTCTACTTTTAAACTTCATCTTTTTTGCATTTTTCTCCTTTTTCAGATAGACTCATTTTATAATATTAAGTTTAGGAGAAAAATTAACAAATAAAAAAGATGACTAAAATATATAAAATAAAAGACACAAAAAAGTTGCCAGATTGCGTTGTAGAGATAACAGCGGAAATTACAACTGAAGCATTAGAAGATTACAAAATAAAAGCCTTTAAAAAAATTAAAGAAATTGCAGAACTTCCTGGTTTTAGAAAAGGTCATGTACCAGATGCAAAAATTAAAGAAAAATTTGGAGAAATGGGGATACTTGAAGATGCAGGTGAAATGGCTATTAATGATTGTGCAATCGAAATATTAGTTGAATCAAAAATAAACTTTTTGGGCAGACCAGAAATCGCTTTGAGTAAAATAGCTATTGGCTCCCCTATTGAATTTAAGATAAAGGCTACTGTTATGCCAGAAGTTAAGCTTCCTGATTACAAAAAAATTGCAAAAAGAGAAAATAAAATTGAAGAAAAAGTTGAGGAGGTCACAGAAAAACAAATAGATGAAACGATTGAACAAATCCGAAAGATGTACGCCCAGCAAAATCACACTCATGCAACTGGCGAAAAACATGTGGAGGGAGAAGAAATAAAACTTCCAGAACTAAATGATGAATTTGTTAAAAAACTTGGTGATTTTAAAGATGTCACAGATTTTAGAACAAAACTCAAAGTAAACATCGCCAAAGAAAAAGAAGTCCACGCCGAAAATAAAAAAAGAACAAGATTGATAGAAAAACTCGCGGACGAAACAAAAATAGAAATGCCAAAAATGGTAGTCCAAAGTGAGCTCGATAAAATGGAAGGACAATTTAAGGCTGATATTGCACAAATGGGGCTTCAACCAGAGGTATATTTGAAACACATCAAAAAAACTTGGGAAGATTTGAGAAAAGAATGGTATCCAGATGCAGAGAAAAGGGCAAAGACACAGCTGGTATTACAAAAAATATCTTTGGAAGAAAAAATTGAACCAAACAAAGAACAGGTTGAAAAAGAAATTAAAAATTTGATAGAGCAATACAAAGGTGCCGACCCAGAAAGAGTAAAGGCCTATGTCGAAATGGTGCTTATAAACGATGCAGTGATTAAGTTTTTAGAGAATATTAAATAATTTAAAATACTTATGGAAAATCCTATTGAAAATAATCAAGCAGAATTTGACATAAGTAAAATACTTAAAAGAAAAGTACCTGAAATAGTTATACATGGCGAAGACCTAAATCAAAAAGAATTAAAAGTACTTGAAAACAGTAAAAGGCTAAATTGTAAAGATGAGTTGCTAAGTTCTACTAACAAAGAGAAAAAAGAGGAAATAAAGTTAAAAACAGACCTTGATGGAAGGGCAGCTATCTTTCTTCTAGAAGAAGCGGGTCTAAATTATGATAAATTAACTTTTGTAAAAAAGGGTGATTGGATTCCTAGATCAATAAACATTGACACGGGTGAAAGACAGGGTTTTTCAATAGAAAAAGATGGAACGGTATTTTTTGACCATCATGGTAGCGAAAAATTTGAGAAAGATGCAAGTACTTCAGCTACAAAGATTGTTTATGAAGTATTGGTCCAAAATAATATGCTAAAAAGAAGTGAGTGGTTAGATAATTTGGTAAATTACGTTACCGGTATTGATAACGCAAATTATCCACTTGATAAAAAATTCTTTATTAATGATTGGTCAAAATCATTTTATGGTTTACAAAAAGTGATACCTTTTGAAACGATATTTGAATATTTTAGAATGGGTAAAACCGCTGGGCACCCATTTACTGAACAAGAAATTGATACACTAGAATTTAAAGGTAGAAAAGGTGGAAAAGTGTTATTAAAGGATACATGTAAACATCAAAAAGAATTGGTTGATTTAAATATAAAAAATATTTCAGCTGCTGAAAGTATTATGAGAAGAAGTAAAATTAAAACTGAAACTCCTTTATTAAAAAGAGTAATAGTAAATAATGTAATCAATAAAAATGAAATTGAATTGGGCTTTACCGCTATTAGAGCACTTGGTTATGATAGTTATATTATATTAAATGAAAATAATGGAGGTTTTTTTATTTCATCAACACAACCACTTAAAAATATTTATGAGAAAGTGAAAGAAAAATACCCAAACGCGAAGTTGATAAGAGGTACGATGATTTTACAAGATCAAAATAATAAAAAAATCAACCAGATGGATTTGTTGAAAACACTAGACCTTCTTAAATAAACAAAAAGCAGTTCGGCTTCACCGAACTGCTTTTTGTTTATTTAATTTTATAATTTAGACATCTCTTTCCAATCTTCTCCCATAGAAGCATCTGCTTTCATCACAATTCCTTTCGTATCTTTTGTTGGCACCAAACTTTCCATAATATTTCTGATTTTTTGGGCCATTTCTTCTACACTTTTTTCTTCTACCTCAAATACAAGTTCATCATGCACTTGAAGAATTAGTTTCACTTTCCCTTCAAGTTTTTCTGCGGTTAAAAATTCATCAATTTTTACCATTGCAAGTTTAATAAGATCTGCCCCCGTTCCTTGTATTGGTGCATTTATTGCCATTCTCTCTGCCATTGCACGAATAAATGGAATTTTACTTCGCATTCCTTCAAAATATCTTCTCCTGCCAAAAAAAGTTTCTGTGTAGCCGAGTTTTTCAGTTTCTACTTTTACATTTCTCAAATATTGAGCTAAACCACTAAATTTATTAAAATATTCGTCTAAATATGTCTGTGCTTCTTCACGGGTTGAGCCAAGTTGTACCTTAAGAGAGTTCACACCCATTCCATACATAATTCCAAAATTAATTACTTTCGCTTTTCTTCTCATTTCTTTATCAACTTTTTCTTTTGAAACTCCAAAAACTTCAGAGGCAACGGCAGTGTGCACATCTTCTCCTTTTTTAAAAATATCTATAAGTTTTTTATCATTCGCAAGAAACGCAGCAATACGAATTTCGATTTGTGAATAATCAAAAGCTAAAAGCTTGCAGTTTTTTTCTGTAATAAAAGATTTTCTAATATTTCTACCGAGTTCACTTGAATTTGGAATATTTTGTAAATTTGGATCTGAAGATGCAAGCCTTCCTGTAGTAGTCCCCGCCTGTAAAAACTTTGCATGAAGCCTGTCATTTTCATCAAGCAAATTTGGGATAACATCAATGTAAGTTGAGAGAAGTTTTTGCAATTCTCTATATTCAAAAACAAAAGGAATAATTGGGTGCATATCGCGCATTTTTTCAAGTTCAGATTCTTTTGTTGATAATGCACCAGAGCCAGTTTTTTTCTGATTTTTTGGTTTTAATCCTAACTTTACAAAAAGTATTTCTCCGAGCTGTTTTGGTGAATTAATATTAAATTCTCCACCCGCCAATTCCCAAATTTTCTTTTCTAAAAGTGAAAGTTTTGTGTGATAAGTTTTTGACAAAACACCGAGCTCTTTTTTATCAATTTTTACTCCGATTTTTTCCATCTTTTCAATTATCGGAATAAGTGGTTTTTCTATTGTCTCCCAAACTTTTAATAGTTCCCTTTTCTTCAATTCATCCATCAAAATTTTCTCTGCATCGCCCAAGTCTTTAACCTTTGCAAAATTATAAATATCTTCAAGCGTTGGATTCGTTAGACTTGAATTTATAAGCCAGAGAATTACAGAAAGTTCTTTTACTTTTTTCATATCAATATCAGGACCAAATAATCCAGTATTTATTGTTTGATTACTTGATTCTTTTTTTTCTACATCGGCTTTCTGAATTTCAACTTTGGACTTTCCATTTATTATATCTTTCAATCTTCCTCCCAAAGTTCTAAATTCTAAATCACTCCATACAGAAATAACTTTTTCTACATCCATGCTTTCTTTCCAGGGTTTTTCTGGGATAGCAAAATCGATTGGTGCATCAAGCCGAATAGTTCCGAGCATTTTTGAAAATTTTGCTTCTTCCTCACCTTCAGCAAGTAGACCAATTATTCTCTCTTTTATTCCGGCTTCTTCAAATTGTTTTTTATTTTTCTTTAATTTTTTATAAATTTCTTCAATCGAACCAAATTTTTGTATCAAATTGCTTGCAGTCACTTCACCAATACCTTTTATACCAATAATATTATCTGATGGATCACCACGAAGCCCTTTATAGTCAGGCAAAAGCTTTGGCCCAAAACCATATCTTTCTATTACAGCTTTTTCATTATAAATAATTGTGTCTTTAATTCCCTTTTTCAAAGTATAAACCCTCACCTTATCTCCATCCACAAGTTGTAGTGTGTCCATATCCCCAGAAGCAATCACAATATTTAAATCTTTATTTTTTTTATTTTTTGCAACAATTGTTCCTATCATATCGTCAGCCTCAAAACCCTCTTTTGAATAAACAGGAATATTAAATGCATGAAAAATATCGTAGGACTTTTTTAACTGAGATATGAGCTCGTCGTCTGCTTTTGCTCTGCCAGCTTTATAATCTTTGTATGCCTCGTGACGATAGGTTGGCTTTGGCAAATCATAACAAGCAGCAATATAATCCGGTTTCAAATCAGAAATAATTTTCAAAAGCATCGTCGAAAGCCCAAAAAGTGCCCCTGTTGGCTCACCCTTACTTGTAGCAAATTCGGGAAGTGCATGATATGCACGATGAATAATCGCGTGAACATCCAAGAGAACTAATGTTTTTTGATTATTTTTTTTCATTTATATTTCAATTTCTCTTTCATTTTCACTCAAAAACTTAAAAAATATTTTTGCATGATTTTTTGGTAATACTTCAAGCACTCTTTCTGGCCATTCTATAAAAATAATATTTTTTGAATCTCCCAAAGTTCTTTCCCAATCAAGTGCAGAAAGTTCTTTTGCTGAATCTAGTCTATATGCATCTATGTGAATAAGTTTTTTAAATTTTTTGTCGTTTATTGTGTAAATTTTTTCTATAACAAAAGTTGGACTCGTAACATCTTCTTTAATATTAAAAATTTTTGCTATTGCTTGTGTAAAAGTAGTTTTTCCAGAACCCAAATCACCATAAAGCCCGACAACAAGCGCTTCACTCTGAGTTTGGTTTGATAATTTTTTTATAAAATCTTCTGCAACTTTTTTTGTGTCAGATAAGCTTTTGCTGATAATTTTCATAGTTTAATTTTAGCACAAATATATAGAAAAATAACCGAACTTTTTTGTGATAACTAACAAAAAGTCCGGTTATTGTATTTTGAATAAAAAAATAAACCCGCGCAACTGTTTCCAATCGCACGGGTTTCTCATCCTTTCCTATTGCTGGGACCTACCGTCCCAACTTTGCTCCGTCGGGATTTTCTTAAAAAAATAATAATTATGGTAAATCCCTTCTCGCCCATCTTCTTCAGTGTAAACCTTCAAAAAATCATATTTGAAATCTAGTGGTTCCTTCAACCCATATCTGTCTCCAGGTTTTATTTCTGCTACCCAGCGCCTTTCTTCCCCAAAATACTGCCATAATCTGATAGACTTTGTACCTTTCTCGTTGTCTATCCAAGCGAAATGGCATGTTGCTTGGGTGGTGGAGGTCGCGGTATCAGTGATAGCCGCTGTTTTAGTATCTTTTTTCTCCTCGCACTTGGAAGGCGGTGCCGGCTTTTTTGTTTCAGCTACCGTAGTCACCGTTGTGGGCTTGTGGTGGTAGTACATGTAACCACCGACAATAGCTTGTCCAAACGACAGCGCCATATATCCTGCCACAAAAATAACTACTGCCCAGCCGATATACGGTACCACATACTTTCCCAAAAAACTCTTTACCTTTTTCATAATCCCTCCGGATTTCGTGAATTTTTTATATCTGATTCTTATTAAAGTTCTCGTGACATGATGTCACTTTATTTTTTGAAAATAGATAACCTACCTCAACCATCTTGTATAAAAACAAGATTCCTAAGATAGATTATCTAGAATCAAATTCTGCTAATAGTATACACTAAACAAACTTTTTTGTCAATAGAAAAACAGGCCTTGTTTTAGCCTATTTTTCTATTATTTTTATAATTTAATAAATATCTCCTTCCCCAATTGCTTTCCATTCCCCTGTAGCAATACTTCTTATATATTCAGAAGCATTTATCTTTCCAAGTCTTACTAGTTTTACAATTTTTGCAGATGCATCAGAAGAAAGAATTATTTTATTATTTCTTGCATACTCTTCTATTTTATTTATGTCTGAATTATCATCTGCAATCTGACACATGAAACTTGAAGTCATGGAATCATTTTTTTCATTTTCCAAATCAACCGTGTTTACGTTTGCAGTAGATAAAATATTTTGCGAATCAATTTTTCTTTTCAAAAATATATAAGCCAATGTTCCGCTCCAAAGGGTTAGTGCTAAAATAAAAATTATCATTGGGAGTGAGTCTGCCAACCCTGTATACGGAACGTCACTTAAATACACAGAATCTAAAGTTGGAGATGTTTTTGTGTCAGTGTAAGACAATACTTGATTTTGTATTGGGGTTGGTGTTGTGTAGTAAGTTGGTTGATAATAATATGTTGGATATACCATTGCATAACCATTACTATTTGTAGATTGTATTTGTCCAGAATAGTTAACTGGGTAATCAATGTAAGAGGCTCCTCCATAGGTTTGATTAGTTCCACCATTTACATAAGTAATTGGATAATCAACATATGTAATACCAGTTGGGGTTTGAACCGATGATTGACCAGCGTAAAAAATTTGTGAACCATTATAAAGAACTCCTGGTTGGGTTTGATAAACTTGAGAGTATCCATTGCCACCAATTGTTTGAGAAATTGATCCGCCACCTGCAATGGTTTGGGAAACTGAGCCACCACCTGCTATGGTTTGAGAGACTGATCCTCCGCCCAATGTGCTTTGAGAAATTGACCCACCACCTGCAATGGTTTGGGAAACTGAGCCACCGCCATCGGTAGTTTGGTCAGTAGAGCCTCCCCCTGTAAAAAGAAAATCGTCCGCAAAAACAGTTAGTGGTAAAATAACAAAAACCACCATTATTAAAATAATTTTTGTTATATAAAAGTATATATTTGTATTTATTATTTTTTTCATAAAATTTTCCAATAAAAACCTTGAAATCCATGTGATATGGACTCTGAATCAAACTTATAAAGCTACCTTACATTATATAGTAAAGATGATATAAAGTCAAGACTATAATAAATATCAAATTTATTAGTTATTTTGGCAAATTTTGTATGTTTTTTGCCTATTTATGATATTATATAATAATGGTAGATTTTGATGAAGAAAAACAGAACAAACACCTCGAAGAAATGAGGAAAAACGAGGAAGAAGACGTATCGAGAATTTTAGCTGGACGTTATGGCTACAACTATTTAGATTTAAGTACTATTCCGATAAACAGCGATGCTCTAAGAATATTAAATGAGGAAGAATCTCGTGCCACTAACACGGCAATTTTTCAGATGGTTGGTAAAAAAATTCAAGTTGCAATTATATCTCCCAATGATGAAAAAACCATGTCTGTGTTAAACAGATTATCAGATCAAGGATACTTCCCCACAGCCCATATGGTCTCAAAAAAAAGTTTGGAAAAAGCATGGAGCAGATATAAAGATTTGTCATACTCTTCGGAAAGTACCGCTGGAACTTTTGATATCGCCACGGAAAATGTTGTTAACCTTATGGAAAAGGTCAAACACATTGCTGATATTGAAAAACTAACAAATGATCTCTTGGGTGTAAAGCAAACTTATAGAATTTCTAAAATTATGGAAATAATGCTCGCGGGGGCTCTTGCTCTTGGTGCTTCGGATGTGCACATTGAACCGGAAGAAAAAGATGTGAGGATGAGATTTAGAATTGATGGCGTTTTGCTTGATACTTTTGTTTTCGATAAGAGCACATACAATTTATTACTTTCAAGAATCAAGCTTCTTTCTGGTTTAAAATTAAACGTAAAAGATGAGGCGCAGGATGGCCGTTTTAGTATTAAAATCAAAGACAACAATATTGAAATCAGAACATCTGTGATACCTGGCGCATATGATGAGTCTATCGTTATGAGACTTTTGAATCCAAAATCAATCGCAGTTTCTTTGGAACAACTTGGTATTGAAAAAAGGACTCTAGATATTTTAATTGAACAAATTAACAAACCAAACGGTATGCTTTTGATAACCGGCCCTACCGGCTCTGGTAAGACAACAACACTTTATGCGTTTATGAGAAAAATTTATTCTCCTGATATAAAAATTATTACGATTGAAGATCCGGTTGAGTACCACTTAGATGGCATTGTCCAAACTCAAGTTGAAGAAGAAAAAGGTTACACTTTTCTTGCAGGGCTCCGTGCAGCAATGAGACAAGACCCCGACGTAATAATGGTGGGAGAAATTCGAGATCCAGAAACAGCTGCCACTGCAATTCAGGCCGCTCTTACTGGGCACTTGGTATTTTCAACACTCCACACCAACTCTGCTGCTGGTGCATTTCCAAGACTTATTGACCTCGGTGTAAATCCAAAAACAATTCCGTCTGCCATGCACGTCGCTATGGCACAAAGACTTTTGAGAAAACTTTGTGACTTCTGTAAAGTTGAGAAAAAACCAGATGAAAAAGAAAAGAAAATTATCGCAGAAACACTGGAAAGTATTCATGATAAAACATATCTAGACGGAATTCAGAAAGAAAAAATATTTGAAGCAAAAGGTTGTGAAAAATGTAACGGAACGGGTTATAAAGGTAGAATCGCTATTGTTGAAGCTATACTTTCGACAAAAGAAATTGAAGAAGCTATTGTAAACAATGCGTCTGATAGAGAAATTAAAGAGGTTGCTATATCACAAAATATTCTTGATATGAAACAAGATGGCATTTTAAAAGTGTTGAAAGGAATAAGCTCAATAGATGAGCTTGGAAGGGTTATAGACCTTGAACAACAAGTTTAAGTGTGTTTTAAAAAAAAGATAGCTTGCAAAAGTTCTAAACAATACTAATATAAAAAACAAGAGAGTGTTCAAAACATAAATCTCTAAGCAATACTTTAAACCTGGCGGTAAAAAGTTAAATTAGTTTTTAAGGATAACCTCAGCAGTATTTCCGAAGAAATAAAACCAAAATGTCCTTGAAAAAGAACCCGTATGCTCTTGCGAGCACAATTGTTTAGAGATTTATATTCAGAACGTCAAACAAAATCCGAGGAGAAATAAAAAATGCCCCTCATAGGCTCTGAAAAGAGTATATCATGGAATAAAATTATGTCAAGAAAAATTTACCCGCACACCTATTTTTTACTTGAAAACTAGATTATAATGAGTAAAATAAGGCTAAAATGACAAGACCAGAAAACAAAAAAATAGGTGTGCGGGTGAATAAAAAAACAACTGAACACCAGGACAATAATGTTAATGGTGATGAGAAATTTTTAGATCAAACATTAAGACCGAATTCTTGGGTTGAGTACATTGGCCAGCAAAATATCAAAGATAACCTTAAAATTTTATTAAAAGCAGCCGAACAAAGAAAACATCCACCTGAACATTTACTTTTTTATGGTCCTCCAGGACTTGGAAAAACAACTCTTGCGAATCTTATTGCAAAAGAAACTCGTGCTCAATTAAAATCTACTTCCGGTCCAGCAATTGAAAAAGTTGGCGACCTCGCATCAATTCTTACAAATCTTTCTCCGGGAGATATTCTTTTTATTGATGAAATTCACAGACTAAACAAAACGATAGAAGAAGTTCTTTACCCTGCTATGGAAACTGGTTCGCTAGATATTATTATTGGAAAAGGTCCGTCTGCTCGCACAATTCAACTTGATCTTCCCCCATTTACTTTGATCGCAGCCACGACAAGAATTGCAATGTTGTCTGCTCCGCTTCGCTCTCGTTTTTCTGGCGGGGTATTTAAGCTCGAATTTTATTCAGATGATGAAATAGAAAAAATAATTGAACGTTCTGCAAAAATTCTTAGAGTAGAAATTGATTCTGAAGCCAAAAAAGAGATTGCAAAAAGAAGCCGAAGCACTCCAAGAACTGCAAACTATCTTTTGAAAAGAGGGCGCGATTTGGCTCAAGTAAAAGAGAAAAATTTAACAAACGATATAGTAAAAGAGGCTTTAAATATGCTAAATATTGATGAATTAGGCTTAAACAATGAAGATAGAGCCATGCTTACAATTATTGAAGACAAATTTAATGGTGGGCCTGTAGGACTTAATACTCTAGCCGCCGCACTTTCAGAAGAGCAAGCAACAATAGAAGATGTTTACGAACCTTATCTTCTAAAACTTGGCCTTATAGAAAGAACACCACGAGGAAGAACCGTAACAGACAGAGCTAGAAAACATTTGGGTAAAAAATTAAAAGGTTTGGATTTAAAATAAATTTTATATAAAAATATGAGTGGACACAATAAATTTTCAAAAATAAAAAGGCTTAAAGCAAAAACCGACGCACAAAAAAGTGCTGTGTTTACAAAATATGCAAAACTTTTGCAGATGGAAGCAAAGAAAGCAAACGGAAATATTACCTCACCAGGATTAAAAGCTGCAATTGAAAGAGCAAAAGCTGCTGATATGCCAAATGACAATATTGATAGAGCAATTAAAAAAGCTGTCGGTGCTGGTGCTGAACAAATGGAAGAAGTGACTTATGAAGCATACGGCCCAGGTGGAGTAGCGATTATTATTGAAGGACTTACATCAAATAAAAATAGAGCGGCTGCAGAAATTAAACATATTTTATCTTTAAATGATACTTCACTCGCAAGTTCTGGTAGTGCTTCATGGGCATTTGATAAAAAACCAGAAGGTTGGATTCCAAAAATGATGACTCAGGTGTCAGAAGAAGATACACCTAAATTGGAAAAATTGATTGAGGATTTGGAGAATAATGAAGATGTGCAAGAGGTTTATACGAATGCTGAATAATTAGACCCCGTACAAAGTCTGTCTAGAATAAATTTTTAATGAGATTCTATCTGCAAATTCGCCTTCGGCTTTGTTTAGTTATAAATTAGTATTTATTTAGGACTTTTAACGGGTTCACAAAAAATATAGTCGTGTATCAACACTCCTTATTTTTTGGAAGTTATCAACAGTTTTGACTATTTGCATTTTTTTTAAAATTTTAGAGAATGTATCTAATAGCTCTGTTTTGGGCAATTTTATAAAAGTAAATTTGCTAAATTAAAATGAAGAAAAATAGCAAGATGAAAAAAACAAAAAAAATAGAAGAAAAAAAAGTTGAGGAAGTAAAAAAGGTTGGAGGCGAAGAGGAAACCGAAAAAGAATCTGGTACTTTGTCTGACGGTGTTCTCGATGCCTTTGATGAAGTTGCACCTGTTGACCCTCTCCTTGAAGAAGAGGAAGTTCTGCCTGGAGAAGAGGAGGAAGACGATATAGACTCTGGAGATTATAGACCATTAAATGAGTGGTAGAAAATTAGTATCAGTATTTAGTATATAGAATATAGTATAAATACAAAAAGGGCGCCCACAAAGTGGTCGCCCTTTTATTTATTAGTAATTTTTTTCACTCGCGAAGTATGTAAGCCCAACAGCTATTGCATCGTATTCGTCATCATATTTTATTTTTGATTTGATTTTAATTAATTTTTCTACCATATATGTAACTTGTTCTTTATCAGAGCTACCATAGCCAGTAACAGCAATTTTTATCGCCATAGGAGAAAATTCCACAACTCTAAGTCCAAGCTTCGATGCAACATAGAGCATCACCCCCCTGGCTTCAGCAACCAACATCCCAGTTTTCTGATTATTTTTAAAAAACAAAGTTTCTATTGCCATTGCTTCAGGTTTGTATTTTTTTATTAATTTTTCAATTTCCTCTCCTATGAGTTTAAGTCTTTCCGCGTGAGGAATTTTTGCTGAGGTTTTAAAACATTCAGAAAATAATAAAACTTCTTCTCTAGAAGTTTTTTCTATAATTGCCACACCCATTCTTTCGTATCCTGGGTCTATTGCTATGACTTTCATCCGGTAGTGAAATTTCAAATTGTTTTTATATTGCTATATATATACAATTTAAAACTTAAATTTATATTTGCTAATAATATCTCGACTCTCACTAATCCCTACTAAAAACAAAAGCAATGATTTGAAATTCTACTACCGGATTCATATTAAATAGTAATTTTTAAAAATCTTTTCTTCCCCACTTTAATAGTAATATCGCTAGATATTTTATAATTCACATTAGTAATTTTTTCTCCTGAAACTGCATTGCTGACAGCATTTTCTGTTATAAGTCTTCTAAAATCACTTTTTGAAGCAACTATTTTCTTTTCAGCTAAAACATCAATGAGTAATTTACCATTTTCTGTTTTTATTTCTTCAATATTTTCTGGCAACCCTCCTTTTTGGAAAGTTTCAATAAAATTTTTCTCTGCTTTGTCTGCTTTTTCTTGATTATAATAAACTTTTATAATTTCTTTGGCTAAAATAATTTTTATATCGCGAGGATTAACTCCATTTTCCAAATCTTTTTTATATTTTTCAATATCTTCAACTGAGACATCCGTACAAATTTCAAATGAAGGTAAAATCATCCCGTCTGTCCAACTCATAACTTTCCCAAACATTTCAAATTCATCATCTGCCATAGAAATAGCATTCCCATCTGTTTTCCCCATTTTCTTTCCAGAAGTGTCTTCTAAAAGTTTTAAAGTAATAACAAATTTTTCTTTTCCTGCTATTTCTTTCATTAAATTTCTACCGGCAAGCATATTAAAAGTCTGATCATTCCCACCAATTTCTCCGTCAACGTCCATTTTGACAGAATCATATCCTTGCATTAATGGGTATAAAAATTCATGTAAATATATTGGCTTATTTTCTTTAATTCTTTTTTGAAACATATCTCTTTCAAGCATTTGCTGAACTGTCATTTTTGAAGCCAAAGAAATAACATCAGAAAAATTCATTTTTGATAGCCATTTTGAATTATATTTTAATTTTGCTCCACCAAAACCAAACTTCAAAAACTTTGATGCTTGTTTTTTATATAATTTACAATTATTTAAAACTTGTTGTCTGGTAAGTTGTTTCCTTGTAGCGGTCTTATCTGATGGGTCACCTATCATCGCAGTAAAATCACCTATCAAAAGAATAACTTCATGACCAAGTTTTTGAAATTCGCCAAGTTTTCTTATGGGAATAGCATGCCCCATGTGCATTAATCCTGTTGGATCTACACCGAGATACATTTTTAATTTTTTACCACCTAAAAGTTGTTTTTTAACAAACTCTTTGTTTGGAAAAATATTTTCAACACCACGTGTCAAAAAATCTTCTATTTTTTTAGGATCTGTATTGATTTTCATCCCGTTAGTGATCAAAGTGTTATGAATTTAACTTTAATCTGTTTAATATTTTATGATTCATTAAAATCACCCGTTCTGACTGTTCTGACGGAAATTAAAATTTCCTATCTCTAACGGGATCATATACTAAATCTATCATAATTGATGGTTTTTTTCTATCTTTTAAAATGTTATAATCTTTTTTATGTTAGAAGACAAAATCAGAACGGCCAGACACCACATTACCCACACAATCAAACCAAAAGCCAAGAAAACACTACATTTTATAAAGAAAAACCCTAAGCAGGTTTTTATTATTGTTGCTGCGGTATTTTTTGTATTTTGTGGCCTTATTGCTTTATGGATTTCAACTTTTCAAATGCCTGATTTAAACTCTTTTGATACAAGAGTTGTTACCCAATCCACAAAAATATATGACCGTACTGGAAAAATTTTGCTTTATGATGTGCACGCCGATACAAAAAGAACCGTCGTTCCATTTGAAAGTATTTCAAAAAATATTAAAAATGCCACAGTGGCAATTGAAGATGCAACTTTTTACCAACATGGTGGAATAAAAATTTCTTCAATAATCCGCTCTATTTTTGCAAATATCTTTTCTGGTAGTTTTAGCCAGGGTGGTTCAACAATCACACAACAAGTTATTAAAAACTCTCTACTTACTACAGAAAAAACTATTACTAGAAAGTTAAAAGAATGGTTTCTTTCTATTGAGCTAGAAAAAACAATGACAAAAGATCAGATTCTTTCTGTTTATTTAAACAGCAATCCTTATGGTGGAAACATTTATGGTGTGGAAGAAGCGAGTGAAACATTTTTTGGTAAAAAAGCATCGGATGTTACTTTGGCTGAAGCGGCTTATCTTGCCGCAATACCAAAAGCTCCCACTTACTACTCACCTTATGGGCAAAATAAAAAACAACTCGATACAAGACAAAAACTCGTTCTGTCACAAATGCTTGAAAATAATTTTATTACAAAAGATGAATACAACTCAGCCATAAATGAAAATGTTACATTTCTACCCCAAGAAAAATATGGAATAAGAGCCCCTCATTTTGTAGAATTTATAAAACAATATTTGGTTGATAAATATGGAGAAGATGCGGTTCAACAAAAAGGATTAAAAGTTATAACCACCCTTGATTATGATTTGCAATCAGAAGCAGAAGAAATTGTGAAAGATTATGCATCAACAAGTCTCCCAAACTTTAATGCATCAAACTTAGCGATGGTGGCAATCGACCCAAAAACCGGACAAATTTTAGAAATGGTTGGTTCTAGAGATTATTTTGACAAAACGATTGATGGCAACTTTAATGTCGCACTAGCCCACCGACAACCCGGCTCAACTTTTAAACCATTTGTTTATGCAACTGCATTTGAAAAAGGTTATACTCCAGACACAGTACTTTTTGACGTCCCCACGGAATTTCAAACTACTTGTACGCCACAAGGTGATCCAATAGACCCAACGGCCATAATTTCCTCTTCAACGGCATGTTATATGCCACAAGATTTTGATGGATTATATCGTGGGCCAGTGTCACTTAGGAATGCACTCGCTTTATCTTTGAATATCCCTTCTATTAAATTGCTCTATCTCGCAGGAATTAGAGATTCATTATTAACAGCAAAATCAATGGGAATAAAAAGTTTGTCTGATGATCCAAACCAATACGGTCTCACTTTAGTACTTGGAGGTGGCGAGGTTTCTTTACTTGATATGACAAGCGCTTATGGTGTGTTTGCAAATGACGGAATAAAAAATTCTTACACCGGGATACTTTCTGTGGAAGATTTGCAAGGAAATGTTTTAGAATCTTATACACAAAATTCTCAAACCATTCTTGAACCAAATATTGCAGAAACCGTTTCGGATGTGTTGTCTGACAATGTCGCAAAAGCACCAGAGTATGGAACAAATTCTGTTTTTACATTTCCTGGCAGACAGGTTGCAGCAAAAACTGGAACCACAAACGATTCAAAAGACGCTTGGACTATTGGATACACACCGGACTTAGTTTTGGGAACATGGGCTGGAAACAACGACAACACACCAATGCATAAAAATGTCGCCGGACTTATTGTTGCACCCCTTTGGAGACAACTTATGGACTCAGCCCTTGGCACAACAACAGCAAATAATTTTACAAAACCACAACCAATAGAAAAAAATATTAAACCGGTCTTGCGAGGTTTGTGGCAAGGTAATGAAACATATTTTATTGATAAAATTTCTGGCAAACTTGCAACTGACATGACGCCAGACGAAACAAAAGTTGAAATTTCTGTACCAAATGTTCACTCAATTCTTTATTGGGTAGATAAAAATAATCCGCTCGGTCCAATACCAGCGAATCCATCAGATGACCCACAATTTAACTCATGGGAATACGGGGTTCAAAATTGGACAGCTTCAAATACAATCCCTTTTAGAATAAAACCGACACAATTTGATGACGTTCACACACAGGCAAATCAACCCAAAATAAACATCATTTCCCCTTCTCAAAATATTGAGTATGGCAAAGACAACAGGGTAAGCGTGATGTTTACCACAAACGGGCGCTATCCTATCGCTAGGGCTGATTTCTACCTAAATAATGAGCTTGTGGGCACTGCGGACTCTTTCCCTTTTGTTATTAGTTTTGTACCATCTTCAACAAACTCCTACACAATCGGAATGAACGAATTAAGAGTGGTCGTTTCTGATACTGTTTACAACAAAGGAGAAGCAACTATTCAAATAAAAATTAAATAAAAAAACCACCGAATGAGTAGGTGGTTTTTTTATTTTAAAGAATATTTTTTACTTTTCCTTCTGTTTTTTTATCTAAAATTTCTAATATTTTTTGTTTTTTGAGAAAGATTTGAGTTTTTACAATTGGTTTTTCATTTATTCTAGCAATAAAATTTTTTACTTCAATTTTTTTTGGTTCAATTTCTATTTGGCATGCTTCTTTTACAGCTTCTGCAACAGAATTTCTTAAAAAATCCCTTGCTTGATACCTTATTTTAAACTTTTCTAAATATTCTCCTATATTAAACATATTTTTTATACTACATACTGCATACTAATTACTAGATACTGACTATCGGTTCATTGGCATCACAAGATATGTAAATGTTTTATCGGAAGTTCCTCTTACCACCAAAGGTTTGTTTATTCCATTAAAAGAAAGTGAGACGCTGTCGGAAATAATTGATGGGAGACAATCTATAATATATTTATAATTAAAATTAACCTCTATATCTTCCCCATCAATATTTGCATCAATTTTATTTGTATTTTCCCCAATATTATTATTTTTTGTTTTTACTTTTATTGTTTTATCGCCATTTTTTACACTAATATTCATTTGGTTAAAACTATCGGAAAAAATATTTGATATTTTTAATGAATTTATTAAGTCTTGTTTTAATAAGACAACTTTTGTCTTCTCTTCTTTTGGTAAAATTTGTTTATAATCTGGGAACACACCATCAATAACTCTTGAAACTAAATATACACCATCAAAAACAAAAGAAATTTGGTTTTTTGTTGAATTAATCTCAATTTCGGTATCTGTGTTATCTATAATTTTTAAAATATCTAGCGCATTTTTAAATGGGATTAAAATGTTGTTTAAATTAATTGTTTTTCTCATTTTAATCACTTTTTCCGCCAATCTAAACGAGTCTGTGGCTACGAACACTAAATTGTCTTCATTACTATAAATATAAACGCTTGAAAGCTCTGGTTTAATAGACGATAAAGAAGAACTGTAAATAACTGATTTTATACCATTTATAAGGTCTTTTGAGTTTATTTTGTATGTTTTTTCATTATCAACCATCGGAATGGTTGGAAAATCGTCTGATGGTATTGTTTTTATGTTTGCTTCACTTGTTGGTGTTTGAATTTTTAGTGTGTTATCTGTTGTTTCTAAAATAATATTTTTATCATCATTAACATTATTCAAAAAATTAGTTATAACACCTGCTGGAACAGCAACTTTTCCATTTTCTTCAACTTTTACAGGAATTGTTATTTCTAAACCTAAATCTAGGTTGGTTGATCTAATAATTAAATTATTTCCTTTGGTTTCAAGTAACAAACAAGATAAAACTGGTAGGTTTACATTCTTGCCTACAATTTTTTCAGCTTTTGATACTGCTAAATGAAGTTTTTCTTTTACACATTCAATTTTCATCTTATTTTATATTTAACTATTAATTATTATTACAGACCTTTACTTGTTTATAATTATTTATATCTTGTTTTTGTTATGTATTTTAAATTTTTACTAAATAATTTTTGTTATCTCTATGTTTGTAATTATTTTTTTTAAAAACTTATACATACTTTATTAACAACTAATTAAACTGTTTATCATTAACTTATCAACAACTATTTCAACATCGAACGTATCTGATTTATTTCCTGAACGAGCTCTGGGTTGGTTTTCAAATCTTTTTTAACTTTCTCATAGGAGTGAATCACAGTTGAGTGATCTCTATTTCCAACTTTATCACCTATTGAAGGGAAAGAAATATCCAAATCTTCTCTTAAAAGATACATAATCACCTGTCTTGGTTTAATAACCTCTTTTTTCCTACCTTTTTCAAAAATTGTTGATTCTTCTATTCCATAAAAATCAGAAGTAACTTTTATAACATCTTTTATAGAAGTATTTTTCTTTGGTTTTGATGTGTTTTTTAATAATTCTTTAATTTCATTTAATGTAAGCTCCCTCTTTTTAAGGTCTGTCTGGCACAGTATAAGGTTTAAAATACCCTCTAAATCTCTTATGTTTCCCTCTACGGTGGCAGCTAAGTACTCCACAATATCATTTGATATGTTTAGATTCATCAAAGAAGACTTCTTTCTAAAAATTTGTATTCGGGATTCATAGTCGGGCTTTTGTATTTCCACAATCATACCAGCGTTAAACCTCGATTTAATTCTTTCTTCAATGTCTGGAATAAAGTTCGGGTGTTTATCCGAAGAAAAGATGAGCTGTTTACCACTGTCGTGAAAGTTGTTGAACAAATGGAAGAATTCTTCTTGCGTTTTTGTCTTTGCTGATAAAAATTGTATGTCATCAATTATAAGAAGGTCATATTTTTTATATTTTTCTTTGAAAGAATTAATATTTCCACTGTTTAAGGAATTTAAATAATCGTTCGCAAACTTTTCTGAGGTCATGTAAAAGATTTTTTTGTTTGGGTCGATTGTTTTTAAATGATTTCCTACCGCCTGTATCAAGTGTGTCTTTCCATGTCCTGTGCTACCAAAAATAAAAAGTGGATTGTATGCAGCGGTACGTTTTAGTATTGCTTGTGATGCAGCGTGAGCCAATTCATTGAATGGACCAATAACAAAAGTTTCAAAAGTATATTTTGGATTTAGATTATCGTCTTTATTAATATAATAATTTGTAAGAGGAAGTTCATTTACGTGGCTCACTGTCTCTTTGGCTGGGTTTTTATTCTCTTCTTTTGCGACCAGGTATTCAACATTCCTTATACTTTCTCCAAAAGTGCGTAAATTCTTCATAATGTCTTTGTGATATTTATTTAAAAGCCAATCTTTTACAAAAACATTTGGAACACCAAGAAAAACAACACCGTCGTCTTGTTTTATAATAAAAGTATCTTTAAACCACATGCTAAAATTGGCCTTAGAAATTCCAAGCTCTATTTGTGCAAGTACATTATTCCAAAGTGTTTTGCTTTCAATCATTGGTCTAAATTATAAAGTGATAAGTCAATTATCTAAAACTTATTTTTGTTTATAAATTGTTTATAATGCGTTGATAAAGATTTTTATATATTTTTTAAAACAAACAAAAATAATTGAACTACTATTATATAAAAAAAAGAGGAAAAAGAGACTTGTTTTTTCAATGATTTTAGGTTATAGTGTCTTTTAAGAGATTTTAGAAAAATAATATTTAAATTTATACCCATGTCACAAACATATCAACCAAGAAAAAGAAAAAGAGCAAAAACCCACGGTTTTCTTGTCAGAAGCAGATCAAAATATGGTAGAAATACTATAAAAAGAAGAAGACAGACAGGAAGAAAAAAACTTACAGTATAAAAAAGGGCCAAGAAGCCCTTTTTTGTTAGTTGTGGTATATAATTAACCCGTTAAAGTTTTTACTGACACATTATGCAATACCCAGAATAGTATAAAGTGATAAAGGTGTTATATTATATATAGTTTATTAAAAGAAGAAAAATCAATATTGCATAATGTAAAAAGTTATATTAAAAACATTTGTTGATTGAAAGTATGTAGTTATTTAAATAAGTCATAAATAACTTTTTATCAGTAAAAATTTTTTTGGGTAAATGCTTAGCCATAAATACAGAGCAACAAGAGTAAATATTGAGGAAACTTCAAAAACAGGGGTATCTATTTTTGGGAAGTATTTATATGCAAAAGTCTCTAAAAAAGAAACAGACAAAGCAGGATTTGCAATTGTTGTTTCTAAAAAAATAGAAAAAACATCTGTTGGGAGACATCAAATAAAAAGAAAAATAAGCAGTTATATTGAGAAAAATTTACCTAATATAAATCAAAATTTCAAAAAAACAATAATATTTTTTGTAAAAAAAATAGAAAAACCACTAGTATATAAAGAAGTAGAAAAAGATGTTGATTTTGTTATTAAAAAGGGCGCCATTTAAAGGAAGGTTTGGGTTTGTATATTTAGTGTTTTTCGTATAGAATTGCGTCATGGCTTTTTTATTTCACAATTTTTTTTATGCGCCACTTTATAACGGCCTAATTTTGTTTATCAACATAATCCCCTTTCATAGCGTTGGTGTAGCCGTTGTTCTTTTTACTTGTATAATTAAAATTATTATTTTTCCACTTTCTCAACAGTCAATTAGAACTCAATTTGAAATGAAAAGAATAGAACCGGAAATAAATGAAATAAAAATAAAATATAAAGATGACAAAAAACTCCAAGCGGAAAAAACAATGGCGTTGTATAAGGATAAAAAAATTAATCCTTTTGCGGGTATTCTTTTAATGTTGATACAGTTACCTATTCTTATTGCACTTTACTGGGTGTTTTTAAAAGGAGGTTTGCCACATATTGATCAAGCAACAATATATTCGTTTACAAAAATACCTAGTTTGATAAATATGAATCTTTTTGGTATAAGTGTGGCTGACAAAAGTGTTGTTTTTGCAATTTTTGTGGCCATTGCGCAATTTTTACAAATGCAAATTACAATGCCAAAGGTCAAGAAAAAAGTTGTGGCTGATGGAAAAACACCAGGGTTTGGAGATGAGTTGGCAAAGAGTATGGGAGTCCAAATGAAGTATGTTATGCCTATAATTATGTTTTTTATAGCAAAAAGCTTCCCTCTTGTGGTCTCGCTGTATCTAATTACGAGTAGTTTGTTTGCAATAGGCCAAGAATATTATATGAGAAGCAAGTACAAGAAAGAATATCTTTCAGTGGTAAAAAAATAGAAAATCTGCTATAACAGAAATACAGAAAAGGTAATAACGTTTAATAAAATGAATAAAGAAAAGAATATAAAAAAATTAATAGAGGAAATGCTTGTTAGTATGGGTGTCAGATACGATATTGTTGAAGAAGCTGAAGACCCAACTACACAAAAAAAACTATTTATTATTAAAAGTCCAGAATCTGGCTTGCTTATAGGAGATAGAGGAGAAACTTTTCAAGCACTTTCTCATTTAATAAGAAGGATTGGAAGTAAGGGGCAAGAAGAAGGGGCTGACTTTTCAATAGATGTAAACGATTATCGTTCTTCAATGATAGATAGGCTTAAGGTAAAGGCAGGAATACTTGCAAATAGGGCCCGTGACATGAAGACAAATGTTGAAATGGACCCAATGTCATCATACGAAAGACTTATTATTCACGGGGTGCTTTCAGGCCAACCAAACATAAAAACAGAGTCAATTGGGGAAGGAAAAGATAGAAGGTTGGTGATAAAGTATGTAGAAAGTAACTTATAAAACAAAACAAAAAGGCGGGGCACTTCGTGCCCCGCCTTTTTGTTATTTCATTTGCAACATCCACAAACTCAAATCGTTTTTATTTGTAAAAACAAGATACTTGTCATTATTACTTATTGTTAAATTAAAAGCATCAATGCTTGCACTTTCGTTTGATCCAATCTGATAAATTTCTGTCACATTTCCGGTCTGCACATCAATTTTCCAGATATTATCACTAAAAGATTCAAGCCCTTGATACCACGCATCAGGATAATTATCAGAAGGAATATCTTGTGGAATTGCACAATACAAGGTTTTGTTATTTGCGTTTCCCCAAACACACTTATCAGCCAATGTTGAAACGGACAAATCACTGCTTATTCTGTTTGTTACATCGTAAATATTTAATAAGAACGAGTTGCTCAAGCTGTGTGAGTAGGCCAACAAGCTGCCATCTTTATTGGTGAGAGTTGATAGACCGACAACCCCACCAAGTATTTTATCCATTGAGTAAGTCTGTGGATTAAAAAAATATAATAAACCGCCATCAGTATAATTTGGTTTTGTAGTAAAAGTAATAATATTTTCTTTTGGCCAAGAAATATTCCAATATAACAACTGTGAATCAAATATCATTTTTGAATTGCTGCCATCAATATTTGCAATAAATCCATAACTTCCAGATTTATCACTCTTATCAAGAAGGCCAAATATTTTATCGCCTTTTGGATTAATAACAATTTGTTTTATATTAGATTGTAAAAATTGACCAGTTATTTCACCTTGCAAGCTTGAAGATATTGAACTACTCGACATTTTTATTAATGAAGAGAAATTGTTGATATTATCGGTATCGTTTTCTAAAAATCTATAAATAAGGTTACTTCCACTATTAGACCAAACAGCCTCTTGTATTTTTGGTATTGTTGTATTTGTAATTCTTGTGACTTCACCAGTTTGTGTTTCTGGGATATATTCATATATATTACCTACAGCTCTATCGACAAATCTTAGCGCGTCTTGGCCTTTTTTGTTTACAAAAAATACAGAACCTGAAGTCGGATTCCTATATAGCTGAATAAGGTCGGCTAGGTTTTTTGTGGTACTTGCCGATTGGCCATTTACATTTTTTATGGTTGTTGTAGATATTTTATTTGAAGAGTTATTACCAAAAGGACTAGTGCTTGTTTGTGTACTTACTCCTGTGGAAGTATTATTGCTGTTTGAAGAAAAAAGTAAAAATATCAAGCCTACAAAAAGTAGAAGTATTACTATTATTATAATTATAATTGAATTTTTTTTAGACATGTTTTTTATTGTTTAGACCCTTTATGTATTTCATTCATATTATTCATATAAGCATTTAGTTGTGCATTATAATTATCAACTCCCAACTGACATTTTTCTTTATCAGCCATTTTAAATGTAGAGTTTAAAAGAATATTCCTATCAGCAAGCCCCAATTTGCTATCAAAGCTATTTTTATCTATATAGTACTTATTGTAAAAATCTTCTAGAACTTTATTAACCAAAAAAGAATTTTGATCGGCCCCAGCAAACCAATAAGGACCTAAAATATCATTATAATTTGGTCCAGTCGATACGAC
Source organism: uncultured bacterium (assembly GCA_903823865.1). Classification (GTDB taxonomy): domain Bacteria; phylum Patescibacteriota; class Minisyncoccia; order Phycocordibacterales; family GWA1-40-21; genus Bog-1340. The sequence goes on from CAIJUJ010000005.1 coordinate 23,963, forward strand.
TCTATAATATGCGCCAATGGTTTGGGGTGCTTTATTTACATAATTATCATACGCCCATGCCCAAAAACCCCTATTTTTATTAGTAAAAACACAATAAAAAGGTATTGGCATCGTTTTCCCATCTACAACCTGTTCTTTATTTTGTATTTTACCAGCTGTAAAATCTTTTTCTGTCATTCCAGGCACCCCCGCCAAGAAGGTGTTTGTCGTTGTGCATGAGCTTTTATCTGCATTAAATACTACTAAACACGGGTTTACTATAAATAATATTAAGTATGATGCCAGTGCCATGCCGAGGCCGATGAGAGCATCTTTGATTTTTGTTACGCCTTCTTCTTTGTTGTACCATGCGTCTGTGGTCATGTACTCAATACCACCCCAGATAATCATAATAAGTGCTAAAGCCACGGCTGCAGCTATACCAAACTTAAAAACTTGACCAAAAAACTCCTGCAGAGGATTATTAGAAGGTGTCTGAGCTACAAAACTGCTAAAAACGCCAGGCTCAAGGGCATGGTAAGTACCATCTACTGCAAATACCGGAACAACAGAAAAAACAAAAAAAAGAATTATTATTGAAATATATATTTTTATTTGTTTTTTCATACAATTACCATCAATTAATTATTGTCCAAAACTTACATCAAAGCCACCACTCAAAATCTGGTTGATTTTTTTGCTATTTTTTAGACCAAGAGATATGGTCGCAGTACCACTAAGGTTTGTTGAATCCTGTTTCAATACAAGTTCATTGTCTTTGCCCGACGGAGAAATATAGCTTCCATTTACATACCACACATATATTGCTTCCAAAGACGTGTCAGACATAAAACTAAAAGAAAATGGCTTTGCTACTATATCCAATTCCTCATTTGTTCCTAGATAATAGTTGCCAGATATTGATTGGTTGTAGAGTACCCCATATAATGGATTATTTTCAAAAAATAGTATTTTGGGATTATTAATCATTAATATTTTTGAAGTTTCTGCCAATATATTACCTGAATCATCTAAAACTTGAACATTAACAATTATATCTTTTACTGGTATTACACTGTTTATTATTATTGAATTTTTCCCTTTACCTGAATTTGCGACTAGATAATTGTCTCCAGCAAACCACTTAAATGTTAAATCGCTGATAGACATTTTAATATTGTTTACCATTACATCAGCGAGAGCCACGACTTTTGCTGAGCCTTGTGTGATGAAAAATGGTTTACCTTTATAAAATGGTAATGTATAGGAAATTGGCTCTACAACCAAATCTACTCCACCAGGCACTATTTCAGTAGATGCCTCTTTTATAATTCCATCTGGGGTTTCAATAACAACCCTTACCGAGGTTTTGTTTCCGTTTTCTTTTGCTTTCACAGTGATACTTTGACTGGTGGTTTCTTTTCTTGCAACCTCATCAATATACCAAGTTATTTTTGATGTATATAAGTTTAATGAATCACTCTTAACTGTTAATACAACACTATCCCCTGCCCTTAGGTTTGATGGAGAGACGTTTATGTTTATGGATGACAATGAGTCGGTAGTGGATGTCTGAGCAAAAGCAAAACTAGACACAAATAGAATCGATATCACCACAATAAATATTTGAATTGTTTTTTTATATAAATCCACCATCTTAAGATAAATTATAACACAATTAAGTTTCCCATGTTAATAGATAAAAAATATTTACTTTACAGCCCTTGAGACATTTGTAATTCCTCTTTTGCTCTCTTTATATTTAACAACTGTGAAGGGTCTGAGGTAATGATTTGGTCTTCTGTGTAAGATGCAATTATTTTAATTGCTACGTGTTTGGTTCCAACAAAAAATATTCCTTCACCAACATTTGATTCAAGGAGTAGGTATTTTTCTTCCTCAGTAAGATTAAAAACTTTTTGGAGATTATCTACAACAACTGGAGATTGCTTAAGAAGTATAAGTATTGAAGAGTTTGTTACAATAGGTAAACCATATGGAGAGTTTAAGAAGTCTTCAACGTCTTGAGTAATTGTGGCTAGACCCAAAAAGTATTTTCTTCCTCTTTTAGCAAGAGAAAACAAGAATGATGCTGCATCTTCTGACTTCATCATTATCCATGCCTCATCCACCACAAGGAGTCTCTTTTTCCTGTTCCTTCTTATTGCATTCCAGATGTAGTGGGTAATAATGTACATCGCAACAGTTTTAAGTTCATCTTCCATATCACGGATAGAAAAAACAATAAATTTATAATTTATATTTATATTTGTAGGTTTGTTCAAAAAACCAGCCCAAGTACCCCTAGTAAATTTAGAAAGTCTCTGTACTAGGGATTCAGCACCTTTCATTCCAGCCAAGACGAGCTCAAGGTCAGAAAGGAGTGGCGGCTCAACATTTGTAAAATCAGAATCGGGGGTAATATCTTTTAGTGCATATGTCTCTGAAATAGCTCTGTCAACTATTGCATCTTCTTCTGCCGTAAGACCACCAAGCATAATTCTAAAAAGACCAACCAGGTTTATAATATTGCTTCTTAAAACATCAGATGGAGATTCGTCTTCACCTGGGACAGGTAAATCAAATGGGTTTATATGGTTAGCTGAGTTTAGAGATATATCAAAAGACTTCCCTCCTGCAGCCTCAGCGAGCGCTTGATATTCTTTTTCTGGGTCTATGACAATAACATCTGTATCAAACATAAGGCTTCTCAATATTTCTAATTTTGTGCAATAAGATTTACCAGAACCAGCTTTGGCGAAGGTAACGGAATTATAATTTTCTTGTGTAAACCTATCAAAAATAACTAAGCTGGCATTGTGCCTGTTGATACCATATAGGATTCCCTTTGTGTCAGTAAGGTCAAAAGATACAAAAGGGAAAATACTAGACAATGGAGAAGAATTAAGCTTTGAGTGAACTTCAAGTAAGTCGGTTTCTGTTGGTAGTATACTTTTAAAACCTTGCTCTTGTTGAAAAAGGGCTGGTTTGATGTAAATCATTTTTGATTCAAGGACAGACTTTATTTCTGATTCTACTTTATCTATCTCGTCCTCAGTGTCACCATATAATGTGATATAAAGACCAACATCAAAAAGTTTTTCTTGCGCTTGCTGTAAATTATCTCTCAAAGATTCAAGGTCTTGGTATGCAGTATCAAGTACTGGATCTCTTACTAGTCCCTTCTTTTCCCTCATACTTATTTGGCTTTGGACTTCCGCAACTTTTTTCTGAAATTGTCTCAAAACTTTTGCTGTGTCTATTGGATGAATGAAAATTGAAATATTAAAGACTTTATCAAGATTGATAATTGGCGAAAACCAACTCTCAGAAAGAAAACGTGGATATGAAATAACAAAAAAAGTTCTGATAATTTTCTCACCGAGATTTAATTGTTTGGGAGATATTTTTAAGGCTGATGGGGCTATGATATCTTGCAATTCCAAAACACCAGCCTCATATATTTCCTGTGGCAGGAATGATGTAAGCTTCTCCTCTTTCTTTTTTGTTTTTAAAAAATCAAATATTCCCATAATCTATTGTGATATCATTGGCTTTTCCATGTCGCCAGGGTTAAATATTTTGTAGAATAACTCTACGATTTCTTCTGTACCAAGCTGGATTGTTTTTATTCCACAGCTCGATAGTCCTTCTGCAACAGTGCCTATCCTTTGTTCTAACTGGGTTCTGTTTTCATTAAAATGGTTGTCATCAGAAACAGGAGTTTGTGGTTTTTTTGAGCCCATTATTTGACCTAAAACACTAGACGAAGAATTAACTGTTACTGGAGAAAATGGTATTACAACAAAAAATGTTTTTGTCATTATATTTGTTTGCTCAATAAAATTTTTAACGAAATTAATATATTCTCTTATTTGTATTTTCATCAAATCTCCTATTTCATTTTTATATCTACCTTCAAGCATTGCTATGTATGGTCTAATATCGAGTTCTCTAGATTGGATAGAAATCTGTACAGAAAAATCCAAACTATTTAAAAAACTTTGGAATTGCATAATGATAGATTGCTGTTCTTCGGCGGATTTTAATGCAAAGTTTACAGAAGAAGCCATGACAACCGCTCTCATAGAGCCGTCTTTTAACATGATTACCCCATCACGGATTTCTTTTATAGGGACAAATTCTTGTGTTGCTTTTGAAACTGCCATTTATAATGAATATTATACACAAAAAACAACATAGACACCATATATAACTATTTTTCGTTTTTTGTGGAAAGAGGAGCTATGTTTTCTTTTATATTTAGACTCCATGTGAGATCTTTTAACTTGCTATCTGATATTCTTGGCACGTTTAATGATGTCCTCATTCCTTGCCCCTGTTCAGAAATCTGAGAAACCGGTTTTTTTTCAACTTTTCTCCATAGATACAATTTATCACCAAAAAAATAATAGAAAGAAGATTGTACCACATCAATAAAAGGCCTCTTGTTTATTTTTAGAAAAGCAAGAGATATTGAAAATGCGACCACTGGGAGAATAATAATAATAGCTATTATTTTGATAGGAATATAAAGATATATAGCGACGGACGCGCCCAGGCCACCAGCCAAGTACAAAAATTGTTTCAGAGTAAGACGATAAAAAATTTTATCTTCTACCTCTATAAATTGTGGAACTTGAAATTGCATGTTTATATTGTTTCTCTATAAGGATCTTTTGATAGGTTTTGTTTAAGTGGAATTTTTGTTTTTTCTTCAATGATGATGTTTTGTTTTGGTATTGTGACCGTGCTATTCAATTTTGATTCAATCACGTTACTAATAGGAGGAATATTTTTATTAATAAAATCAGTTGTTTTTTGGTTTAAAACAGAAAATGATGGCAATGAATTTTTTGGTAATTCTTCAGGGAGGATATTTTTGTTTATGGCAATTCTAGTTTCTGTATTTGGTTTGGCCATGGTTTGTATTGAGTCTGAGCTTATTATCGGTTTATTTTGAGGTGATATTGTAGCGTTCTCTTTATTACTAAATAAGACGTCGTCAATTTGTTTCAATGTTTCTCTAACGTTTTTAAAAATAGATTCATTAACATCCTGTGCTACTTGCAGAGCTTGCGTCCTTGGTATGCCTGCTTTTGTTGCCAACATATCAATATATTTTCCAAGTGGTTGGAGACCAAACAAAACCAATAATGTTGCAATCTCCAAACCACCCGCCTGGTCTATAAGGAGTTTATTTTTTTTGGATATTTCTTGAAGTTTATTACTCAAGTCAATATTTGAAATAGCTGCCTTAAGGTCAGGGGGCAGTATTTCAAATCTTTTTGCTAAATCTTGTTTTAATGTTTCGTCCATACAATTTAATTATTTTATTTTTTAATCTCTTCTGGTTTTTTAGCTCCATTTTGCTTTTCCACAAATGCCTTCCACATTTTTATCATAGTTTGTTCATCCGTTTCAGGTCTAAACGCTCCTTTTTGTTGCCACATTTTTGTTGTGATTGTATCACTATCAACCCTAAATTCTTTTGGAACCACTGCTTCGAAGAAATCTCTTAGTGGACCACCTTGCGCAAATTTTGTAATATACTCCGCCTTCGCCAGTGTTTTTTCAATTATTTTTTTGTCAATTTCTTCTAATCCCTTTTTTATCTCACTAAATGATGTCCCCATGGAAGCCGCAACCTGGTCTTGAAATCCTTTCATTTTATTTTCATAAGCATTCTTAGAATTATCATACTCAATTTGGGCTTTTTCTGCTTGTTTTTCCAGTTCACTCATATTTGCTTCTTCTTTTTCATATTCTTCCTTTGCTTTTTGGGTATCTGCTTGCATTTTTTTCTTTTCTTCAGTAGAGATTTTTCCACGTTTTTTATCCTCTTCTGCTTGATAGTTTCTCCACTTCAAACTCGCTCGTTCGAGGTTTTTTTCACTTGTTATTTTTGCCCCATCCACCTTTTTCTTTTCAACATCTGCTTTGGCATATTCGTCACGTATTTTTACATCATCCTCTTCCTTACTTGCCGCAAATTTTGACTTTCCAGCATTTAAAATCATTTCACGCTTTGCTTCTAGCGATTCTTTTTTTGCATTTTCTTCCGCTGGGCCAACTCGGTCTGCTGCTTTCTGAATTCTATCCTCCTCTTCCTTTTTGGCTTTTTTCAAATCGGCAATCTTTTGTTTTGCATCAAAACCAACACCTTTAAGGCCAGCAAATGCACCGCCCTGCATTTGTCTGAATGCAAATCCTGCTACACCAGGCTGGTCGCCAGCTTTTCCTGAGACCAAGTCTCCTGCTTTTTTACCATAATCTTTAAGGCCAGAGCCAATTCTCTTAAACCCAGTAGAAAGACCAGCACCCAAACCAGCCTTTTTTCCATCCGGCCCAACCTCGGTGCCTGCAGCGATACCTTCTTTAATACCATTAAATAACATGGCTCCACCAGCAGCGCCACCCGTAGCTGCAATTGCACCGGCAGCAAGGAGACCTTTACCTACAGCGACAGTCATTTTACCAACCTCACCACTCATTTGTTTGGTTATTTTTAATGCTTGGGTTAGTAATACAATAATTAATATATATATAAAAAATCCTGTTACGTTTATAAAATTACCACCGGAAGAAGAAGCGTTTGTTTCTGTAATTACATTACTCATATTAATCACGATGGCAGTAAAATACAAAAAAAACATAAGTACTGGCGCCAAGAATATTTGTTCTACTAATGTTTTCCACCACCAGTCACCCACAGATTTTATTTGTGGTATTGGCATGATGTCACCAACAAAAGCTATAGGTGATATGATTGTTAAGAAAAGCAACATTACCGCCCTCCCTATTAGAAGTATGGAAGTATAAAAATAAGTCCACGCAAGGATCCCCATAGCAACAATCTGGAAAATAAGACTGACTACCACATTCGTCTGTGCTTTTATTGAATATAGTGAATTAATAAAGGTCATAATACCAGTTCCTTTTAATATTAAACCAGACAGACTAGTTACCATACTATAATGTCTAATTCCATCATAAAGAGCAACTGCAATATAATTACCCGCATCTATAAGAACTTTTGTTATGACCATGCTAAAATTGATAACAATTGCAGCCAAGATTATTTTAATAATTGTCGTCTTTTCTTTTAATCCCCAACCGGTTAATATTTTTGATATCGCGGTGTATAAAAGTATAAAAATGAAAGTTACGTTTGTTAAATCTCTCACCAATACCCACAACACATTTACGGGGCCATTATCACCAAAAAGAGTACTTATATTTAATATTGAGAATTCTATTGATTTATCAAAAATAAGACCAGATAAAGCTGTAAAAACTGCGACTAAAATATTTACTGCGCCCAATGTCAGAGCCCAAGCAGCAAAAATTGGGAAAGAGGCCACACCAGAAATAGCATTTAATAAATCTTCACCAACTTTACTAAGTATATCACCTGCCGCTGCTTTTTCTGCCTCAATTTTTGCATTATTTGTCTTAAGATCAGCTTTACCTCTTGTATTATAAACATTAGAGAGAATATCAGGCTGCGACATTAATTCTGGAAACATAGACTTGATGTTATCCGTCGATAATAAGTTGGAATTATCACCTTCCTTCGTCCAGGAATCTAAATATTCACTACCCAAGCTACCTTGATAATTGTATCTTATAGTTGTGGTAGAATTATCACCTGGGTACTTGACAGCCACTTCTATTATGAAAAAACCAGAAACACCACTAGAATCTGCCAATTGATATTGGGCAATCGCCGTAGCTGGAACTACTGTAGAATTAGAAAACCATGCGTTTTTAAGAGGTATTTTTACGTTTACTGGCCCTATTGTTTTCACCTCGCCTGCGGCGACCGCCGTGGAGACAAAACCAAAAGACATGGCACCAATCAATACAAATGCCGCTAGAATAATTGCAACCGATTTTTTAGAAAAAAATCTTTTCATTACTTATTTAATTATAACATAAAACATTAATTCGTCTGCGAAACATTAATACCTGGGGCAGAATTTATTTGTAAGACATCCGTTAGGTCTATTGGGCATGCAGTAGTGTTGTAATTATCTTTCACGCCCGTTAGCCACGCTTTAATATTTCCAGAAATATTTGGCTGCACCTCTGTATTAAATGAGGTGGAGTTGACTGGTGTCATTGCATCAGTAATCGCACCCAAACTTGAAGCGACTCTAATGTCGGAGTATGCTTTAGTCAATATTGCCATGTTTGCGTTTGATTTATCTATCGCCGATTGTATGGTAATAAGGTTCCATGGTATTGAAGGAATAATTCTGTTAGAATCTGACGTGCCATTAATATTCGAAATAACATTTGCATTTATCAAATAATATCTATTTGTGCCATCTGCCCTGTTTAATTTTATGTTACAAATACTTGAAGATGCAAAAACTTTTTCTCCTTCCAAAAGAACATTTTGGGCGATGAGGTAGGTGTTTTGGTAGTCTGACTCTGACTTTGAAAATGAGTTTAAAAGACTAATCGCATTATTTTTGTATTGGCCAAGACCACTTGTGTCTGAATAATCGTTTTGGTTTGTTGTATCGATTACATTTGCAACTGGCGGTGGTTGATATGTCCATGTCGTACTACCCATAGAAACATTTGGAATATTTACTGCGTTTTTATTTGCCATCGAATTATAAAAACTTGACTGAGAAGAAGAGTATGCGGCATTTAAGGCGTCTTGATATTGTGAAGATGCAGAATTATCCAAAACCCCATTATTTATTGCTGTCAAAGCACTTTTTTCCAGTGCGCCTATTAAGGCATTAAATATTTGGTCAAAGCCGCTTGACAAACTTCCGATAAGCTCATTCATTCTTTGGTCGCCAGTGGCTTTAAAACTAAGCATGTCAGTAATTGCAGCTCCTGGTGTTTTTACTGCACATTTTTGTTCAACACGAACACTCGTTATGTTATCAGCAGTACCGAGTTTTGATGGTGGTCTAGGACCCTCTGAATTGTATTCTTCACTTTGGCCCTGTTGAAGTCCATTTTTATCAAAGTATTCATCAATACAGGTTGAATAAGTTAGAGAACCAGAACCCCAATTTAATAAATTAATTTTTTTGCCCTGAGCAGTCGTGATACTTGCACTCAAATCTGCTTGGGCCATGACATATGCCCCTACGGGATTATTTTGTGGTTGTGTTGTTAATTGCAACCATTGAAGCCAAACATCTGAACCATCTAATTTTGTTACATCCCTTGTAATTGTATTTCCATTAACACTTACTTGTAGTGCCGAATTTCCTGCATTCACAATATTTTGTGTTACGTCAGTAAGGGTACAGTGGAGATTGGCAGAGTTTGATGTTGGAAGTTGTGCTTGTAGTGAAATAAGTAACTGCGCTTTAAATGGGTCACAAAGAAAATTTAAGTCTGGATTGTTTTCAAACCAATCTCCCGCGGTTTGGTCTGCAACAGTATTCACATACTTTAGGGGGTCTGCAACAAATAAAGGTTGGGCACTTTTATTACCTTTTATCCAGTCAACTGTATATGAAGTAACCTCATTTATTAATTCTCTAGCAGCTATTTTTGCCAGTTGTGCTAACAGGGTTCCAATAAAACTTTGAGTTCCATCCCATGCAGACTTACCAACCAGTGTAGCCAATGATGCGTTTGCGCCGTAATCGATAGTTGTAAATACCCCCAATGCTTGAGCGTTGGTTTTTTTGCATGGCACAAAAAAAAGACAACCCATAACAAGTGTTATTGATACAAAAATAGATATTTTTTTTATAATTGTTTTTTGTGAATACATTTATTATTTAAATTCTTTATGCTTAAATTATACAACTATCTTTGTATTTTTAAAATACTATCTACTATGGACAAGTTGTCGCTTAAATCTTTAGTGACAGTATTATAAATTGATAATGATGGAAAAATACTTAAGACAGAACCTTTTTTCATTCCCACCATATCTTTATCCATAGAAATTATTTTTTCTAAATCGTTTATTATTGCAAGGTGATAAGAAATGTCATAATACCCTATTGCTACAGGCACTGGCATCTTAATAAGGTTGTTAACGATAGTTTGATATTGATTTATGATTGCGAGTACGTCTTTATCTGTGCTTGTGCTGTTTGGGGATATATAGGAAATAATAAGTGCAATATCTTTACCAAAAATTAATCGAAACTTCTCTGTTTCTTTAAAATAGCTTTTAGAATAATCACTCATATTTTTTATAAGATTGGTGCTATCTGTTTTCTGCAAATTTAAATTATTTATTGTTGTAGTACCAACATAATTTTTCAGCGGAATTCGCTGTAGTGCATTTGTGATTATTGAGTTTGTTTTATTTTCATCCAAAGCGCCATCTTGTGGTGCAGCAGCAATGACATCTGATATTAAGCTTCTTGAAAATTTATCCGTATCACTCAATGACTCAAAAGTGTTTACAATTTTTTCATTTTGTTCAATTATTTTTGGGTCGATCTTGTCGTTTGGTTCTTGTCCTTTTGGTGCGGTGTTAGGTTTTAAAGGGTCTCTTCCCTGTGCAACTTCATCTCCATCATTTGTTCCATCACCATCCGTATCTGGGTTGTGCGGATCAGTGCCGTAAAGGGCTTCTTTCCAGTCTGGCAGACCATCATTGTCTGAGTCTATATTAATTTGAGCCACTGTTGTACTAGTACCTTTAGCAAGACCCTGGTTTTTGTACACACCCTGATTATTTTGTAGTGAATCAAATATTATGACAATAACTATAATAACTACTGTGATGGACAGAGCGATAAGGAAATTTTTTGATGGAAGATACTTTTTATTAATCATTAATATGTTTTGTCGTATTAATTTATTGTCCAGATTTTATAGACCATACTCTATTGTTTTTGCATAGTATGAAAAACCACCATCACAAAATCCAGTTAAAAACCCCGGACATACATTACGCTTGAAGCTGATAGATGGGTTCAATATTCCTAATGCTTTATAGCCTTCACCAAAGTTTGGTGCACCATCATTAGGAAAGACTATATCAACACGTTGCCCAGGTTTTAAATAATTCGGTAGAGGGCAATATTGTTTCTGGAGGATTTCGGTGCCAGGTAAATAGTATATATCTGCAATAGTGACAGGCATCCAGTAGGCGTGTTCTGCAGGAAAATTATACAACCAAAAATCACTGACTGATGGTGGGTTTCTATAACCAACAATATCACCACCCGGTTTCATGTGTTCTCGTGTTGGAACATCACCATAAAAATATAAACCATTGGTATTAAAATCATAACAGTCTATAGGTGTTACAGTTACGGAATATGTTGATGTGGCACCACTTTGTGAAACAACCGTATATTTTACTGGAACATAATTGGCATTTTTGGCTGTATAACTACTTGGGTATGTGGATGGGTAAATTATTGACTTGGAAAGGTCTACCTGAACTTTACTTGCCGGACTTACATCACCGATAGCACTAATTGTTGGTTTTATTTTTGTTAAATCAAGTGGAGGATTTTCTCTTGGTGTCATTACAGTGGCGATAGTTGTGCTTGAAAAATCAGATTTCTTACCAACATCATCATAAATTTTTGATTTTTCTTTCATTGAATATACTGGATAATATGCTGGCGGAATATATACTGTAATTGTTTTTGCTACATCATCTATGACCGCGTTAGTAATACCTGGCGTATTTAACTGAAAGCCTGTGATTTGTGCAGTAGTATTTGGATTATAGCAACCACCATCTAGAGAGCGTGCTTTAGATACGGTAATTGTGCCACCAGTTCCGTCGTTATAAACACTAACTAAAGTTGTTCCGACACATTTTTGTGATTGGATTGTTCCGCTCGCCGCGTAAGTAACATTTGGGTCAATGTCTGGATTTGGTAAATATGATGTGACTGTGGAATAACCAAACGGTTGAATAGATGATGAACTAGCGACTACTGTATTACCTACGTTTGTTAATTTTGAGGCATTGATAATGCTATTGATCATGGAGTTTAGTTTTTTTCTTGTTGCTGGTCCAACCGTCCCGGTGCCGCTTTTAAGACCCGATGGCGCCAATATTTCACTTGCATATTTCATTTGAAATTTATTTACCGCTACCACTGTCGCAGAGTCAAAAATATTTGTCGAGTTTTGCGGAATAAGCGCAGTGTCTTTGTCAGAATTTAAAATAGTTTTTAATAGTGTCACTTCATCACCTGTTGAACCGAGACTTAGCGCAGATGTAAAAGAACTTTTTACTGTGGCTACAATGACAGGTAAAGTAAAGTCACTAATTTTAATATAATATTTTACTGCTAAGGTGTTTAGTTTATTAATTGTCGCTTGGCCAACTGTGCCAGTACCAGCAGATAAACCACTTGGAATAAGTATTTCTACGGCATATTTTTCTTGAAACTTTTTTACTGCAGTTGCCGTATCAGCTGTAAAGTTTGGTGATGTGTCAATATTCATATTTAAATCTAAACCCAATATTTTTTTAAGAGCCATAACATCTTGGCCGTAAGAACCGATTGTTAGTGTTCTTGTAATAACAGGACTCGACTGTGCATTAGTTGTTGATGTAGTAGATGGGCCAAGAGTTGCACTTGCTGCAAAACTTGTTGAAGTTAGTGACAATGCACACAATATTGAAAAAATAGATATATTTTTTATCATTATATTTAATAAAAATTAATAATACGATAATTATATCCTTAATTGTAATAAAACACAAAGAATGATTGACCAGCATCAATAATAATTGTATTAAATATACCAAAGAGTGAAATTATTGGCCAAATCTTTCCATTTTCCTAGATGTAGATCCTCTGAACGGGATTTTTCTGGTATTTTTAGGTCTTGGAAGATTTTTTTTAGGTCATTTTGGCCAAATTTTTCTTTTAAATTTGCGATTAGCATTTTTCTTTTGTGTGCGAAGCCAGTTTTTATAATTTCAAAGAATTTTTCTTCTGAAATTTCGTTGAAAAAGTCTTTAGAAATATTATTTATAAGCAAAATAGCTGAATCTACCTTGGGTTTTGGGCTAAAATTCTCTTTTTCTACTTTCATAATCTTTTTTGCATCACCATACGCTTTTACGGAAAGTGAGAGCAAGCTTTCTTTACCATCGCGAGCAATTATCCGGTCTGCAATCTCTTTTTGCACCATTATTACGAGTTTTTTGGGTTGAATATTGCCTGACAAAAACTTTCTAAAAATAAGTCCAGTAATGTAATATGGGATATTGGCTATCAGCTTAAAACTGTGGTTTTTTAGGCCTATTTTATTCAAATCTAGTTCCAAAATATCGCCATGAATAAGGGTGAATTGATTATTTCTTGTTTCTTTTTCAAATTTTTCATTCAATACTTTAATAAGTCGGTCATCTTTTTCTACAGCAATAACTTTTGCACCAGTTTCTAGTATTTTTTCAGTAAGTGCTCCTTGCCCTGGCCCTATTTCAAGCACAATGTCTGCCGAATTAATTTCTCCAGCTTTTATCATAGCCAAAAGAGCAGTTTTTGATTTCAAAAAATTTTGTCCTAGTGATTTTTTCGCTTTTATTTGCATTTATTATCTAAATATTAATAGTGAGAAGATAAAATATAATCAAAGGTAAAATCCCAAGTAAAATATAGTTCCAATCTTTAAGTTTAATTCCTTGTATTAAAGAAAAAATACAAGCAATAAGAGTGACTATTAATAAACTAAACGAAGATAAAATTACACAAAGTCCTAACCAAGATGGAAGATTAACAAAACGTGTTAATAAATAACCCAGTAAATAAATTATTATTGGTATATAAGTGCAAAAAATGATGGCACGATAATGCGTTTGTTTCATAATTACAATATTAGCATGATCAAATTAAATAATATATTACCATTCTAAGTAAACTATTTTTTCTCTGTATTCAAAATTTTCTTCTTCCAAAAGGTCATTATCAAATTCTCCAAGAAAAATTGACGGCAGATTCATTTGTTGTGAACCATAAATAGTTCTCATTTCTGCATAAGTTAAGAATAACTTAATTCTCGCGCGAGTCAAAGCAACATAAAACAATCTTCTCTCCTCCTCCATTTCTTCTGGAGTTTTTGCTTCTGTACCATTTCCTTGATGTGGAAATAAATCTTGTTCAAGTCCTGTTATAAAAACATAATCAAACTCCAAACCCTTTGAGGCATGAACGGTCATAAGTTTCACAGCATTCTCATTTTTCTCTAGAGAATCTTGGTCGGTCATCAGTGCAGCTTCTTCTAAAAGTTTTTCTATTCCTTCTGGTTTTGGAAAATGGTCATATTTGATTGCAAGTGTTGCAAGCTCGCGCATATTTTCCAATTTTTCTTTATCTTCGTCATTTCCTCTTTGCAATTCTAATTCTAAACCACTTTCTTTAATAATAAATTTAATAACTTCTGATGGTTTTAATTTTTCTGTTTCCTTTTTTATTTTTACAAGCAAATTGAAAAAATTTTCTACTTTTTCTTTAATTCCTTCTGGTAATTTTTCTTTTCCACCTTCAAAAATTTTTAAAATTGTAACTTTCCCTATTCCACGAGCTGGAACATTTATAATTCTTTTTATGTCACTTAAACTTTCTGGATTTAGGCTCGCGCGGAGAAAAGATAGGATATCTTTAACCTCTTTTCTTTCAAAAAATTTTGTCCCAAGAACCTGATACGGAACGTTCTCTGTAAGAAATGCTTCTTCGAGTACGCGTGACTGAAAATTGGCTCTGTATAGCACTGAAATCTCTCTTGGACTCACTCCCTTTGATATCAATTCTTGTGATTTTCTGGCTATAAATCTTGCCTCTTCTATCTCATTTAATGCCTTCAAAAATGACACTTTTTCACCAACATCATTTTTTGTAAAAAGATTTTTTTCTTTTCTTAATTTATTATTTTTTATCACTTCATTTGCCACAGAAAGTATTGTTTGGGTTGAGCGATAATTTTCTTCAAGTAAAATTACTTTTGCTTCCGGATAATCTTTTTCAAAACTTAAAATATTTTCAATATCTGCTCCTCGCCAGCTGTAAATGCTTTGGTCCACATCCCCCACTACACAAATGTTTCTATTTTTTTCTGCCAAAAGTTTCGCCGTCATGTACTGAACTTTATTTGTGTCCTGATATTCATCAATGTGAATATATTTCCAAAGGTTTTGATATTTTTCTAAAACATCTTTGTGATTTTTTAAAATGTTGTAGCTTTTCAAAAGCAAATCATCAAAGTCGAGCGCTTTTTCTTGCGCAAGTTTATTTTCATACATCGGCCAAACTTTTTGTGCAACTGATTGCAAAGTGTATTCATTCATATCTCCACCACTTGAATAATCTTTTGCAGAAATTAGATTTCCTTTTTCGCGAGAAATAATATTTAAAATTTTATTCGGCTCAAATTGTTTTGGATCAATATCTAAACTTTTTAAACATTCTTTTATAAGTTTTGATGAATCACCTCTATCCATAATGCTAAAGTTTTTTATAAGCCCAATAAGTTGGCTATTTTCTTTTATGATATGAACACCAAGTGAGTGAAAAGTGCTAATAAAAGGTTTGTAATGATAGCTAAGTGGAATATTCAATGTTTTGTCACTCGCAATAATTTTTTCTACCCTTTCTCGCATTTCTTTTGCGGCTTTGTTTGTGAAAGTTATAGCCAAAATATTTTCTGGATGAACTCCATTTTTAATTAAATGTAAAATTCTGTGAGCAATTGTTTTTGTTTTACCTGCTCCAGCTCCGGCAATAATTAAAATAGGACCATCTTTTTGTAAAACCGCCTCTTTTTGTTGCTCGTTTAGTCCCAAAAGATGTGTCATGCGACTAAATATAACATAAACTAGGTATAAGATACTAATTTGGCTCATTTTTTGAGAAAAACGTTGATTTTATTGGGGATTTTAGCGAAGCGAAAATCTCCCAGACAAACATTTATTCACTAATTATCAACATACGTCCTGTTGATAAGTCGATTGACTATCAAGGAGTAAGGAGTATCATTAACTGTGTACAGAAAAGCAGAAATAAATACTGAAATATGGCTCAACAGGGCCATAATAATTCAGAGAACACCGTATCCCCTTAATAAAATCGGCTTATTTTAAGAAAAAACTCTATAACTGGCTCTAAAAGTGAGTTAAACTCTAAGCGCCATTCCATAAAACCTATATTATTAGCCATTTATACAAAATGGTTACTAGTGTTTTTGACTGTTTTCTCATTAAGTTATTCATTGCCTGTCACCGCGAATGCAGGCATTTTGTCTGCCATTTCCAACTTCTTTTCTGGAAATAGCCAAGTCATTGAAAGTCAATCAACAGATACAAATTCTCAAAATGTCCCCATACTTCAAAGTGCGGTTAATTTTGATATTAATGCCGCTGTTGGTGGTGGAGACATTACAGTTGCAGATAATAATGAAGCATTGGTATCTGAAAGTGGTCCATCAGGAACGCTTGCAGATATTAGTGACACTGTTAACACGGGACAAATTAGTAAATATGTAGTCCGAAAGGGTGACACAGTTTCAACCATAGCAAAAATGTATGGGGTTACTTCAAACACAATCATTTGGGCAAACAACCTTAACTCTTTGAGTTTAAAAGAAGGACAAGCGCTTGTTATCTTGCCTGTTTCTGGAACTTTACACACAGTTGCGAAGGGTGACACACTAAAATCTATTGCGAAAAAATACAAAGCTGACGCTGGAGAAATTGCGCAATTTAACGGTATTGAATCTAGCTCAACTTTGGTAATTGGAGATACAATTGTGATTCCTGATGGTGAAGGTGTCGCAAGAGTTAGCGGAACAAAACCTATAGTAAAAGGTAATCCTTATCGTGGCGGAAGTGGACCAGACTATGTCGGATATTATATTAGACCAATAGTTGGTGGTATAAAGACGCAAGGTTTACACGGATACAATGCCGTGGACATAGGAACTCCTGTTGGAACAACTTTGTATGCAGCTGCGGCTGGTCAAGTAATTATTGCTAAAACTTATGGTTGGAATGGAGGTTATGGAAAATATATTGTCGTTTCACACTACAATGGAACGCAAACTGTTTATGGTCACTTAAGTCAGGTGTTTGTTAACGAAGGAGATGCTGTTTACCAGGGTCAGATAATAGCAAAAACAGGAAACACAGGAAATTCTACTGGACCTCACTTACACTTTGAAATCCGCGGAGCTTATAACTTTATGAATGATAGTTCTGAATATTAAAAATACAAAGAGCGGCCTGCGAAGCAGG
>CAIJUJ010000006.1 GCA_903823865.1 uncultured bacterium
CACCAGCTCATTCATTTTTTCTGCTAAAAAAATATCATTCCGCTGTTCTCGTCACTGGCACAAGAGAAGCAGTTCTCTTGCTTTCCCAAGCATAATAAAAGACGACAATATATCGTTTTTAATTATGCTGGGGAACAGGGACTCGAACCCCGATACCATGCGCCAAAGGCATGTGTCCTATTCACCCGAACAATTTTTTGTTCTTCTGATCTGCAAAGCTGGGGGACAAGGACTCGAACCTTGATTCCATGCGCCAAAGGCACGTGTCCTACCATTAGACGATCCCCCAGCTTTATAGACCAGCTTTGCAAAGAACAAAAATTTGACGGGCAAGTTAGACGATTCCCCAATATCTGAAACGAATTAAGAATACAAGAAAAATCATTTAAATTCAAGTTTAATTAAAAAAAATTTGCGATAAATATTATTATCTGTATAATAAACTACTGTGAATATTATTGAAGTAAAAAATCTAGTTAAAAAATTTGGTGACTTTGTCGCCGTTGATGACATTTCTTTTGATGTAAAACGCGGAGAAATATTTGCTTTTCTTGGGCCAAATGGAGCGGGGAAGTCAACGACAATAAAAATGCTTACTACTCTTTTAAGTCCAACTTCCGGTAGTCTACTTTTAGATGGAAATAATCCAGTTCTTGATTCAAATAAAGTTAGAAAATCATTTGGTATCGTATTTCAGGACCCAAGTCTTGATGATGAGCTTACCGCTTGGGAAAACATGGAATTTCACGGTGTTTTATATGATGTTCCCAAAAAGTTAAGAAGAGAAAGAATCGAATACCTTTTGAAGTTTGTTGAACTTTGGGATAGAAAAAATAGTTTAGTAAAAGAATTTTCTGGTGGAATGAAAAGAAGACTTGAGATTGCACGCGGACTTTTGCATCACCCAAAAATAATTTTCTTGGATGAACCAACACTCGGTCTTGACCCACAAACTAGAAATCACATGTGGAATTATTTAAAAGAATTAAATAAAAATGAAGGAACAACAATTTTCTTTACAACTCACTATATGGAAGAAGCAGAAAAAATCGCCCAAAGAATTTCAATTATTGATAATGGAAAAATAATTGCGTCTGGAACAGCTGATGAATTAAAAGCAAAAGCAAATGCGACATCACTTGAAGATGCTTTTTTAAGTTTAACCGGAAAAACAATCAGACAAGAAGATGCTGGTACAAAAGACGCCATGAGAATGCGACGCAGAATGTGGACTAAAAGATAAAAAAGATGAAAACAATATATATCCTCTGGATAAGACAATTAAAAAGATACGTTAGATCAAAATCAAGAATGATTGGTTCTCTTGCGCAACCTTTACTTTTTCTTGTTTCTTTGAGTTTTGGTTTTGGACCAATTTTTCAAAAAGCCGGAGACGGAAACTATCTGAATTTTCTTGTTCCAGGAATAATTGGAATGAGTATTATCTTTTCAGCCGTTTTTTCTGGTATGGAAATTATTTGGGATAGACAATTTGGTTTTTTAAAAGAAACACTTGTCGCACCAGTATCACGATTTAATATTATGTTTGGAAGAACTTTAGGTGGAGCAACAATGTCCGTACTGCAAGGTTTATTGGTTCTTGTTATTTCATTATTTATGGGTTTTCGTCCGACAAGTTGGCCATTGTTTCCAATATTACTTTTAATGATGCTTTTAGTTGCTGTTTTATTTACTGCACTCGGAACAATGATTGCGTCTTTACTTGAAGACATGCAAGGTTTCCAGCTCATTATAAACTTTTTAGTAATGCCTTTATTCTTTTTGTCGGGAGCAATTTTTCCACTACAAGGCTTACCAAAAGCCCTAAATATTATTGCTTCACTTGATCCGCTCGCATATGGAATAGACGCCTTTAGAAGTCTGCTTATAAATGTGTCACATTTTGGACTTGGAACAGATATTTTGGTTTTGTCTATAACATCTTTAATCTTTTTGGGCTTGGGTAGTTATTTCTTCTCAAAAATTCAAATATAAATATCTAATACCTTTTTGTGTTAGAATAATTCTTACATGAATAAGTCTGATTTAGAAATTATTATTGAATATTTAAATGGTGACAAAGATGTTTTTACAGAAATTGTAAATCGTTATTTAAAAATGATTTATAATTTTATATATAGATTTGTTGGAAATCAAAAAACTGCAGAAGATATCACTCAGGAAGTCTTTTTGAAAGTTTGGAAAAATATAAAAAAATATAATTTAGAAAAAAGTTTCAAAACATGGATTTTTACTGTGGCCAAAAACACAGCAATAGATTTTTTAAGAAAGAGAAAAGATATACCCATGTCATCATTTGATAATGAAAATGGCGGAAACATAATTGAAGATAGTCTGACGGATGAAGAATTAAGAGCGGATGAAATATATATTATGGCTGAGAATAAAAAATTGATTGAAAATGTATTAACAAAATTAACCGCAATACAAAAAGAAATTATGATTATGAAATATGTAAGTGGTTTATCACTTTTTGAAGTTGCTGAGATATTACAAATGTCAAAAGACACAGTTAAAAGTCATCATAGAAGAGCATTACTGAGGATGAAAAAGCTATTGGAAGGAGAACATGCACCCAAATTATCAAAATAACCGTATAAATACTCAATGAAAGACAATAATCAATTATTTAACATAATAGAGCCCAAAAATGAGCTAAAAAAGTCCATTATTGGCAAAATCAAGGCTCTAGAAATGAGAAATACTATCAATATGGTAGTTTTTAGTTCATTTATTTCGCTTGCTTCAATAGCTTCTATTGTGGTTTTTGTAATTAATATTATTAATGACGCAAGTAAATCTGGGTTATCACAATATCTATCACTTTTATTTTCAGACGGTAAATTAATTGCTTCATATTGGCAAACATATGTTTTATCTGTCGTAGAATCGTTGCCAATAATCCCCATTGCGATTGTGGTTGCTTCAATTTCTATTTTCGTATGGTCACTTAATAAGTTTTTAGAAAATATAAAAATACAAAGTCGGTATTTTATAAGATTAAATTAATAATAATAAATAACATGCAAGAAATAAAAACGATTTTAAAAGGTAAAAAAGTAAAATGGACAATCTGTGTATTTGTTTGTATTTTTATAGTATTGGTTATTTTTCAAGCTGGTGTTTTTGTTGGCTTTAAAAAAGCAAGTTTCTCTTTCAGGACAGGAGAGCAGTTTTTTCGCCAAATGAATAGCAGACCAGCCGGAGCATTTATGGGGATAGGTAAAGATGATTTTACAAACTCACATGGTGCAATAGGAAAAATTCTTACAATTAAACTACCTTTGATAGTAGTTACAGATAGGGATAATGTTGAAAAAACAGTTATTGTTGGTACAAGTACCGATATAAGAGTAATGAAAAATCAACTAACTGCACAAGATTTAAAAGTTAATGATTTTATTACTGTAATTGGTGAACCAAATACAACAGCAGAGATAGAAGCCAAACTAATACGTGTAATGCCAATACCAGAAAATTTACCAATTAATAGTACAAGTACAACTAAATAAATATGAAAAAATTTTTCAACAGGATAAAATCGTTCGCAAAATTGCACAAAGTTTGGTCAGTAATAATTGTTATCATTATAATTATTATAATATATTTCTTGTACACAACAATTTTTCCTGGAACTACTACAGTTCAATATACTTTTGGTAGAGTTAAAAAAGGTGACTTGGTTATTAGTGTTGCTGGTTCCGGACAAGTATCAACTTTGAGTAAAGTTTCTATCAAACCAAATACGACAGGTCAAACACAAACTCTTGGTCAAATTATTTCTGTGAAAGTACAAAATGGTGACTCAGTAAAAGCAGGACAAATTGTAGCAGTTCTTGATGGGAAAAACGCATTACAAACACTAAACCAAGCGAAAGCTAGCGTCACAAGTGCACAAGCAAGCTACGACAAACTTGTAAACGGCCTTACAGATTCACAACTACTATCACTTAATAATGCTATCACTTCTGCCCAAACGTCTTTAGATAATACTAAACAAAACATATTAATTAAACTTAAAAACGCTTACACATCAGCTGCGAATAATGTTTATTTAAATACCGACCCTTTTATTTCTAATCCATTAAGTTCAAATCCAAATATTGAAGTAGATGAGGTAAGTTTTATTGATCAACAGCTACAAAATAATGTTAATCAAGGAAGATATAGCATTGGATCAATTTTAGATAGTTGGAAAATTAAGATCGCGTCTCAGACAACTTCTGATGATTTAGTTTCAACTTTAAACACAGCAATTTCAAATCTTAATATTATTAGAAATTATTTTGATGACATGACAATGTTATTTGGAGTTTATAGTGTTAGTTCAAATTTGACCGGACTATCTTCAATAAATTCTGATAAAGGTATTGCGGCAAGTGCAAGGAGTGGCATTGATTCATCAATTAGTGATTTAACTTCAATACTTCAGTCATATAATAGTTCTGTCTTATCACTACAACAAGCAAAAGATAATTTAGCGATTCAACAAAAACCACCTTTAGCCGATGATTTGGCTGTATCGCAAGCCAACCTTGATAATGCAAAGGCAAATTTAGCAAACGCACAAACCGCTTATGATAGCCGAATTATTACAGCTCCCTTTGATGGACAGATCGGAGGACTAACAGCGAGTATCGGCCAACAGGTTTCTTCATCTGATTCATTGGCTACTCTTATTACTGCAGAAAAAGTTATTAATGTGACGCTCAATGAAGTTGACGCCGCAAAAGTATCTGCTGGAAATCCCGTTACTATTACTTTTGATTCATTACCAAATCTTTCCTTAACGGGAAGTGTAAGTTATATCGATCCACTTGGCACTGTAACACAGGGAGTTGTTAGCTATTCAGTTCAGATAAAAATGGATTCACAAAATGATCAGATTAAAACTGGTATGACTGCAACAGTAAGTGTTGTCACGACTATACATGCAAATACACTTATTATTCCAAATTCGGCAATAACAACTATCGGTGGTAAAAAATATGTTTTGGTAGCAGATACTTCATCATCAACAATGTCAAATTTTACAGGAAACTTTAATAATAGTTCATCCACAGATACATTCAGCACTTCATCAAGAAGAAATTTTGCTTCATCTACTCTTGCATCTTCAACTGGAACAAGCACAGGAAGACAATTTAGAAATAGTACGCAAGGAATATCAATTCAATTTCCAGTTACTCAAGTTGAAATAACAACCGGCCTTTCAAATAATACAACGACAGAAGTTCTTACAGGCTTAACAGAAGGACAATTAGTTGTTACAAAAAAGACAACGGTTAGTGGAGCTACAGCAAAATCAACAGCTTCAACCGCGACAACAAATACAAGAGGTGGATTTGGCGGAGGTTTTGGTGGTGGTGCAGCAGGTGCAGTAGGCGGACTCGGCAGGACTCTTGGAGGAAACTAAAACATATTAAAGATGATTGAATGTAAAAATATTAAAAAAACTTATGTAAATGGGGAAGCAGAAACCCAAGCTTTAAAAGGAGTAACATTTACAATTAAAGATGGTGAATTTGTCGCTATCATGGGGCCTTCTGGTTCAGGTAAATCTACTCTGATGCATATTCTAGGTGCACTTGATACACCATCCGGTGGACAATATTTTCTCGATAACGAAGATGTTTCAAAACTTACAGATGATGAGCTTGCTGATATTCGTGGAAACAAAATTGGTTTTGTTTTTCAATCTTTCAATCTTTTACCAAGAACTGAAGTCATAAGAAACGTAACTCTACCTTTGGTATATTTAAAAGTTTCTTCAGAAGAAAGAGAGAAAAAAGCTGAGGCGGCGTTAAGATCCGCTGGACTGGAAGAAAATAGATGGCATCATCTTTCAAATCAACTTTCTGGAGGACAGATTCAGCGTGTTGCAATTGCTCGTGCTCTTGTAAATGACCCTTCACTTATTATGGCTGATGAACCGACTGGAAATCTTGATACAAGAACAGGTGAAATTGTTTTAAAAACTTTTCAAGATTTAAATAAAAGAGAAGGTCATACAATTATTCTTATTACTCACGAGCTTGACGTCGCAGAGCACGCTGACAGAATTATTCATATACGAGATGGACTTATTCTTAGCGATGAGGCAAATAAAAATAAAAGAATTGTAAATTAAATATATGACAATAAAAGATATTTTAAAAGAAACTTCATCGGGATTATTATCAAACAAGGTTCGTACTGGTCTTACCATGCTTGGAATTGTTATTGGTATTGCTTCTGTTATCGCAATGCTTGGTATAGGAAACGGAGCAACAAATTCTATTCAGTCAAGAATTGAATCAATCGGAGCAAATCTTGTCGTTATTTCTCCAGGAGCCCCAAGCACACCCGGAAGCCAGGTCAGAGCAAGTAGAGGTTCGGCAAACACATTAACAATGGCTGATGTTTCGGCATTAACAAGCGAAATCACGAGTGCAAAAGCCGTCGCACCTTCAGTCACATCAAGATTACAAGTTGTGGCCGCGGGTCTAAACACTAATACTTCTATTATAGGTACCACACCTGCTTATACAGACATAAGAGATGTTGCGATAGATTCAGGAACTTTTTTTACAGATGATCAAGTAACACAACTTGCGAGAGTTGCAGTTTTAGGACCAACAACACGAGATGATTTGTTTGGTGTTGGAGCAGATGCAGTCGGTCAAAGTATAAGAATAAATGGGAATATATTTACAGTAATTGGTGTTACCGTAGCAAAAGGTGGTTCAGCTGGGAATAGTACAGACGATCTAATTTATATTCCAATAACAGTTGCGCAACAATTTTTTACTGGCAATCAATATGTTTCTGCAATTAATATTTCTGCACAAACTTCTGATTTAGTTACTGATGTGCAAAATCAAGCAACGGATATTTTGCTAGCAAGACATAATATTACTGACCCAACAAAAGCAGACTTTAGCACAATGAATCAATCAGACATGTTAGCAACCGCTTCTTCTATTACTGGTACAATGACAGCACTTTTGGCTGCTATCGCTGGTATTTCTTTGCTTGTTGGAGGAATTGGAATTATGAATATGATGCTTACAACTGTCACAGAAAGGACAAGAGAAATTGGTTTAAGAAAAGCAGTTGGCGCAAAAAAGAGAGATATTAGAATACAATTTTTAATTGAATCAATGATGCTTACTATTATTGGTGGAATTATTGGAATTATTTTAGGTATAGGAATTGCATGGATAATTACTCTGACAGGACTTCTTACTGCGCAAGTCTCAATAATGTCTATAATTTTATCTTTTGGAGTTTCTGCAATAATAGGAATTGTATTTGGATATTATCCAGCAGCAAGAGCTTCAGACTTAAATCCAATAGATGCACTTCGTTATGAATAATACTAGCAAAATATTTGTAATATCTATATAATTACAAATATGAATGATGGAAAAATTGAAAAAAAGTTTTCTATAACCCAGAGGGCAAAAAGTTTTGCTCATGCTGGTAGGGGATTATATATTTTTTTTAAATCAACACACAGTGCGTGGATACATGTTAGTATTTTTTTACTTGTAATTATTGCTTCCATTATTTTTAATATCACAAAAACTGAGTGGATTTTAGTATTGATTGTTTCTGCGATAGTATTTATTTCCGAAGCATTCAATACTGCGATAGAAATAGATATAGATTTAACATCACCAACTTATCATCCCTATGCCAAAGATACAAAAGATGTCGCTGCCGGAGCTGTTCTTCTAGCTTCAATATTAGCAGTTATTGTGGGTTTAATTATTTTTGTTCAATACATATTTAAATAATTTAAATTGCATAATATATAATAACTTGACAGTTTTTCATATATAGACTATAATTGTGGTTAATTAAGAAGTAAGTTGATTTTTGTAAGGATTAGTCGTCTTTCGTTTCAAGTGAGATCTTAAGGTTTATTAAGTGCGAGTAATATATAAAGAATGAAGAAATTATATGTAGGTGGTGTTTCTTATAGCACTACAGAGCAA
>CAIJUJ010000007.1 GCA_903823865.1 uncultured bacterium
AGGCTCGAAGTCAGGTATTCCTTTACTTCCATCATTATAACTCATAATCATTACATAATAATCATTATCTAAAATTTTCAAAGCACTTATTTCTTCATCAATATCACAGCTTGCAACAGCCCCAGGTGAACCAGAACCGTAATGGAATATAGCACTTGCTCCGCACTTTAAATCTCTAGCTGTTTCAAAATTTTCTCTCCATTTTTTTATTTTATTAATATCACCTGCTAAATCAAAAAACTTTTCAGGATTAATCTCAGGAGATTTAAGATTTTCTAATTTAATTTGTTTCCATTCTCGTATTGCAGATAATCTATCTAAATTATTAACTAAACATTCAGTATTACTTACATTATCTTTAAATGGACAATAAAATTCTTTTTCGTAATTTCTATCATTATTTTTAGGTATTGAGCTAACATAATTATCATATCCTCCATAAATATCAGATACATCTGATGATGTTGCAGTTAAACCACCTTCAAGACTTTTAAGTATTTGCAGATACTGGCTAGTAAAATAATACTTACAAGCGTTTTGTTCTAAATCCATTCCACTACCACCATAAATAGTCATTGATGTTAAATTACAAATACTGTTTATATATTCGTCCTTCACTTGTTGAGCTTTTTTAACTTGTATTGGTAAGGCAGTTAAAAAATCTGTTCCTCCGTATACAAATGGAACAGTCCCTATATTTTTTTTATTTATCTCTTCCAATCGTACTGGCGATTGAGAAATAATTTTTTTAGCTAAAGTATCCGCTTCCTTCTCGGTTGCATTTGCAAGTATATATAAGCAAGAAAATTGTTCTGAAACACTTACGTTTTTTGGGCATTGAGACACATTGTTCATAAAAAAATTGGTACCACCAAAAATTTGATTTGAAGTAATAACTACTTTTTGTTTATTAAATACAAAAAACAAACTACAGAAAGTAATTACAAATAATGTAAACCAAATTATATATGTCATTTTTTTATTCATCTGAAATATTATAGCATTTTTTGATAAAAATACTGTGCTTCGCAAAAAATATCAATATAATCAATATTTTGCTTTACATACAGCATTTTATAATATATGGCTAACTTTAAAGATTTTTATGGAAAAAATACATCAAAAATGCTAATATAAAACATATGAATAAACAAAACATTTTTATACAAAGTGCTTTTATATTAGAAAAAGAAGAGGTATATAATAAATAAAAAATGGAAGATGAAACAGTAAAATCATTAGCGTCTTTAATAAAAGAGATAAAAGGGATACTCAAATCAGAGATTTCAATGATTAATGATAAGGGATATTCATTAAAAGAAAAGGAGGAAGAACCTATTGAAGAACAAATAAGGACTAATAATTTACTTACAACCAGAAGTTTTCTTGAGCTTTTTGAAAAAATTGTTGGTTTTTTATATAAAAAACTAGATGAAAATTCACCAGATGAGGATTTTTTCTTTTTCCTACCCCTAATTCGAAGTTTGATTGAGATATACGCGTGTCTGTTATATTTTTGTTTTCAAGATAAAAATAAGAAAATGATTCTTTCCATATCTGATACTTTATACACACTTTCTGTATGCAATACTGGTCGCACAGAAGGCATAATTGATGGATATAACAAAAATTATGCTTATTTTAAGGATTTTATTATTAAAGAAAGGTTATTGATTCCAGAAGATATAAATAAAATGTCGAAAAAATTATTAGAGAGGAATCATTATAATTATCCACCTGTTAACCAAATGTTGAAGGAAGAATGGATTAGTCAATCTTCACCACAATTTACATCTGTAAACAAACCCAGTGTTGGAAATCATTACATTATTTATAGACATTTATCAAATTATGTGCACGGAAATATTCTTATTAAGGAACATTATGGTACTGAAAAAATGTGGGTTATTTCTGAAATTTTAATGATTTCAACAAGAGTTGCAGAATTAATAAATATAAAAATATTAGATTCTTCAAAAACAAGAGAAATAGCTGAACACATAAAAAATGTTAGAAAAAATATTTCAGATTTTAAAGAATTATGGCAAAATATAAAACCAAAAAAATAATTAAATAATATAAATCGGTTTCTCCTCTGCTTTACAGGGGAGCCATTTTTAAGTAAGATTAGACAAATACTTATGCCAAATATACAACAGCCCATAAATCTTCAAAAAGAAAACGAAGACCTAAAGAGCGAAATAAAAAAACTTAAATCCAGAAAACGATATGGCCTTGTTTGGGAACATAAAACAGAACAGGTTGCTGAGCTGTGTAAGACTAAACTTCCTGTCTTGACTGAAGACAGAGATAAGGAAATAAAAAATGATACAAATAAACCAGTCAACATCCTAATAGAAGGCGATAATTATCACGCACTTTCTGTTCTAAATTACACTCATAAGAACAAGGTTGACGTTATTTACATAGACCCACCGTATAATACTGGAGCTAAAGATTGGAAATACAACAACGATTATGTTGATAGAGAAGATACTTTTAGACACAGTAAGTGGATTTCCTTTATGCAAAAGAGGCTACTCTTAGCGAAGGGTTTACTTAGCAAAAATGGATTCATAATTTGTGCTATTGATGCAAATGAACTATGCTCCCTCGGTTTATTGTTGGACGAAATTTTCCAAGAAAAAAACCGAGTTGGCTTAGTTACAGTTTTGCACAATCCGAAAGGAAGAAACCAAGCAAGATTTTTCTCAGAAAATAGTGAATTTATGATTGTTTATGCACGAGATATAAACTTTAGTAATTTTAACGAAGTCGCTATCTCCGAAGATGTTCAATCATCTTTTGACCAAAGCGATGAGAACGGAAAATTTAGATACGAACCATTTATGCGGGCAAGGACAGTTTGGTCAAGAGAGAATAGACCAAAAAATTGGTATCCGATTTATGTTAGTAAGGACTTAATAACAATTACTTCTGAAAAGCACTCTGGATATTACGAAGTATATCCAATCACAAACAATGGAAAAGAAATGGCGTGGAAGAATGTTAAGGAAACATTTGACCAACTCAATACAGACGGCTATTTTTCAGCAATAAAAGAAGGGGCTAAGATTAGGATTTATCATAAATATAGAGAACAACAAGTTCTAAAAAATGTATGGTTGGAACAAAAATATCAATCAGAATTTCACGGAACAAATATATTAAAAGGAATACTTGGCAAAAATATATTTGATTATCCAAAATCTTTATACTTAGTTTTAGACATCCTTAAACTGACTACTAAAAGTGATTCTACCGTTCTTGATTTTTTTGCTGGTTCAGGCACAACTGGACACGCCGTTATGCTTTTAAATAAAGAGGATGGTGGTAATAGAAAATTTATTGTTTGCACTAATAATGAAAACGGCATTTGCGAGGATGTAACTTATCCTAGGCTTAAAAAAGTTATTGATGGCCATAAAGATTATTCCAAAATAACAAAGATACCGACAAATTTAAAATATTACAAAACTGATTTCGTTGATGCTGAGCAGACAGACCGAAATAAGAAAAAATTAGTAGACAAATCTACCGAGATACTTTGCCTGAAAGAGGATTGCTTTGAACAGGTCAAAACAGGACAGGGTTTCAAGATTTTTAAAGATAATAGAGGTAAATATTTAGGGGTAATCTATGATGATTCTGGCATCGAATTATTTAAAAAAGAAATCCAGAAACTAGATAAGAAAATAATTACTTACATATTTTCTCTTGATGATAGTGCCAGAGAGGAAGAATTTGAAGATATTAAAAAGCTAGTAGATTTAAAGCCGATACCAGCCGTTATTCTTAATGTTTATAAACAAATATTCAAATGATTAAACTAAAAGACTATCAAAAGCAGGCGGTAGATAACCTACATAGGAAGCTAGAAGCCTCCCTGAAGGCCACAGAAAGCGAGGTGGTGGTATTTCAAGCCCCAACTGGCTCAGGTAAGACTGTAATGGTGTCGGCTTTGTTAAAAGAGCTCGTAAGGGGTAGGAATGATGATAAGAAATTCGCTTTTGTTTGGGTATCGGTGAGAATGTTGCACGAACAGAGCAAGGAAAAATTGGAGTATTTTTACGAGGATGACCGAACTTTAAAATGCTCCTATTTTGAGGACTTAGAAGACCGAAAGATAGCCGAGAATGAAATCCTTTTTATAAACTGGCATAGTATAAATAAGAAAGATATAAACCTTTTTGTTAAGGAGAATGAAAAAGATAATAATCTAAGTAATATTATAAAAAATACCAAAGAAGATGGACGGACTATTATTTTAATAATTGATGAAAGCCACCATACTGCTGACTCGGATAAATCAAAAGAGCTTATAGAAATTATCAACCCAAAAATTACTTTGGAGGTTTCTGCTACTCCTCACCTAACTGATAAAGTCTCAGAGATTGAAAAGGTTCGTCTATCTGATGTTAAAGCCGAGGAGATGATTAAATCTGAAATATCTGTTAATCCAGAGTTTCTTAATATAGAGATTGGCACAAAAAGCTCTGACGAAATAGTGATTGAACAGGCACTAAAGAAGAGAGAGGAAACAGTAAAGATGTATAAAAAAGAGGGTTCAAAAATAAACCCCTTAATGCTTATCCAGCTTCCTAATGATAGCAAAACTTTGCTAAGCAAGAAGGAGGAAGTTATTAAGATTTTAGAAAAGAAAGGTATTACGGAAAAGAACGGGAAATTGGCGATATGGCTGTCTGAGGATAAATCCGATACTCTACCCGATATAGAGAAGGATAGTAGCGAGGTGGAAGTTTTGGTGTTTAAGCAAGCCATTGCTTTGGGCTGGGATTGCCCCAGAGCCTCAATTTTGGTGATATTCAGGGAATCCAAGAGCTTTACCTTCACAATCCAAACCATAGGCCGAATTATGCGTATGCCAGAGCTTAAATACTATACCAAAGAGCCTGAATTAAATGTTGGATATGTCTTTACGAACTTGCCTAATATAGAGATTACCGAGGAGTATGCCAAAGATTACATCACGGTTTATGAGGCCAAGAGGGATAACAAGCTATATAAAAATATCTCACTGCCCTCAATTTATCTGAAAAGGCAACGAGAAAGAACCCGTTTGTCTGGAGAATTTGTAAAAATATTTTTAAGGATTGCTGAAGCTAATAATCTTAAAAAAATAAAGCTCAAGCCTTCAAAGATTATCAATCCAATAATTGCTGATGGAATAATTACTGACATTGATAAATCAGGAGAGATAGAGCATAAAGGAACTCTTGATATAACTCTAGACGAAAAGGAATTACAGGATAGATTTGATAGATTCATAGTGCAAAACTGCACACCCTACGCTCCAGCCGATTCAAGCGACAGGATGAAGACAGCCCTTTATCAGTTTTTCAATGAAGAGTTTAAATTTGACAAATATGACCCTAAGGTTCAAAAGATAGTCTTGGGTAAAGAAAATGAACAACAGTTTAGGAATGTCCTTAATTTGGCTAAGGAAAAATACAAGAAGGAAGTGGTAGAAAAATTAAGTGAGAAAAGAGAACTTGAAGAAACCCCTAAATGGGAAGTGCCTATTTTTGTGAGTTATAACAGCCGATACCAAAAACAAGACCAGCCATTATCTATTATGAAGCCTTTTTACTCAGCAACCCAGAGCGAACCTGAAAGATTATTTATGGAACTTCTAAATGCTTCCAATAAAGTAAAGTGGTGGTTCAAAAACGGTGAATCTGAGGTAAAGTATTTTGGTATTCTAAGGTCTGATGACCGAGCCTTTTACCCGGACTTTATTATCCAATTCAAAGATGGGACTATCGGTATATTTGAAACGAAAAGTGGATTTACCGCAGGCGAAGATGCCAAAGAAAGAGCTGAGAGCTTACAAAGATATATCAAGAAACAAAATAAAGCTGGCCATAAAATAATTGGTGGTATAGCCATATATGTTAATGGAACTTGGCGATATAATAATAATGATAAATACAAATATAATCCAGATGATTTGTCTGATTGGAAAGTATTAGATTTTAATAAATTATAGAATTGCTTATTTGGAGTAAGTGTATTTGCTTTATTCACGCAGTAAATAGTCAAACTCTTTGTTATATTGAATACAATATGGGATAATTAAGTAGTGGTTTTATTATGATAATTCAGCAAAAAACTATGAAAAAGACCCCCTCTACACGTCAGATGAAATATGCTCAGGGACTCATGGAAGAGTCCAAAACAAAGCAACAAATAGCCCTTGATGCTGGTTATTCGCGTAGTTCTGCCCGTGTACCCAAATTAATCGAGAATAAGCAGGGTTTTAAGCTCGCTGTAGGCCAATTAGCTGGGGAGATTGGTAATGTTACAGGTAAACTAATGGCCGAATTACAGGTTCGAGATTTAAGTAAAATGGATGATAAGACCTTAATAAACTATCTTGAAGTAACGTCAAAAACTCAAGAGCGATTTGTTTCCATGATGTCGTAAAATATGCTAGGATTGTGATACAACTTAATATTTAGAGTAACCTAAACCTTTAGTAATAAAGGCATGGTGAAAGTAAGACCGTTGAAGATAAAAAACCCACCATGTGGGATTTGTCTTCAACGGCCATATCGGGAAACTGGTATGGAGGGCTTCGGTCCTCACTCACGTGGTGGGCTTTTTGTTGTTAAAATTATAAAACATATGAATATAAATGAAGAATTCATTCTTACATTAGCAAGAAACCAACAACTTCTAAGTATTGTAAAAGATTTTGATATATCGGAAGAATTAAAAGAAATGGTATTAAGAAATCAAGATATTATTGATAATTTTATAAATAATGTAGTTAAAATTGAACTGGATGTTTTATGCAAAACTTATGAAGAAATAGATAAGATTTACAAAGACGCTTCTGGTTTAAGTTTGTTCGAGAGTCTTCCTGAGGGACTTCGGGAAAGATTTGGTATAAAAGTATTTGAAAAATATAGTCATATGATGGCTGAATGTTTTAACAAAATAGTAACGAAAGAGGAACGAACTGACCTTCTTATCAATGATGAAGAAATTCGTAGACACGATATATGGTTAGAGAGAATAAAATATACAAGGAACAAAGAAGTTTTGGTTAATTTGAACAATTTATTATTTGAACTTATGATTCCTATACACAACGCACGTATTAGTGAACTTAGGGAAAAGAATGAAGAAAGATATCATAATGATGAAATGTTAAGGAAAAATGAAAGACAGAAAAAAGAAAAAATAATTTTATTAAGTTTTATAAAGCAAAATGAGAAATTCATTAATCTTTTTATTAAAGAAGTTAGAGATAAAGAAAATAAAAAAGATTCCCTTGGATTAAGTGATAAAACAGTATTTGATAAGGAAATTAATAATTTTCTTAATAAATTATCAAGACACAGTGGGTATAAATCAATTGAAGAAATAGAGGGTTATTATTTTGGATTCGAAGATAATTTTAGTAATGAGTTAAAAATAATGTATCAAAATAATTAAGATTAGAATAAATTAGTAACTAAAACTATATGGTTAGTTTTCTTAAGTATAAGAAGTTTTCTGAGACTGTAAAAAAGTCTTACGCTAAACATCCAAAAAAGTGGATTGAGAAAGGTTGTAGTGAGCCATCAAGTTATGTTAAATGGTATTTAGGATGGACTCCAGAAAAACATCTGGAGCTACTTGAGTTTATGTTATTAAAGAAAAGAAATACTGAAAGAACTGAAGAAGAGATAAAAAGTGATTGGAATAAGATTTGTGAGTTCATTAAAAACAATTTTAGTAAACAAGAAACAATAAATACTAAAGTGCCAATTAGTTTTATTAAGTCTTTGATATGGCTAAAAATACCAGGTTTTTATATAACAAATGATGACCTTATAGCCTCAATGGTTATAGAAGGCTATGTCTATAGAAAAGATATAAAAAATAGTAATGATGTTTATTTCAATGTTGAATAAAAAATGATTTTTTACTATAAAAATGCTAACCTATTTGAATGAAGACGTCCGGAACAATATATCTTTCCAAACCCAAAAATCCTCGAGATTTGAATATAAAATCCTTACAAAGTATGGAGCATTTAAAACCTTATATTATGTTTGTCTTAAATCCAAAATTTAAGGATGAAATAAGAGATATTAGAAATGATTTTGACATTGATTCTGATGAATTTGATAACTGGAATGAAGAAACTATTAAAAAATTTGAATTACTCCAAGAAAATAATAGCCTAGATATTAGAGTAGAAAAATTTAGGAAAAAAGCAAAATTATCAAAACGTTGGCAAGATTTTTTAATTCATTATGTAATAACTGGTGACGTACTTCCTTCATATGATATATATGGTCTAAGATTAGAAATACAAGAAACAGATGAGGAAGAAAAAGAATATCTACTTCATTTAACAGAAGAAACAACCTTGAAAGACATAATTATGGCTTGGCCACTAATTCAAAAGAACCTAAAGAAAAATAATAAAAGAAAGAAACCTTGGAAAAATTTTTGGAGAGATTATGATATTTATAAATGGGCCGATGAAGGAAAAACAGTAAATGAAATAGATGGATTAGTTATTAAAAAATACGGGAAAAGTCTGGACTATGGCAATATTGTAAAAATTGAATCTTCCTTTCGAAAAAAGGTTGGTATTTCTAAATTACCCAAGAAACATAAACTTAAAATGATTTCTTAAAAAATTACCAATAAGAAATTTCTTATTGGTTAGTGATAATCAATAAAACTCTATTATTCTGTGATAATAAATATCACAGTTTTTTATTTTGATATTTACGTCCGGGAGAATATCCGCTCATGAGGATTTAGGTCACCCGGACGTGGTCTAAGTCTTCAGAAGCGGATATTTTATTAGCTAAGTATAAATATATGTGTAAAAAAGAAGATAATTATTATAAAACAAACGATATTTCTTTAGCTACCACAATTTGCTATTTTGGTGGTCAAATTGAAAAAATAGATAAATCAACTCCACACAGAGCACTTTTTTTCATAAAAAAAGATGTTGGTTTGGATAATATAATTCAAGGTTTTCAATCACGTTCTCTACAGGTCGAACCATGGGCGTTTCTATTAAGTTATAAAAAAGTAAAAAATCAACTCTTTCCTAGAGTTAAGTAATTTTAATATGCAAATTAAAGACGAACAAATTATTAAATTTCAAATGTTATATAAAAAACACTTTGGAATATATATAACTAAAGGTGACGCCCTTGATAAAGGCATCAAGCTAATTCGTCTTGTTGAAATTGTACTTAAAAATAAGAATAAAAAAACTCCAATAAAAATATGAAAGAAAATAAATTAGAAATTTTAGAAGAAGCATCAAGATATATTGCTTTAGGTTTTTCCGTAATTCCACTTGGTTCAATAACTAAAGATGAGTTTGGAAAAAAAGTAATTGAATATCCAAAAGATGGTTGGAAAAAATATCAAGAGAATATTGTCTCACAAGAAGAAGTTTCTCAATGGGATTGTGAAAATCTAGGCATTGTTACAGGCAAGGTCTCCAATCTTTTGGTTCTCGATACTGATTCATATAAACAAAATTACAATATAGAACTCTTTAAATCCTTTAATTTACCTATTACTCCAGTACAAGAAACTGCATCTGGTGGTAGACAATACTTTTTTAGGTTACCTAAGGATTTAATAATTAAAAACGCTGTTTGTATTGGCTCGAAAGACTCTGGAATTGATATTCGTGGAGATGGTGGAATGGTCATAGTGTCACCATCCACAACGCCCTACGGTCAATATAAGTGGATTTTAAGCCCTATAGATACTCCTTTGGCAGACATACCACCAAAAC
Source organism: uncultured bacterium (assembly GCA_903823865.1). Lineage (GTDB taxonomy): Bacteria > Patescibacteriota > Minisyncoccia > Phycocordibacterales > GWA1-40-21 > Bog-1340. The sequence goes on from CAIJUJ010000007.1 coordinate 9,794, forward strand.
TATTAAAACTTCTTAATGGTGATTCGGGGAGTGAGTTAAAGGTTAGAAAAACATTACCAGAAATTGTTGGTCTCAAAGAAGGTGAGGGTAGAAATAATGCCATAGCTTCATTTATTGGCAAATTACTTGTTACAACAAATATAGATAATTGGGATAGGGAAGTCTGGCCGATGGTACAGGAAGTAAATCTAACTTATAAACCACCCCTACAAAATGATGAACTTCTCAGTACGTATAAATCGATAACAAAAATTGAAAGTGCACGAAGACTAAAATTAAATATTAAAAATGACAAAAAAATTGCAGTAGAAACTCTAAAATATATTTCGGCGATGTCTCATGCTGAACTTATTACACAGATTTTCCCATTAGCAAGATATACGCTTGAACCATTCTTTGAACAAGGAACTGTAAATATGATTTCAGCACCACCAAATGGATGGAAATCGTGGTTATTATTTTTATTTGCTGGACATATAGTTAATGGAACTTTAGTATTTGATAAATTTGCCACAGAGAAAGCCAATGTCATGATTGTAAACGAGGAAGATTCGGCACGTTTAATACAAGACAGACTGAAGCTTTTAAACATTATAGATATTTCTTTACCTATTTATTATCGCATTGCTCAAGGTTCAAAACTTACAAACAGTTTTGTTAATAGTTTGATAAATGAAGCAAAAGAGAAAAATATTGGTGTAATCATGTTTGATAGTTTACGAGCCATTCATGATTCTGAAGAAAATAGTAGTACAGAAATGCAAAAGGTTTTAGATTTATTAAAAATGATTGCTCGTGAAAATATCACAGTTATTTTTACTCACCATCATAGGAAAAAATCTCCATTTGGAAAAAATGACGATGCTGAGTCTTCACGTGGAACCTCAGCTATTAATGCTTCAATAAGCGGACATATATCACTTGAGGAGATTGAGAAAGAGGAAAAAAAATATTTAATAGTAAAACATTTAAAAAGTAAGGTTGGGGGAAAGCTTCCGCCTTTTGATATAGAAATTGTGACTGGTAAAAGTGTTAATTTTCTATATTCAGGAGAACACCAACCTAAAGAACAGGCATTAACTGAAGCAAAAACCGGAATTCTTTCAGAACTTCAAAATAGAGAGGAATTATTAGGTAGAAAAGATTTTGTATATTTGAAAATTGGAGGTACAACTACAATAAAAGAAGCTACGAAATCATTGGAAAAAGAAGGGAAAATAAAGATTACTTTAAGAAGAGATGCGGAAAGTGCCAGTCTTAAAATATTTAATGGTTCAGGTAAACCTAATGAAAAACTATATTCAATTAAGAAAGATGATGATTGGGGTGTATTTGATATTCTAGAGTCAGAGGATACATAATCTTGCTAGTTGCTGGTTACCTATCCATATAGGAATAACTAGCAACTAGCAGAGTATTAAAAACAATTATTCGTATCCACCTATTTTGTGGTGGATACACAAAAATTATAACATTATGCTGGTCAAAGGTCGTTTGCTAGGCAGAACTAGCAAAGAATATATTAAAAAAATAATAAATATGATATAATAGTAATGTACCCCAATTTTACAAGCCTTAATCCGAGGAGATTTTTATTGCCACGTTGCCATAAAGGGGCGGTTTGCCAATGTGGCTACTCTTCGGAGCAAGTGAATTGGGGTACCAGACCGTCCCTTTAGTGTATAAAAATATGAACAAAGAAATAAAAAAAACAATCAAATACTTCATCTATGCGAGAAAAAGTTCTGAATCTGAGGATAGACAGATGGCATCTATTGATGACCAGATAAATGAGTTAAAAAAAATAGCAAAAGAAAATAATTTAAATGTTGTAGAAATTCTTTCTGAATCAAAATCAGCAAAGAATCCTGGAGGAAGAGTAGTGTTTAATAAAATGCTTGAGCGTATCCACAAAGACGAAGCACAAGGAATTATTTGTTGGAAACTAAATCGTCTCGCACGCAATCCTGTCGACGGGGGAAATATAAGTTGGATGTTACAACAAGGTACCATTCAACATATTCAAACCTATGGTAGAAGTTATTACCCAACTGACAATGTATTAATGATGGCAGTGGAGCTTGGTATGGCGAATCAATTTGTAAGAGATTTGAGTGTAGACACGAAAAGAGGTTTAAGAGCTAAAGCAGAAAGAGGTTGGTATCCAGGACTTGCCACGCTTGGCTATATACATAACCAGTTTAAGCTTAAAGGTGAGAAAGAAATACTTAATGACCCAGAACGATTTTATTTGGTTCGTAAACTGTGGGACCTGATGCTTACAGGAAAATATTCTCCTAATAAGATTTGGGAAACAGCTAAAGACGACTGGAAGCTTACTAGTAGAAAGGGTAATAAGATAGCTCGTAATACAGTCTATAGAATCTTTAACGATACTTTTTACTATGGTGATTATGAATATCCTAAAGGAAGTGGTATATGGAAAACTGGAAATCACCAACCAATGATTACAAAGGAAGAGTTTAATAAGGTGCAATTTTTACTTGGTAATAAAGCAACTCAAAGACCAAAGACTTACGATTTTGCATTTAGAGGACCCATGACTTGTGGTGAATGTGGTGCTTTAATTACAGCTGAAAATAAAACTAAAAAACAAAAGAATGGTAATGTTCATACTTATGTTTATTATCATTGTACTGGAAGAAAAAAAATTAGTTGTTCACAAGGTTCTATTGAAGAAGCTGAACTACAAAAACAAATTTCTAATAAACTAAATGAAATTACATTACCTAATGATTTTTGTGAATGGGCACTGGATGTTCTTAAGACCAATAATATTGAAGAGGCTAATGGAAGAAACGAAATGATTAAAAGCCAACAAGCTGAATATAATAAAATTTTAAAGAAAATTGATAGTCTTGTTGAGATGCGTGCAAATAAAGAAATAACCGATGAAGAATTTGCTAAAGGCAAAAACACTTACACTGAAGAAAAACACAGGTTAGAAATGCTTATAAAAGATGTTGGATTAAGAGCTGATAACTGGTTAGATTTAGTTGATAAACAATTTGAGTTTGCAAAAACAGCCAAAGAAATTTTTGACAATACAATATCGCTTGAAGTGAAAAAAGATATCCTAATGTCTCTTGGTTCGAACCTCACACTGAAAGATAAAATAATCAATATTCACTTAGATAAACCATTATTACTCATAAAAGAAGCTTCTACTGAGGTAAAAGCTATGCACGAGATGTTCGAACCTCTTAAACAAGGCTCTAACAAAGAGGATATGAAGGTTTTGTACCTTCAAAATGCTATACTGCTCCGGAGACAGGGATCGAACCTGTGACCAATCGCTTAACAGGCGATTGCTCTACCGCTGAGCTACTCCGGAATATTCTTTTTTTAATTCTCGTATCTTCCTAATAGCTCTTATTGAGCAATCGCTGAATCAGGCGATCCTCTTACAGAGGCTGTACACCTTTCACATTTTGATTACAAAACGTTCAAGGTCTTGCGCGTTGGGTCCCAACCCTACGCTCACTCCACCGCTGAGCTACTCCGGAATATAACCAATTATTACGGAGTAGCTTATCTTAACCACTCCGGAATGCGAATAACATACTACCAAAAAAAATGTTAAAAGTGAAGCATTTTTTAAAATACGGTATAATCAAATTATGTATATAAAAGTAAAAGTTATGGTAGATGCTAAAAAAGAAAAGATTATAAAAAAATCTGAAGACCATTTTGATATATCTGTTAAAGAGCCAGCTGAAAAAAATTTAGCAAATAAAAGGGTAATAGAACTAGTACGAGATTATTTTAAAGTGTATAATCCTGTTAGAGGTAAGAAACTTTCAGTTTCTGCCACATCCACTTCGTTTGAATCTGGACCTCTAACGGGATATAATGGGGAAGTAAGAATTGTGAGTGGTCATCATTCACCAAGTAAGATTATTAGTTTAGATATATAAAAATAAATCATGAGACACAACATAAAAGCAACAGGTTTTGTAATGACTCCTGCGATTAAGGAATATGTAGAAAAAAGAGTAAATCATTTAGATAAGTTTGTTAATCAAAATCAAAAAGAATTGCCTATGTGCTATGTTGAGATCGGGAAAACCACAAATCATCACAAGACAGGAGACTTGTTTAGAGCAGAATTCACGCTTTATATTGGAAGTAAATCTTTAAGAGTTGAAGCTGAAAAAGATGATTTATATACATCCATAGATAGTGTCACAGAAGGTATGGTTGAAGAACTTAAATCATTTAAAGATAAAAAAGAAAGTTTAATAAGAAGGGGAGGTGCAAAAATAAAAGCTTTGATAAAAGGATTTTACGGAGAGAAATAAATAGAAAAAATTTTAGAGAAATTAAAGAGGGCAACACAATCGTTGCCCTCTTTTTAATATTATGATTCCCAGACAAGACAAAACGCAATTGCGTACTGTCGTGTCTGGGCGGCCATTACCCATTTTGGGGTAATGTCTAGCTGGGAACAGCTCCCCCTCAGCCATTTCGCAGTCAGCCACTTTTGGCTAACAACTTGCGGAGATGAATAACCATCTATACCGCCATTTGTAAAAAAATAATACTACTTCTAAATATTTAGTCAATAATCTAGTTGTGAACACCCCTTAAAAAATCCTGGTAGTTCATTTCTTTTTTACCTTCTGGAATTACTTTTAGTATTTCTAAGCCGTTATTCTTCCAAATAGCTTTTGTAATGATTACTCTTTTATCTCCTATTTCAAAATATGTTTTCGGCCATTCTTCAAAAGCGAGTGTTTTTAAATAGTTATTATATGGCTTTGCAGATAAATCAATTAATCCATCAGCTTTCTCAATTTTTATTGTGTGAGTGACTTCACTTTCATTTTGTACTTTAGCTTTAATTTTACCGCTTAAATAATCAGGTAAAATTTCAGATAGTAATTTTGAGCCTTCTTTTGCAAGAGTTTCTTGAAGTGCGAAAAAACCAACTGGCCATTCTGTAATATCAACTTTCTTTTGAACTAATATTGGCCCATGGTCTTCTTTTTCATCTATTAACATCACAGAAACGCCGATATTTTTCTCGTCATTTAAAATTTGTGTTTGAAGTGGGGAAGGACCACGATATTTTGGTAGTAAAGATGGATGAATATTTAAAACTTTATATTTAGGCAAATCAATAATATTTTTTGGAATTATTTTTCCGTATGAAGCGACAATATAAAGATTATAATTTTTTATCTTTTTGATAAAAGTTTCGTCTTGAAGTCTGTGTGGTTCAATACATTCAACACTATTATCTCCGGCCCATACTTTCGTTGGTGTTGGTGTAAGAATCATTTTTCTACCTTGTGGTTTATCTAATGTTGTAACAATAAGCTCAGGAACAATTCCATTTTTTTTTAATTCTTTTAGTACAATCAATGAAAACTCTGAGTTTCCAAAGAAAGCAATTTTTATGTTGTTTGTAAACATTTTACATAGTTTTTAGCATTTTCTCATATTCTTCCTCACTAATTTTTTGAATATCTGTCGCTTTATCAGTAAACAAAATTCCATTTAGATGGTCATTTTCGTGCTGGACAACTTGTGCAAGTAAACCAGAAAAACCACGAGAAAACTTTTTGCCATTTTCATCATGAGCTTCAATTGTTACTTTTTCTGGGCGAAGAACTTTTCCATAAACATATCGGACAGAAAGACAACCTTCTTCAAGCAATTGTTTTGTTTTTGATGTTTTAACTATTTTTGGATTTATAAAAATTAAATCTTTCTTATCTTTATTCCTTTCAGGATTATTTATGTCTATTCCAAATATTTTTTTTGCTATAACAAAAAGACGAATTGGTTTGCCAATCTGCACAGCAGAAATTGCAGCGGCATCAGCCTGACTATCAATCGCACTTTTTAGCTGAGTAATTGTTTTTTTAATTTCAGCTGTTTTAATTTTATTTATAGGTATAGCGGAAGAAACCTGTCTCAAAATAGGGTCTCCGGCTTGTAGTATTTCTATTTTTTTGTTTTTTTTCTGAACCATATTAAATATACAATAACATTTATATTGAATTTAGTAAATATTAAAAAAGTATGCTAATATCTGACCCATGAATAATTTTTGGCAAAAAATAGCAAAAAATGGAGTGTTTTTTTGTCTTGCTCCTATGTCTGATGTTACAGATATTGCATTTCGACAAATAATTGCGAAATATAGTAAACACGGCACATTTAATGGCGGACCAGATATATTTTGGACTGAATTTGTATCGGCCGATGGTATTGCATCAAAAGAGGGTAGAAAAAAACTTTTACCGATTCTAAAATATTCAAAAAAAGAAAAACCTATAATTGCCCAGATTTTTGGTGCTAAACCAGAAAATATTAAAACTACATGTCAGATTATCTCAAAATTGGGTTTTGACGGGATAGATATCAATATGGGATGCCCAGATAGGGCTGTAGTGAAGCAAGGAGCTGGTTCTGCACTAATAAACACACCAAAACTTGCTTGTGAAATAATTCGTGCTGCCAAAGCTGGTGCACCCAAACTTCCAATTTCTGTAAAAACAAGAATTGGTTTTAATCACATTCAATATAAAACTTGGCTCCCAAAAATATTGAAGGAAAATATTTCAGCTTTGACTATTCATTTGAGAACAAAAAAAGAAATGTCTAATGTTCCTGCTCACTTTGAACTCGCAAAAGATATTGTAAAAAATGTTCGCAAATATGATAAAAAAGTTGTTTTAATTGTAAACGGAGATATTCAGAGTTTGGAGCAAGGAAAAAAAATTGCAAAAAATATTGGTTTTGATGGAGTAATGATAGGACGAGCAATTTTTGGTAATCCATGGTTTTTTGACTCAAAAAGAAAAGTAGAAAGTATCTCAATGAATGAAAAATTAAAAGTGCTTGTTGAGCACACAAAACTTTATGAAAAACTACTTCCACATAGAAATTTTGCAAATATGAAAAAGCATTTTAAAGCATATGTAAGTGGTTTCGATGGAGCAAAAGAATTGAGAGTCAAATTGATGAAAACAAATCATGCAAAAGAAATGGAAAGTATAATTAACTCATTTTTAAAGAAAGACTTGACATAAAAATAGGTTGTGGTAGGCTCTTTTGATAAAAGTTTATATTAACTTTTAAATTTTGATAGTTCTTTAAGGAGGAAATATGTACGAGAAATGCGGCTGGCACCAAAATTTAAAGCCACATGAAATTACAAAGTCGGGGATGCCCGACTGCAGCAAATGTCCATATTTGGATCACAATAAAAAGTGATTCAAGGAGGTGTAATCTTTTATCTTAAATAAAGCCTAAAGGAGGTAATGACCTACAACCCAAGAAAGGGCTGCTAAATCTATCAGTGGTAGATTGCAGAAACTCTTGGGCTGGTACAAATATTAAGATAAAAATACCTCGGACAAATATTTAAGCTAAGGTCCGGTATCCGAAAGGTACCGGACCTTTTATATTTCAAAAATACTTTATCATGCTATAATATTTTTATGACCGAAAGTGCATTATATAGGAAATATAGACCAAATAAATTTAAAGAGGTTCTTGGACAAGATCATATTGTCAAAGTTTTGGAGTCTTCAATTAAAAATGGAAATATTGCCCATGCGTATATTTTTGCTGGCTCAAGAGGAACTGGAAAAACTTCTGTGGCCAGAATTCTTGCAAAAGAAATTGGAACTACAGCAAATGATATTTTAGAAATTGATGCGGCATCAAACACTGGTGTTGATGATATTCGTGCATTAAATGAATCTGTTAGCACACTACCATTTGAGTCAAAATACAAAGTTTATATTTTAGATGAAGCACACATGCTTTCAAAATCTGCTTGGAATGCACTTTTGAAAACTATTGAGGAACCACCCAAACATGTAATATTTATTTTAGCGACAACTGAAGCAAACAAAATTCCAGATACTATTGTTTCAAGATGCCAAACTTTTTCTTTTAAAAAACCAACACAAAAAGTTCTCAAAGATGTAGTTGTAGCAATTGCCAAAAAGGAAGGCTTTTTTTTGGAAACATCGTCTGCAGATCTCATTGCACTACTAGGTGATGGCTCTTTTCGTGATGCTCAAAGTATCCTTCAGAAGGTAATGAGTGCCTCAAAAGACAGGAAAATAAGCTCAGAAGAGGTGGAAATAGTCACAGGAGCGCCAAAATCTGAGGTTGTTAACGACTTTATACGAGCAATAGACCAAAATAACCTCACTCTTGGTTTAGGTGCTATTTCAAAAGCAACTGAGTCAAATATTGATATGCTTTTGTATTTTAAACTTATTCTTCACAAGATGCGCTCTATTTTACTTTTAAGAAATTTAAAAGGTTCAGAAGGGAAGTTGCAGGATGAAATGACAGATACAGACTTTAAATTTTTGAAAAGTATTGCAGATAAGAAACCGGAGATTACAGAAAAAGGGCCAACAGGAATAAACTCCGATACCTTACTAACACTTTTGTTTTATTATGATATGGTTGCAAAAGCTTATATTCCAGAATTACCACTTGAGATTGTTTTGACAAAACTAATAAAATAAAAAACCACTCGATTGAGTGGTTTTTTAAAGATTTAGATTAAATTATGAAAGATGTTTTGAAACAAGCTTTGTCATTTCGAACATATCGACAACAGCTTTTCCACCAAATACTACTTTCAAATTTGCATCTGCAATTATGTTTCTCTTTTTTGCAGGATCTTGGAGTTTCTTACCTTTAATATATACCCAAAGTTTCTTTACGACTTCTGATCTTGGCATTGGTCCTTTACCAACTACCTTTTCAAGATCAGCACTTACTTTCAAGGGCTTCATAAATGCAGAATTTTCTTTTGCCATATTTTTATTTTTTGCCGTCCACTTGTGGCGGATTGGGCTTAAATTATTAAAACTATTAATAAGAAGATTATACTCCTTTATAAATTTTAAACAACACTCATATTGTCTAGGCAAATACTTGAATAATATTTATTAATATGTCATAAAAATATTTTTTGATAATATATTAAAAGGCCGAGAGATATAAATTATTCTCTTCGGCCTTTCATTATTTTAGAAAAGATGAATGTAATCACCATTCAATCTGTCCCAAAGACGTGACTGAATCTTCGCGATTATTTTCTTGTCTTCTTCAATGTTTATATAATGTTTTGCTAACACACAAGCAGTCTTTTGACACTCTTTTTTTAGTGTCTGTATTTCACTATCCATATCTGTCGTAGAAAACATCAATTCCTTTTTATTATCAGATACGATTTTAAGTGATTTCTCCAGGTCTACGAGTTTCTGCCAAGCGAGAAGAGCTTTTGTAGTTTCTGAACTTGATTCACTAAATAAAACCGACATATTCACTATGAGTATGTTACTTTTTACATTTAAATCCAATTGTTTTTTCATTTTTCCATCCTCCTTAAAACATTTGTATTAAATATTTGTTTGTAAAATAATTTGCATAGGTTTATGCAAATTTACGTTTCTACATAAAGTTAAGCATACTTTTTTGGGTTGGTCAAAAAGTAAAAGTAAAAAAGTAAAATTATATTTACATTTCCAAAAGATTCAAACCTATTTCATCACTAAATTTTCTATCAACTTCACCGTCTATTGAGTCAATTATCGCTTCAAAAGTTGCGCTAACTATTGCAGAGGTAAGATGTCCACCAAAAGAATCGTGTTTAAGATCGGCAATATTAGCGTGTAAATGTAAGTAGGTTTCTCCATTCATGGTTGAAATATTGCCAGCAAGTGGAACAATCTCAAAATCGCCATTAAATTCTTGCGAGTGGTATTTTTTTGTTCCAGTTTCAAAAAGACCAAGAACAATTTTATTGGCTGCACCTATACCAGAAATTGAGCCAAGTTTAATTTTATTATTTTTACAAATCTTTTTTAGAGTTTCAACAATTTCTTCTCCTTTATCAATTCGAATAATATATTTATTCCCAATTATTTTTAACATCATATATTTCTACTATTAAATAATTTTATTATCTTTTAGTTTGTCTTCTGTAATTTGGATACCGATCTTTCTTGAAAGTACAGAACGAATTTCCTCAGCAATATATTTATCAACTTTATCAATCACAACCTCATCCATAACATGACCAGATTCTTGTTCAGTGCTTAACATCTTAATATCAACGGTGCTCAAACCTAGTACTTGATAAAGAAGAGAACGTTTAATATGTACGTCTTGTATTTGGCGATATGGAATTAGAGTTTCAAATTTATTTATTATCCCAGTTTTTATTAAAAAATTGAATTCATCAAATCTGTACGTATAATTTTTGTGCTCCAACCATGCAACCAAAAGTCCAACGGCTAATGCAAAAACACCAAATAAAAAAAACAAAATATCAAGAAACATTATAATCGAAAGTGCATTTACATTTGTTGAATTAAGTAAATATATATTATCAATAACACTAGTAAGACCAATAACAATAAACTGCCTAAATATGCCAACGACTAGAGCCAGAATTAAAATTATTACTCCGACGGTAATTCGTCTTAGTGCAAATAAAAAAAGCGCTTTGTATTCAAGGTGTTGTTCTTTTCCCATCGGTATCATAGATGTATTATATAATACATTAGTAAATTATGTAAATACTGTTTCAATATTAGTAATATAATGAAACATATAATAAGTAGTGGCGCAATCTTTAATTGATTGCGCCACTTATTTTAACTTCTTATTCTTTATCAATTTTCCAGTACTGAGGAAATATGTTGCCCCTTTTTTCCCTCCAAGTTTTTGTATTACTTTTACCAAAAAATCAATACTTATATTTTTTATAACATTTCTTTTCACTTATTCCTCCTTTTGAAATATATTTTTTCAAGGTACAGAGTGGAATTGGGTCACCATCAAAAGATTTTGTAAATCTCTACCATAACCACTTAGCTACTGGACTAGAATAATTAACAAAAAAGTAAAAGAGCAACTGTATTTAGTTTAATATTTATAATGATTTTGTCAAAGTAAAATAGTAACAAATATACTGGGTGTAGTTTACTAGGATATTTTATAAATATAAAACCGGTTACTATTTATAACCGGTTTTTGATACTGATATCTGACTTAAGTTTAGTGAGGGTTTTTTCCATTTGAGAACGAAGATACTTGGTTGCTACAGAAGATGAGACAGATGAAGAGGAACCATGTATATATTTGGATGATATTGCAGTATTACCCGAAGCACAAAAACAGGGAATTGGTTGGAAGATGTTTAAAAAGATAATTGAAACGTTGAAAGCCAAAGCACAAACCAAAAATCAACCTATACTATTTGATATGCACTTGAGAAATACATCACAGGCTATGTTGGACAAACATGCCAATGATCTTAAAGCCCTTGGGGTTGAATTGACTGAGGAGGCATTCGTTCCTGATTATTATGATGAGGGAGATGATGCATTATACAGAATATATAAAATTAGTAATTAATACTTCTCAAGAGGTGCTTAACTCAGCTGGGGAACAGGGAATCTCTCCCTCGACTAAAAGTTTTTCGTCAAAAACTTTTGTCTGGGCACCAGCTCATTCATTTTTTCTGCTAAAAAAATATCATTCCGCTGTTCTCGTCACTGGCACAAGAGAAGCAGTTCTCTTG
>CAIJUJ010000008.1 GCA_903823865.1 uncultured bacterium
AGGGCGACCGCGAAGCGGTCGCCCTTTTGTTTGGTGTTTTATTTTTTTATCACATCCACAATATAATTATTTATTGCTGTTGCAGTACTTGATGCCGCCTTTTCTATAAAAATATTTCTTGTGCTCGAGCTCAACATCATTGGTTCATAAATATACGCATACTCAACAACAACCACAGGAATTTTCAAAGTATTGTATACACCAGTTGCTATTAGCTCTTGGTCCTCAATTATTAAATCTTTTTCTTGTTTCATATTGCTTGGTTTTTCAATTTTAGAAATTTCTGTATTTAAATAGTTTGCAAAAATTCTGCTTGATGATGAGTTTGAATATTGTTGTTCAGGAATATACATACAGTAGCCGCTAAAAACTGGCTTACCATTTATTTTTGGATTGCTGTTGAAGTGAATGTGTAAAACTAAATCAATATTATTTTTTTCTATCCATTTATTTGTTCCGAATAAAAATAACACTGCGCTTGAAGTAGCAGGATTGTGTTTCATGTTTGGGTCAATTAATTCTATTTCACCAGCATCAACTTTTCCCATCATTTTATTTTTCATATCGGATGCCCATTGCATTATTGTTGTTGAACTAGTTTCAACATAATTTTTTAAGTCGGGATTCCAACCGTTATTATCTCTAGCTGTTATTATCTCAATATTTGGATTTGCTAATAATTTATCTTTTAAAATATTAGAAAGTTGAAGGTTCAAATCACGCTCTTTTATTTTTTTAAATTCATCAGCACCACCAGCGTTTGGCTCATGTCCTGCGACAATTAATATTTTTATTTTTTTGTTTTCTGTTTTTGAAACAACAGAATAACCAACTAAAAGGATTAGTATCAAAATTATTATTTTTACCACAAGATTTTTTTTCATCAGTTATATTTTATGTTATTAAATGAATAAGCACAATCAAAAATTTTTACATTTGCTTTTTTCCGCATTAGTCTTAATATTCAAAACATGCCAGAACTACCAGAAGCACAAACGACAGCAAGTATATTAAACAAGAAGATTAAAGGTCTTCGTATTTTAGATGTTTGGACTGACTATAATTCCGCCTTTAATAAAGGAAAAAACAATATAAAGGACAAAAGTTATTTTCCATATTTTAAAAAAGAAGTGCTGAATAAAGAGGTTTTAGGTGTTACAAGAAGGGCAAAAAACGTGTTAATCAATGTTTCATGCGGGAAAACCATTTTGGTGCACATGAAGATGACTGGACACTTGCTATACGGAAAATATAAATTTGAAAATGGAAAATGGCTTCCCCCAAAAGGTAGCTCACTCTCTGACCCGTACAACCGTTTCATTCACCTCGCGTTTAATTTCTCAAATAAAAATACTTTGGTACTTTCTGATGCAAGAAAATTTGCGAAAGTTTTTGTCTTTGATACAGACAAAATAAATAAAATTCCAGACCTCATGAAGCTCGGACCTGAGCCGCTTGAAAAAAGTTTTACATACAAAGTTTTTAAAGAAAGGCTATATAAAAAACCAAAAGGGAAAATAAAAACTGTGATTATGGACCAGACAATTATTGCAGGCATCGGAAATATTTATTCGGACGAAGCACTTTGGTATAGTTCCATTTATCCAGCAATGCGAGCGAAAGATATTAGTGAAGAAAAATTAAAATTACTTTATAAAAATATTGTTAAAATTTTAAAAGAATCTATAAAAGTCGGTGGGGATTCGATGTCAGATTATCGTAATCCGCTTGGTGAAAAAGGCGGGTATCAAAAATTGCACAAAGTGTATAGAAAAATTGGTGAGAAATGTAAAATGAAAGGTTGTAATGGAATAGTTCGTAGAATAAAAGTTGGTGGAAGAAGCGCGCATTTTTGTGATGTGCATCAGAAATAATTTAAATACAAAAGGCGGGGCGTAAACGCCCCGCCTTTTGTCTTTAAATTATTTCCCTAAAACTTTCAATGCCGCTTTTATCCTCTCTCCGGTTTTTGTAATCTTTCGATCAATATTTGAAAGTGCATCACGTGCATCTTTTTGTGTGTAGCCAAGTGCTTTCAATCCTTCCACTGCATCTACCTCATCTCTAAAAGTAATATCATTTTCATCGCTTGTAACATTTATTTTGTCTTTGAGTTCTAGCACCATTTTTTCTGCAATCTTTTTTCCTATGCCCGAAACTTTTGTAAGATGTGAAGTGTCGCCAGTCGAGATTGCTCTTTTGAGTGCGGTGACTGAACTTATATTTAAAACATTAAGTGCTGTTTTTGGACCGATGCCGGAAATAGAAATTAACATTTCAAAAAATTGTAATTCTTCTTCAGTAAAAAATCCGTAAAGATCAAGTGCATCCTCTCGTACAACAAGATGGGTGAATAAAGAAATTTTATTTCCTTTTTGTGCAACTTCTTTTGTTTCTGCAGTTGCAAAAACTTTAAATCCGATACCGCCAACTCCAACTGTAAGAAATTTATTATTTGTGTCCCAAACTATACCTTCAATTTTTGCTATCATAAGTTTAATGATACTACGAAATGCAAAAAATAAAAATTGTTTTATACGTTGATTTCTTCAGACAAAGATGTTAATGTATAGACCTGTCAAAAAACATCGTGTCTCGATTATTATTTGATAAATTAATTATATTTAAATCATGCCTATAACATCATCAGCAAAAAAAGCATTAAGAGTCGCTGGCAAGAAAAAAGTCTTTAATACAAGACGAAGTAATGCTGTGGACGGTGCACTAAAGTCTATCAAAAAGCTTATTAAAGAAAATAAAATAAAGGAAGCAGAAAAAATGCTACCAGAAGTTTATGGAGCTATAGATAAAGCAGTGAAAATAAAGTATTTAAAAAAGAACACAGGAGCAAGATACAAATCAAGAATTACACTGTTTCTAAACAAATCAAAAGCTAAAAAATAAAAATCGCCCCTACGGGCGATTTTTCTTATTCTTCTTTGATTGCATCCCACATGATATTAAAATATTGTCTATGCATATCGACAATGTTTTTGTTTTCAATGACGATGGAGATATATGGCTCAATCAATTGTGTAATATAAATCTTTGTTGGAAGAATCGCGACGTTCGCTTTTAAATCTATATTTGGTTCAAATACCTTTGCCTTAAAATTAAAATTTTGTTCATTTTTTTTATAGAACATATCGATGTCGTTATTCTGTAGTATTGTTCTGACTCTTAAATTCAATTTTGCTCGTTTTTCAATAAATTTTGTAAAAAAATCCTTATCAATATTCAAAAATTTTTTCAAATCAGAAGTAATCAGATATTCATCATTTGGTCTTAGGGTATTATATATATCTTCGTAAATAGTTTTAACTCCCTCAACTCCTTCATAGTATTTAATAAGACTCTCACCACCTTTTAGATTATATAATGCTGAAAGCTCGGGGATCATACTCTTCAGCCTTTCTTTCTTCTGTTCTATGATTTTTTCTAGTCTTTCTGGACTTTCAGCAACAAAAAGATTTTTTAAACCTTTTAATTGAATATTCATAATCCCTTTTCTTTTAAGACTCTCAACAACAGGGTAGACGGTAGTACGTTTCACCCCGGAGTGTTTTGCTATTTTATTTACAGTAGAAGGACCCAACATAAGAGAGGAGAGGTAAACCAGTGCCTCATGTTCTGAGAGTCCAAAATCTATAAGTATTTCTTTAATATCTTCTTTTTGCATAAAATGTCAAATCTTTTGACAACAATACTATCATATACCATATGGTAATTATAGTCAAATCAAGGCAAGTGTTAACATTTTTGACTATATTGCACAATATATTATGATTAATGTAAATAGTGAATCTTGTAAAAGAATGACTATTTATCGTTTATTAACATAATTAAAACCAAAATGAATAATATATTTAAGTTGATTGCAGGTATAGTAGTTATTTTTCTAGTAATTATTTTGTTTGCGTTTGCATCAAAAAATTCTCAAACAGCAAGCGGAAGCATAAAAATTGGGGTCATTACACCACTTTCTGGCTCGATGTCATATTGGGGTTTACCATCAACAAACGGCATGAAATTAGCAGTTGAGGAAATTAATAATGCGGGTGGAATAAGTAATAAAAAACTAGAATTGGTTGTAGAAGATAGCAAAGGAGATGTCGCAGAGGGAGCAAATGCAGCAAATAAACTTATAAATATTGATAAAGTTTTTACAATAATTACTGACTTAACATCTGTGTCTAACGCCGTTCTCCCATTTACCGAAAAGGCACAAATGCCAGCCATATTTAATGCTGCTGATTCAAATATCGCCCTACAAAGTAAATTTGCTTTTAAAACATTCTATGATGCAAAAAAAGAATGTAAAAATCTCGCTGACTATGCCGTAAATGTAATTGGGATGAAAAAAATTGGCTTATTGTTACCAACCACTATGCCTTACAGTCAAACATGTATTTCTGGTGTTAAAGAGGTTACATCTAATACGGTTGATTTGTCCTATCAGTTTTTGAGTGGTGATTACAAAACAATTCTATTAAAAGCAAAGCAAGCTAAAGTAGACGGAATGGTATGGTTGGGTTTCCCATTTGAAACAGATGTTCTTAATAAACAGAAACAAGAGTTGGGTATAAAAATCCCGTTGCTCTGTGGTTATAAGGAAGAGTGTATTTCTGACACGGCAAAGAAAACTGTTTCAAACGATTACTTGAATGGAACAATCAGCTTTGATTTTCAAGATATATCAAGCAGTGCATTTGGTAAAAAATATCTTGCATTATATCCAGATACAAGCACTGAAGATATAGTACCAGCAGCCTTCGGTTATGATGAAGTTATGACAATTGCTAGCGCACTAAAAAAAGATAGCAACTTAGACAAAACAACGTTTTTTGAAGAATTAAAAAATGTGAAGAATTATAGTACTGCGATTGGCTCCAGTGGCTTTGATTCAAATAGAATTCTAAACATAAATACAAGATTGTTGAAATATAATAATGGAAACTGGGATCTAATAACCAAATAAGTTTAAAAAAAACATCTGCGGGGGCAGATGTTTTTTGTTTATTCTATTATTTTGATTTGTCCTCTCAGTAGGAATCGAACCTACATCTAACCCTTCGCAAGGGTTTGTCCTATCCATTGAACGATGGGAGGATGTGCAAATAGCAGTTTAAGCCAAAGGAGTTAAAAAGTAAAACATGACTAGGATTTTAAAAAACCGCTCTGCGGTTTTTTAAAATCCTAGTCCCTCCATTATTTTTTGAGATAGCGGCTCATGCATCTCAACCTCCGGAAGATATTTTAGTAAAAATTCTCTGACATCTAAATGATGGTGTTCTTCAAGTGGAATTGCGATAAGAGATATTACTAATTTTTTTGATTTAAATAAAATTTTTTGATTTTCACCGTCCTTGCTTTCTACCCAGAATGATTCAAGTGTTGCAAAAGGATATGTTTCCTTTCCTACCGTAATACCTTTTTGATTCATGCTTATCTCAACTACTTTTGGTGCAATAATAGAAAATGATATAAGTATTGCGGTTGAAATAATCACAAGAATTGCAAAGAAACCATCGTGTGTGAAAAATGCGCCAATAATAATTGCAAGTGCAATTAGAATTACTGCCCAGTACCAATCTGCAGTTTTGTCTTTTCTTTTATACTCAAGTGCTTTCCAAGAAATTTTGTTTTCCATTTACCCGAGAAAATTTTTGCTGATAAAAATGTGTTGAGGTTAAATGATTGGTAATTTTTTTATTAGATTTATCTTTCAAAAAGATTCATCTAGTAACCTTTCATTTTCAACACGTCAGCAAAAACTTTAACGGGTATATTATACCAAACTTTTTTAAAATGATATAATCAATTTATGTCTAATAAGTTAATTATTGCAAATTGGAAGATGAACCCTGCTTCAGTAGAGGTAGCAAAAGAGATAATCACCGAAATAAATAAGGAATCAAAGCATTTTGGAGATGTGAATTTGGTAGTTTGTCCACCCTTTGTCTATTTAAATGAAGTTGCAAGCGTCATTTCTAACTCTAAAAAAATTGTTTTGGGTGCACAAGATGTTTTTGTCGGTGAAGGGGTATCACACACAGGCGAAGTTGGTATTAAATTGCTAAAAAAGGCTGGAGTGGAATATGTTTTGATTGGACACTCCGAAAGAAGAGAATTGCTTGATACTGACCAGATTGTAAAAGAAAAAATGATTGGAGCCCTAAAAGAAGGTTTCAAAGTTATTTTGTGTGTTGGTGAAAAAGAAAGAAATGAACATGGCGATCATTATCATGAAATTAAAAAGCAAATTGAAGATGCAATTACAAAATTACCTAAAAAATATATTAAAAATTTAATAATTGCTTATGAACCTGTTTGGGCAGTTGGAAGGACAGAAAGTGAAGCTATAAAACCTGACCAACTTCATGAAATAAGTATTTTTATAAAAAGATTGGTTAGTGATATTTGTGGTCCAAAAGAAGTTGATAAAATTAAAATACTTTATGGAGGTTCTGTAACAAAAAATAATGCAAAAGAAATATTTGAAAAAGGAAATGTAGACGGACTACTTGTTGGGAGAGAAAGTTTAAAGGTAAAAAATTTTACTGAGTTGATAAAACAGATAAAGGGTTAAAATAAATTAAAAGGCGGGTTTCACGAAGCCTGCCTGCGCAGGCAGGTGAAACCCGCCTTTTGTATTGTCATTCCCGCGCAGGCGGGAATCCATGTTGAATTAAATTAATTCTGGATTCCCGCCTTACAGGCGCAGTACACCTTTTTGACTTTTTGTTTCGTTTTACTCACAAAAATTCTGAAAAGGTCTTTCATTTGGGTCCCAACCCAAATTTCAACCTGCGCGGGAATGACACAGTAATCAATTAATTTGTTATAATCAGATTATGAAAAATTATTCAGTTAGAAATGAGATACCAGAAAAAGTCAGTAAAGAATTGGCAAAATACCCAGAAATTTTACGCAAACTTCTATTTTATAGAGGAATCAAGACGGAAAAAGAAGCCGATATCTTTTTGAACCCAGTTTTTGAGGACAATTATGACCCATTTTTGATGAAAGATGTGGATATTGCAGTGGAACGAATACTTAAAGCTGTAGAAAAAAAGGAAAAAGTAATTATTTATAGCGATTATGATGCGGATGGAATACCAGGCGCAGTGATTTTGCATGATTTTTTTAAAAAAATTGGTTTCAAAAATTTTGAAAATTATATTCCGCACCGAGTGCTTGAGGGGTTTGGTTTAAATGATGAAGCAATTGATGAATTTGCAAAAAATGGAGTCAATTTAATTATTACTGTAGATTGTGGAATTGCTGACGTGGAAGAAGCAGAAAAAATAAAAAAACATAAAATAGATTTGATAATTACGGATCATCACTTACCAAGAATTTCTAAAAATAATAAAGAGGAATTGCCCCATGCACTTGCAATATTAAATACTCGACAATCAAAATGTAAATATCCTGATAAAAATCTCTGCGGAGCGGGTGTTGTCTTCAAACTTGTGCAGGCAATCATAAAAAAACATGGTAAAAAGTTTGATTTAAAAAATGGTTGGGAAAAATGGCTTTTAGATATGGTTGCGATTGGAACTATTTCAGACATGGTTCCTTTAGTTGGGGAAAATAGATTATTAGCGCATTATGGTTTGAAAGTTTTAAGAAAAACAAGAAGAATTGGATTACAAAATTTACTTTCGATAATAAAAGTTGATCAGAAAAATATTACAGAAGATGATATTGGCTTTATGATTTCTCCACGTATAAATGCAGCTTCAAGAATGGGTTTGCCAGAAGACGCTTTTAACATGCTTGTTGCTGAAAAAGAAACAGATGCAACAAAATATGCACTTCACTTAAATAAAATTAATGACGAAAGAAAAATAATCGTTGCCCAGATGGTGAAAGAGATTCGCAAGCATTGGGAAAAATTTGATCCAGATAAAAAAAGAAAAGTGCTTGTTGCCGGAAATCCAGATTGGAAGCCATCACTTCTCGGGCTTGTTGCAAATTCACTTATGGATGAACATGATGGGCCGGTATTTCTTTGGGGTAGAGAAGAAGGAAAAACTTTGAAAGGTTCTTGTCGTTCTGATGGTTGTGTGGATATTGTGGAAATGATGCGTGATGCCGGAAATCTTTTGGAAGAATATGGCGGGCATGCTGCTTCTGGTGGATTTTCAATTAGTTTAGAAAAAGTAGATTTACTTGCTGACGGTCTTGAAATTGCATATCAAAAATTGTCTGTTGTTGGAGAAAAAAAGGAATTAATCGCTGATGCAGAAATAAAAATAGATGATGTAAATCATAATTTAGAAAAACAAGTAAGTATACTTTCACCGTTTGGAATGGATAATCCCAAACCAATTTTTGCATTTCATAATATTGAAATTGATGATGTAAAAATTTTTGGAAAAAAAAATGAACACTTAAAAATTAATTTTAAGAATAATAAAGGGCAAATTATTTCTGCTATTGGATTTTTTATGAAGCCAACTGATTTTGATGCAAAAATAGAAAGGGGAGAAAAAATAAATTTACTTGCAAATTTGGAGAAGAGCTTTTTTGGAGGAAGGGAAGAAATAAGGTTGAGAATTGTGGATATAGTTTAAGTATATTTTGTATATCCCAATCTCCACCATGGTGGAGATTGGGAATTAGTGTATAATATATTACATATGAAATCAAAAAAATTAAATTATAAAGGAGTCAAAGTAAATTTATTTGGCGTACCAGAGTTTATTTCAAAACATAATTCGAAAAATATAAATTGCAATAAGAAAAGCAGTATTTATTATAATTCATTTTTATCTAGTTTCGGAGTAGATTTGCCCAAAAATATGATAGTTATGTATGATATACCAAGTGAAAAAAGAAGGGAGAGAGATTGGTTCCGCAGACATTTAAAGAGGTTTGGTTATATCATGATACAAAAAAGCGTATGGGTAGGTCCTTCACCTTTGCCAAAAGATTTCACTGAGTATGTAAAATCAATCGGTTTACAAAATAAGTTAAAAACTTTTAAATTATCGAGGCCATATATTGAAAAAGAAAATAATTTTTGATTACTTCTCAATCTCCACCATGGTGGAGATTGATGGGGTTGGTTTAATTATTTAAATATATATTAACAATTGAAAAATCAATTAACCGCAGTTTTACTTGCGAATTGATGAAAATTAAGGTAAATTATCAAAGTTATTGGAAGAGTGGCAGAGTGGTTTAATGCACCGGTCTTGAAAACCGGAGGGCTCGCAAGGGTCCCGTGAGTTCAAATCTCACCTCTTCCGCATCAAATTAAAATCAGCGCCGCGGATTACCGCGGCGCTGATTTTTTAAAAATTTATTTTATAACTTCTTTATTTTTTCTCCCCCTAATATATAGATAAACCAAGTAAGCTATTTCTGCTATACCTCCTGTATTTAAAACACCTAAAACTATAAAGATTACTAAATCTCCCTTTTTTGCTGCTTTCCATAAAGCAATAAGTTTCCAAACAAGTGACCAAACTAATAAAATAATCACCCAAGGATTAGTGCTAATATATGAGAACATCGCATTGTTTACTATTTGTGTATTCATCCCGTTAGAGATAGGAAACGTTTAAGTCTATTTTTGACATATCGCTTCCCCATCCCTGATTTTAAAAATAATTCTCTCGACCGAGCATCGTCTTCATTTAGACATGCCTCATAATAAACTAATAAATATGGTTTATCCCGCTTTGTATAATATGATTTACCTTGGTTATGTTGTCTTAAACGTTTCCGTAAATCATTTGTATACCCTGTGTACATTATACCGTTTTTCTCACTTTTTAAAATATAGGTGTAAAACATAACTTCTGTATCTCTAACGGGATTCATGCTACAATTATATCAGAAAATAACTTGCAATCAAGCTATTTTTTTTGTATTATAACTAAAAAGATGAATCTAAAAAACATCAGAATAAACCTATATAATATCTCTAGAAAAATCATTGATACAAAGCTTAAAATATGGTTCAAATCTCCATTATTTAACCTATCAATCATTCTTTTACTTGTTGTCGCAACATCAGTCGTTGTTGTCCCAAAAACTACCTGGAAGAAAATTTTTAGCGGGCATATGTTTGCAACAGTTTTTACTCCACCAGCCGGTCCTTCAAATCTTGACGGAGTTATTACAGCAGCGACTACAACAGGTACAACATTTGCTTCCACTGGTACAAGTACTTTTTCTTTTCGCGTTTATGCATACAAAAATACTGAATATGGAAAAGTTTATACAACCAATTATGACAGCATCACTTATGCTGAGCCTAGCGCTGTTGGTACAATAAATTCTATACCGGTTGCCGCAGGCTCTGGCTACAGTCAAAATGATATTTTAAATATTATAGATGGTACAAATACCTCAGCAACTGTAAAAGTGGATCAAGTGGGTGGTGTATTAGGATCAATTACTAGGGGTCAAATTTCAAGTGATACTCGAGGAACTGGTTATGCTTCAGGAACTATTGTTACATTAGTTGGAGGAGACGCCCAAATAAGACTGGACAGTGTTGATGGTGTTCCTGGTGCAATCGCAACAACATCTGCAATACGTGTTATTCCTGATTCTGGTGGTTCGAGTTATGCGGTTGGAGATATTGTCTCAATAAATCAAGATGGTGGAACGGGAGCTGAAGCTATCGTTACAGCAGTTGATGCTCCAGAAACTGGTGTTGTGACAGGGGTGGAAGCTATATCGGAATATTTAGGTTCTGGTTATATTGTTGACGTAGCAACAACAACGGCAATTACAGGAACAGGTACTGGTTTATCAATTGACATTGATAATATAAGTGTTGGTGCAATCACAGGTTGGTCTTGGATCTCACGTGGAAGCGGATATTCTACGGGTAGTGCAGCTTGCAACGGTGATCAAGGTTCCGGAGCTGTTTTTCAAATAGATTCTGTTTCAGATAGTAATAATGGAATCACAGCATTAGAATTGTTAAATGGTGGAACCAATTATACTATTGGTACATTTCCTTTATCGGGTGGAAATGGTGATGCCACTGTTCAAGTTACATCAATTGCTACAAGTGCAACGCCATACGACTTAACATTAAACTGGAATCCAACAGATGGTGCTGATGGATATAAAGTTGTAGTAGAAAATGATTCTGTAAATGGTTATGCAGGAAATTATTCTTATGATGTCGGAACATCTACAACTCCATCTTTTACTTATACAGGTACAGGTGGAACAGCAGGGATTCCTTTAATAAATATAGATGCAATAATAGGTAGTACAGGTGGAATAGACAACGATACAAAATTAATGTTACATATGGGCAGTGATTTTACAGATAGTTCGGCAAGTGCGCATACAATAACTACCGTTGGAAGTGTACAAATATCTACCGAACAAAAAAAGTTTGGAACAGGAAGTGGATTATTTAATGGTTCAACAGATTATTTAACTGCTCCTGCCAGTGAAGATTTTAATTTTGGAAGTGGTGATTTTACTATTGATGCTTGGGTATATTTAAATTCTATGCCTACAGCAGATGATTGGCCGGGCACTTGGTACAATCATTTTGTAGTGGCCGGTTTTGGTTATCCTGGTTCATATGCAGGTTATGATTTTGTTATTGGCCAAAATAATTTAATTTTTCAAAACGATGATATACAAGTTGTAAGTGGCCCACATGGTATGATTACAAACACCTGGTATCACATCGCTGTTACACGTTCAGGAAATGTTTTTTCTCTTTTTGTAAATGGTGACAGAATAGGTGAGTCAAACAATTCAAGTCCAACGGACGTTGGGAGTGGTTTTTCTGTTGGTGCTGAAACAACTGGCGAAGGAGCTTTTTTTAACGGATATATTGATGAACTCCGCATCTCAAAAGGAATCGCTCGTTGGACTTCAGATTTTAGTTCTTCTCTGCCAACTGCCCCTTATAATGCTGGTGAAAATCAAAACATTACACTCACAGAAAATACTTTAGTTGGTAATATCACAATTAATTCTGGTGCAACTTTAGATTTGAATGGCCACACATTAAGTGTTGGAGGCGATTTTGTAAATAATGGAACATTTACTGCAAATGGTGGAACAATTAAATTTATTGGAAATACAACTATTAGTGGTTCAAGTGTAAATACATTTAATAATATAAATATTACAGGAGAGCTTACTGCCCCAGCCGGCAATATGAATGTTACAGGTATTTGGTCAAACTCTGGAACATTTAATAATAATTCAGGCACAGTAACTTTTCTTGGTGATGGTACAGACATTACTCCAGGGAGTTCAGAATTTTATAATTTAAAATTTAATCCAACCCTGGTTTCTTCAGAAGAAATTTTAGTTGTTGCAGGTGGAGGTGCCGGTGGAGGAAGACATTCTGGAGGTGGAGGTGGAGGTGGAGTCATAGATATTCCTAGCGCTTCACTTACTGATGGAAGTTATGATGTTGTAGTTGGAGATGGAGCACCAACAGTAATGGATGGTTCTGCTGGATTAAATGGTCAGAATTCATCTTTCTCAGCTGGTCGAAAAACAGAAACAGCTCTTGGAGGAGGTGGAGGAGGTGCTTATGCTTCCCGT
Organism: uncultured bacterium; assembly: GCA_903823865.1. Taxonomy (GTDB): domain Bacteria; phylum Patescibacteriota; class Minisyncoccia; order Phycocordibacterales; family GWA1-40-21; genus Bog-1340. The sequence goes on from CAIJUJ010000008.1 coordinate 12,556, forward strand.
GGTTATGGAGCAACTGGAGGTTCAGGTGGTGGAGGAGCGGGAACAGGAGATAATCCTGGTGGTCCTGGTTCACAACCAGTAACGAATGATTTTGGAACAGCTACAGGTTATGCAAGTGCAGGAGGTATGGGAAAAGGTGAATGTCCAAACGATTTTAGAAATGCTGGTGGTGGAGGTGGTGCGGGAGGTGCTGGTGGGGATGGCGTATGCCCTATTGATGAAGGTTGGGGAACAGAAGCAAATAGTGCTCCTAGCGGAGGATCTGGTTTATCAATAATGAATTCTTGTTTTGCTGGTGGAGGGGGAGGTTCTCAATGGACTGACGGAGGAGTTCCAGGAAATGGTCCCGGTGCTGGTGGTTGTGGCGCTGGTGCTGGTGGTTCTGCTGATCCTAGTGGAGCCGGTACTGGAAATGGTACAGCAGGTACTCCAAATACTGGTGGTGGAGGAGGAGGTTCCGGACAATTTGCTTACGCTGGTTATTCTGGACAAGGTGGTGCTGGTGGTTCTGGTATTGTGATTATTAGATATTTAACTGATCCAAGTATTGTTGGAATAGGGGGAACCATCACAACCGATGGTGCCTATACAGTTCACACTTTTACATCAAGTGGAACATTTAGCATTACCCATACTTTAGCTGGTACTTCAGGCACATACACTTTGTCTCATGATGTTACTTCAAATAATATAATAATAAATGCTGATGGAACATTAAATCTAGCAGGCCATACATTAAATGTATCTGGAAATTTTGCCAATAATGGAGGTACACTTGTAAGTAACGGTGGAACAATCAACTTTATTTCCGGACAACACTGGTGGAATTTTCTAGATACAGGAGTAAGTAATCTAACAGTCTCTTATAATTCCACAAGCACAGATATATCAAGTGACGGAGCAATAAGTGGTGGCACAGTCACTCTTACTCGAGATGAATATGTACAAAATCTTACAATTGCAAATGGCGCCACATTAAATCTAGCAGGGCATACATTAAATGTAGCTAGTTGGTTTGTTCCTAACGGTACAATTATAAGTAATGGTGGAACAATCAACTTTATTTCCGGACAACACTGGTGGAATTTTCTAGATACAGGAGTAAGTAATCTAACAGTCTCTTATAATTCCACAAGCACAGATATATCAAGTGACGGAACTATTTCTGCAGGTACAGTTACTCTCACCCGAGATGAATATGTGCAAAATCTTACCATTGCAAGTGGTGCAACTTTGGATTTAGCAGGTCACACACTAAATATAGCTGGACACTGGTGGAATTTTGTAAATAATGGAACACTCACAAATGACGCTGGCGGTTCAATTAATTTTTTAACAACAGGTGGTGATTTGACGGTAGCTGCTGGAACCACAGTTAATCTTACACAAGATCAAAGTGTAAATAATATTTCAATTGCAGGTCCAACGTTTGACATATACGGTAATCAAACAGTCGTAGGTGGAACACTAAATCTCAATGGTTACAAATTATATGTAAGCGGCACTTATACTCTTATTACAACATCAGCTGATATATCAAATTATCCAGACAATCCTGAATATTGTTGGTACTGGGGTGGGCCTGATTATTGTGGAACACACAATGTTAGCGGAAGTGGAACTCTAAATCCAGGGGGTGGGACAATACAACTTGCATCTGGACACTGGTGGGATTTTCCTAACAATGATGGAACGATACAATTTATTTCCACGAGTACAGATATAAGTAGTGATGCAACAATAGCTGCTGGCACTAATGTAACTCTTTCTCGAGATTCTTATGTCCATAGTCTTACAATTGCAGGTCCAACGTTTGACATATACGGTAATCAAACAGTCGTAGGTGGAACACTAAATCTCAATGGTTACAAATTATATGTAAGCGGCACATACAGTCTTCCTACCGCATCAGCAGATATATCAAATTACCCAGACAATCCTGAATATTGTTGGTACTGGGGTGGTGATTATTGTGGAACACACAATGTTAGTGGAAGCGGAACTCTTACAGATAGTGTTGGAGGGGGAAAAATTATACTTTTACCAGACCTTTCTACAAATAATAATACAGATGTTACTATTCCGACATATTTTGGAATGGAACTCTCAACTAATTCATATATAAGAAATCTTACTATCGCAAGTGGAGCATCATTAGATTTAAAAGGCAAAACATTAAATCTTACTGGTAATTATACAAACAATGGTGGAACTCTTACAGACAGTGTTGGAGGTGGAACGATTAATTATTCAGGACCATGGTGGTTGCCTGTTGATGTTGGCTCGAGCGGTATCATTTTAAATCATTTATCAAACTCCGATGAAGGAAGTCGTAGTGCAATAATAAACACAGATATCAAATTATATAGAGATGCATATATAGATAACCTTACACTTGCAAGTGGTGGAACTATTGACTTGAATGGATTTGCTTTAAATTTTTATGGTACTTATATAAATACCGGAGGCACACTCACAATTAATGGAGGAACAATAAATTTCCTTGGTCATTGGTGGGATATTATGAATTCAGGACTAGATGGACTTACAGTAAATTATTTACCAAATAATACAGATATAAATAGTAATGTAACGATAGGATCGAGCATTGATAATAATACAAAATTATTATTGCATATGGATACCGATTTTTCTGATAGTTCTGGTTACAATCATGCGGTTACACCAGCAGGTGGTGCTACCACAACAACAGATACTTTTGCACTTGGTAGTGGCTCAGGTTATTTTCCACCAGAAGGATCCAATGCTGGATCATTAGAAATACCTAATTCCAGCGATTTTGATTTTGGTTCCGGAGACTTTACCGTAGAAGCTATGATAAAACCAGAACGATATGATGGTTATCAAATAGTAGCTCAAAGTGGTATAACATCTGGTAATTTTTCTTGGGCCTTCCATGCTTCTTGGGATGTCTCATATATTTCATTTTCATATTCAACAGACGGCTATGATAGTCACGCATATTCTGAACTCAGAACTGCGTATGCATTTAATATTGATACATGGTACCACGTTGCAGTTACAAGAACTGGAGGAAAAATGTATTTCTTTGTTAACGGAATTTTAATTAACATTGGTGGCACTGCTTTTACGCCAACGATTTATAGTACAACAGAAGGTTTGCTTGTTGGAGCAGGTTTCGATCAAAATTATGGTGGTTATATAGATGAAGTTAGAATTACAAAAGGTATAGCAAGATGGACTTCTGACTTTACTCCACCTGCTGCTCCTTACGGTGCTGGCCCAAGTCTCATGACTCTTAGTCAAAATTCTTCTGTACACAATATTACTATCGCTCCTGGTGCAACTTTGGATTTAAATGGATACTCGTTAACTATCTCTGGCACATACACAAATAATGGCGGAACTCTTACAGATGGTAAAGGTGGAGGGTCAATTAATTATGCTGGACCATGGTGGTTGCCTATTGATATTGGAGCAAGTAGTATTACTGTTACTTATTCAGCGAATAGTACTGAAGTCACAAGTGATTTGGTCTTAAGTACTAGCACTACTCTTTATAGGGATGCATATATTCATAATTTGACTTTAGCAACTGGTGGAACTTTAGATTTGAATGGACACACACTAAATATTTCTGGACATTGGTGGAATTTTAAAAATACTGGTGGAACATTAAACAAAAATGGTGGAGCAATAAATTATATATCCCAAATTCCATATCCTTCAGATATAAGTAGTGATGCAACAATTGACACATCAATTACTCTTGATAGAGACCAAAGCGTTAACAATCTCACCTTAACTGGTGGTGGAACTTTAGATATTGGGAATCACACACTTACAGTTGCTGGGGCGTATTATAATACCGGTGGAACTCTCACTGGTAATAGTGGAATTATGAATGTTCTGGGAGCACATTGGTGGGAACAAGTTAGTGCACCAAGTGGAGTCACAATAAATTATTTAGGCAACAATAGTACAGATGGAAGTACAGATGCAACAATAAGTACTTCAACTACTCTTATAAAAGATTCTTATGTAAAAAATCTTACACTTGCAACTGGTGGAACTTTGGATTTGGCAGGTCATACATTAAATGTTGCAGGTAATTGGATAAATTCAGGAGGAACACTTACAAGTGGTATTGGAGGCACAATTAATCTTATAGGCACTTCAACACAAAGTATTTTTGGTACCAATACTTTCTATAATTTGACAAAAAATACTTCTGCAACATCTACACTCCTGTTTGATTCAACTGCTACAACTACAATCACTAATAATCTTATATTAAATGGAACCTCTGGTAATCTTTTGACTTTGAATAAATCTGGGGGTCAATTAATTCCAATTGATATTAGTGCGAATAATCCTGATTTTGAAAATTGGACTGGTGGAACATCATTTACAAATCCTTCATCAGATGGAACCGAAACAGCGAACCAGTGGAGGTTAGCTTGGGGAGGGGGGGCTTTCCCTGTGGTTGTAAGTAGAGAAAGTAATTTAAAAACTAGTGGCGACTATAGCTTTAAAGTAACAACAGCAGCATCTGGAGTCGGAGCAGCTAGCTGGGGTCAATGGGCGGGTTCATGGGGATGGGACTCTTCACACATACGTCAATATATAGGCAAAACTTTAAGATTGACGGGAGATGTATATTCTTCTGTTGCTAACAAAGCAGGACTATGGGTTACAACTAGTGGTAATAGAAATCCCAATTATCATAGTTCTCTAGTAACACAAACAAATACATGGACACCTCTATCAGTAGATTTTACCGTTCCGTCAGATGCAGCCACATTTCAATTTGGTTTGACTGGTAATAATCCCGGAAATAATGAAGTTTATATTGTAGACAATCTTAAATTATATGAGATTCCTGCTATAGGTATTGGTAACCCCACTTTCAATATCAAATATACTGGTTCAGGAACTGTTTCATTATCACACCTTAATGTCGCTAGTTCGACGAACTTAAGCTCAACTCCATTTTTATGTACAAAATGTATAGATGGTGGAGGAAATACAAACTGGACATTTACAGCTCCCGAAACTCTTACGTCAATAAGTATTCTACCTTTGGCTCCTAATGTTTATGTTGGAGCAACAACGACATTCTATTCGATGCCACTTGATCAATATAGTAATTTGTTTGCTACAACTACAACATGGACTAGCTCTAGAATATCAGTTGGTACAATAAATTCTTCAACTGGATTGTTCACCGCTGTAGCAATAGGTACAACAACAGTTACAGCGACAGCTGGAAATATTTCAACTTCAACTATCGTTACTGTAACGAGAATTCCTGCGAGATTAAATTCAATTACTATTTCACCACGGTCTTCAACTGTTGGACTTGGGTCAACCATAGCATTCGTTGCAACAACATTAGACCAATATGGTGCGGCGTATAATACTACAGTGACTTGGACAAGTTCAAAAGCTTCTGTCGGTGCAGTTGATAGCAATGGTCTGTTTACTGCCCAGGCTTCTGGTGCAACAACTATTACAGCTACTGCCGGAGATCTTTCTGCTTCAACTGGCGTAACGGTATCATCACGCAGTAGAAGAGTTTCCTTAGTTGGTGTTGGTGGTGACACTGACACCTCAACTTCACTTGTCGACCAAATTGGTAAGGCTATTAGTGATTTATTAAATCCAAAGCCAAAAGTTCTTACACCAATAAACACAATTGAAATTCCTGTAAATGTTCCTGAAGCACTTAAACTTCCAGAATTACCAACTTTTGGTGGAACTTCAACAAATTCTTTCTCTCTTGTCACACCAATTTCTGCATTTGTCTTTGCACCGCTTCCAGAGGAAATTTCAAGTATTTTGGCTAAATCAACAGGACTAACAGAATATCTTGCAGCAGTAGGCGTTTCAAGAGTTCAAGACTTCGTATCTCTCGGCCGAAAACCAGTTCTTGTTTCAAGTACTTCTACAAAAGTTGGTTTATTTAACATATCTAATGGAACAACAACAATTAATTCATATATCACTAATGATACAGATAATAAAATAATTCAAATTGTTCATGTCGCTTCTGGTACACCACTCACCATTTCTTTTGTTACAACAAATAAAAATTCTGTAGTCGGTACATGGAGCAATAGAAATATTTCATATGTAGTAAATGGGAATAAAGCTACCTTTAAACTAATCGCTCCTGCACAACCTGGTCAATATTATCTCACCACGCAATCATTACCTCTACCTCTAGTAATTGAAGTTTTAGATATACAACCTGTAGTTAAGCCAGCAACTTGGTGGTCAATTTTGTTAGGTTGGTTTGGTTTGTAGTTTGTGGTATAATTTATTAGTTATTAATTTTTAAATACATATATGAAATTTGAATCAGGAATTTTAGATAAGACAAAACTATTTACAAACTTCCTTTTGATTGTTTTAGTCGCTGGAAACATTTTTTTCAGTATTCAATATACAGAAGGTTTAAAACAACAAGATGTAACACAATCTGATAATACGATTGTGAGAATTCAAGCATCTAAACTTCTCAAGCTTTTTGTTGATGTAGTTTTGAATACTGAAGGACAAACTATTTCTTATAGTGATCGTGTTACTCTTGAAAATGATGTTGTACAAATGAATGACACAGACATTACCAAACAATGGGATACCTTTGTATCAAGTAAAGATGCAAAAACTGCTCAATCAAATGCTGTTGCATTTATGAAACTTTTGACGAATAAATTGCTGTTGAACTAAGAGTGTCATTCCCGCCCCCGTCTTCACGAGGGTAAATTCAGACGGGGATCTAGAATTAAATAAATACAAAGAGCGGCGCCTATGGCGCCGCTCTTTGTATTCTCTTGTATTATTATATCTACGCCATGGCGTAGATTGGTGTGAGTGAGAAAGAATCAATTACGCCATGGCGTAATTGTATAAAAAATAAACTGGCCACATATACGCTATAGCGTATATGTGGCCAGTTCTATTATTAGAATAAAAGAGCAGGCAAACCCACCCTTTTATAATTTGCTTTTACATAGTAATATATAGGTATGAAATATTTAGGTATAGATTATGGGGAAAAAAATATAGGAATTGCCATTTCTGATATAGAAGGAAAAGTGGCTTTTCCCAAAATAGTGTTGCAAAATAACGCTGAATTGACGAAATCTATTTTAGATATTTGTAAAGAATCTGAAGTCGAAGCCATTGTAATTGGTGAGTCAAAAGATTATAAGGGAGAGGATAATAAAATTAGTCCAAAGGTAATTTCTTTCAAGAGAGAATTGTTATCTTTAGTAAAACTTCCAATTTTTCTTGAGCCAGAATTTATGTCATCAATGCAAGTTGAAAAGACTTTTGGCAAAACGGGAATGCTCGATGCATCAGCTGCATCGATAATCCTTCAAACTTTTTTAGATAAAGAGAATAACAGAAAAATTACAAAAGCAAAAAATGAGAAAGAACAGAAAAAAGCTGAAATAAAAATTGAGGACAAAAAAATAACTTACGATGATTTTAAAAAAGTTCAGATGAAAGTTGGTAAAATACTTTCTGCTGAAGCAGTCGCTGGTTCTGATAAGCTCTATAAACTTTCTGTTGATTTCGCCGAAGGTGAACCAAGACAAATTGTTTCTGGAATAGCCAAATATTTTAGAGATGCAACACAAATAGTTGGAAAAAAAGTTGCCTTTGTTACAAATCTTGAAGCGCGACCACTTATGGGATTTTTAAGTAATGGAATGATACTTGCTGCAAAGACCGATGACAAACTTGCGATTATGGAAGTGCCGGATTTTATAAAAGAGGGGACGGAATTGAGTTAAAAAACAAATGGCAAACATTTTTCACATACTTGACCCAATGGTTATAATTAAGGCACTCGGTCTCATTGGTGTTTTGATAATTGTCTTTGCTGAATCAGGATTATTCTTTGGTTTTTTCTTTCCGGGAGATTCTTTACTTTTTACAGCTGGCTTACTTGCTTCTCAGCATTTAATAAATTTGGAAATCCTAGTAACCGGAGCCTTTATCTGTGCTGTACTTGGAGATAGTGTGGGGTATTGGTTTGGAAAAAAAGTTGGACCAAAAATTTTTACAAAAGAAGATTCAATTTTTTTCCACAAAAAACATGTAGAACGAGCACAAAACTTTTATAATAAATATGGCAATAAAACCATATTCTTAGCCAGATTTGTGCCTATTGTCAGAACTTTTGCTCCGATTGTTGCTGGAGTTGGCCAGATGAAATACAAAAATTTTCTCACGTACAACATTCTTGGCGGGTTTGTCTGGGCCTTTGGAATGGTACTTGGCGGATATGTTCTAGGAGAAGCAATACCGAATATAGACAAATATATACTGCCAATAATTTTGTTGATTATCTTACTTTCATTGTTGCCGATTGTTATTGAGACATATAGAGAAAAAATTAAGACAAAAATATAATTTGATATAAATACCTGCTGTTTTCGAAAGATGCTATTTTTGCTATAATTATATGTAGTTTATGAAGAATAATTTTTTAAAAAAAATATTCCATGCACCAGATTATCTATCATTATCTGCAGCAGGTATTGAAATATGTAATAAATCAATCAAATATACAGAGTTTATTGATGATAACAGGGAGATTCTGATAAAATCGATTGGAGAATTACCTATTTTAGCCGGAAGCATGAAGGAAGGAAATATTTTAAACCGAGACAATATCGTTGATACTCTTAATAGCATAAAGAAAAAATTATCTTATGACTTCATGAAAGCATCAATACCAGAAGAAAAAACATATATTTTTGATGTTCAAATATCGAAAGCTGCCAAAAATAATCTTCGAGAAGCGTTAAGTTATAAAATTGAAGAAAACGTCCCACTAAAACTAGAAGAATCTTATTTTGAATACGAAATTGTCGATGAAGATTTTAATCAAAGCGATATGATAGTAAATGTCTCGGTAATTTCTAAAAGGGTAATTGCAGATTATACCGAGCTCTTTGAACTGTCTGATTTATTCCCAGTATCTTTTGAGGTTGAATCAAAAGTTTTAGCAAAATCAGTTATAGGAGAACAAGATAAAAAAAATGTTATCATTTTGAATATTAAAGATGATTCAACTATTCTTGCCTGTGTTATCAACGGTTTTGTCAGAGTATCATCGTCAATATCAATTGGAGAAAATAACATAGTTGAGACGCTATTTAAGACAAATTTATTTAAAGAAAAAAAGGACATCAATAAATTTTTTCAGAGTGATTTTTCTTTTGAGACAGTATACACAAAAGAATCATATCTTTCCTTAATAAATATATTTTCAATTTATAAAGATGAGGTTGAAAAAGTTAATGAATATATCGTTAACAAATTTAGTAATACCAAATTATTTTCGGATGGAAAGATAGACAAAATAATATTGTGTGGAAAATGTTCAACTTTACCAGGTTTAGCTAAACATATTAACCAAAATATAAGAACTGAAGTTGTATTGGCAAATATTATGAACAATATTTGTAATATAGAAAAATGTACCTACAACATCACTTTCCAAGAAGCGTTAAATTTTGTAACCCCGATAGGGTTAGCAACAACAGCAAATAAACAATAAAATGCTAAATTTTTTACAACAAAAAAACAAAAAACAAATAATCACCGAATATTTATTTAGAGTACTGGTTATTAAATTGTCGTTTATTTTAACAGCCACTTTGCTGCTGATAATTCTATTTTTACCTTCATTTTTCTTCATAAAATATAAAAATACTACCTTAACCGATCAATCACTATCTGTACAAAAACAAGCAATAAATGTTAGCACAGATCCAATTATCTTAATAAAAAATGCAAATAAATTACTGGTTGCTCTTACACCAGACTTTTCAACAGATTTATCTTTTAGTCATATTATTGACAAAGTTATATCATTAAAAAATAGTGGTATAAAAATCTTATCAATACAAATAAGTAATGATATTAATAAAACAGATAATAAAATAGTTGTTGTTGGCGGTGTCGCAAATACAAGGGATGATTTAACTTTATTTCAAAAAGATATTATAAATGATGGCTATTTTAAAAATGTATTATTTCCTGTTGCAAATTTCATTAAAAATGCAGATTCTGAATTTACAGCGACTCTAACTTTAAAATAATATGCCCAAAAAAGAAACAAAAACATTATTGATTACTATGGGAATAGCCGACCTTTTTATAATTGGTTTGTTTATTTTTATATATAATTATACTAATAATTTAATTAATGAATCGATAAATACTGAGAGTAATATTAAAACTGAATTACAGAAACAAGATGCAAGGATTATGATGAAAAATGATTTAATCTCTAGTGAAACATATCAAGACAAATTGAAAGAATACATTATTTCGAGTGGAGGGACAGTCGATTTTATTAAGTTATTGGAACAACTTGTTTCGAATAGCAATATTAAGTCCGATATTAAAAATGTTACAACTGAAAATGATAATAAAAATAATTTGGTTGGTACTGAATTAATAAGAATAAATATGGATGTGCTTGGCGAGTGGAAAAATGTCCAATTTTTTATCACTTTACTAGAAAATTATCCCTTAAAGATTGAAATAAAAAGTATTTCTTTAAATAAATTTTCTGACAATGTCGCGAAAGGGAGAAGTGTTTCTCAATGGGCAGGAAATTTCGAATTTACCGTTCTAAAATATAAAGATCAACAATAAAATAATATGATAAATACCTCAAAAAACAAAATATCGTTATCTAATAGAGGCAGTGGCATTCTATTTGCTTGGTTGGGTAAGATTATTAATCCTCAAAAAAACTGGATAATATTGATTATAATATTTACTATTTTAATTCTTATATCGCTTGGTTTTGATTTTAATTATTACCAGCAAATTGCAAGTGGAGATATGTATGTTGATATAAATAGAGCTGATCTCTCCATACAAAATCTAAAGAAAGATGAATTGCAGAAAATTTTGGACAATTTTGAAACAAAAAAGACAAGTATAGCAACACTAAAAGCTAAAAATTTAGTTGACCCTTCAATTTAAAACTGTTATATTGCATGTGCTTTGCCCTTGTAGTTCAATGGATAGAACAGAGCTCTTCTAAGGCTTTGATGTAGGTTCGATTCCTGCCAGGGGCACAAAATAAAAAGCGCTGAAAAGCGTCTTTTTTATTTTGTGCCCCTTGGAATGAGCAAAAGTCTTTGCTCATGTCAGGAATCGAAGCCCCATTGAGCCTATTTTATGAATGTAATGAAATAAAATAGCCAATGGGGGTACTGACCCTGTAAGGGTCGAACTTCCTGCTGGGTATTTCGTGGTTGTCAAAAATTCGGGATGGGCCCCGAATTTTATGACTAGTCGTTTTCAAACTTTGGGATGGGACCCGAAATTTGAAAAGTATTTTTTACAATTCCTCACAAGTCTGATGAAAATATGTACACAAACCAGTATTATTTAATTCAATTAGATATGTTCCAGCGAAATTTTTCTCAACTTTTTGTTTATCAAAGTATTTAAGTTTAAAAATAACAGAATATTTATTTTTGTCGCTAGAAAAAATTTGATATATAAGCGATATATTATTTTGCTCAGTTATACTTTTCCATTCTTTAGCGAGGGCTTCAAAATTTTCTAATTTATTAGAAGGAGTTTCATAATAGATAACATTTTTATCAAAAAGACCTAAAACACCATCTATGTTGTGGGTTTGCCAATATTCTTTAAATTTTTGGAGCCACCCGTCTATATTCATGTGGGCGGTAAGGGACTCGAACCCCTGACCTTTCGCGTGTAAAGCGATTGCTCTAACCAACTGAGCTAACCGCCCATATGGCTAATATATCTTAATTTAACGACATTATCAAGAAAGTTTGTATTATATGAACCTGTGTGATACACTGACACAGTACATCATTTATGAGAAAATTTGAAAAACAAAAAGCTATTAACCTTAGAAAATCAGGTCAATCGATAAAAGAAATCGCGAAAAAACTTGATGTTGCTAAATCAAGTGTCAGTGTTTGGGTTAGGGACGTCAATCTGACAAAAAAGCAAAAAAACATACTATCTCTTCGGGGTAGTAGTGGGGTAATTAGTGAAAAAAGAAGAACAACCCGTTTGTCTAATGAATTGCTAAAAAGAAATACTATTATTTCAACAGCATCAAAAGATATAAATAAGTTTTCTAATTATGAATTAAAGATTATAGGAACAATGCTTTATTGGGCCGAAGGAAGAAAACGTGGCACAAGAGTGGTTAGTTTCTCAAATAGCGATGAAAATATGATAAAAATAATCATGCGTTTTTTTAGAGAGATATGTTTAGTTCCTGAAAATAAATTTAGGGCACATATTCACATTCACTCACATCTTGCAGTTAGTAGTGCTATAAAATATTGGGCAGAAATAACTAAAATACCCAAAAAACATTTTTATAAGACTTATTGTATACCAAGTATTTCTAGCAAAGGTAAAATGGATTCACTTAAAAATGGAACACTAGATATATATGTCTGTGATGTCGTTCTTTTTTTAAAAATAATGGGCTGGATTAATGGTACAATAAATAGATTAAAATAATCCTATGAAAATCCCCATTCTATATGAAGATAAAGATGTTGTTGTGATAAATAAGCCAGCAGGGCTTATTGTTCACCCTGACATAAAAACCAAAGAAAAAACTTTGGTTGATTGGATTTTGAAAAAATATCCTCGAATAAAAAATATTGGTGAGCCGATTTTACTTTCTGATGGCACGAAAATATTGAGACCGGGTATTGTTCACAGGATTGACAGAGATACTTCGGGTGCACTTATCATTGCAAAAAACCAAAAAGCATATGAATTTTTGAAAGGGCAATTTAAAGCTAGAAAAGTTCACAAAATTTATCAAGCTTTTGTTTATGGCGATATGAAAGATGAAAGGGGAATGATTGACAGACCAATCGGTAGAAGCTCAACGGATTTTAGAAAATGGACCTCGCAAAGAGGTGCTCGTGGTGAGATGCGAGAGGCAGTAACTTATTTTAAAGTTTTAGGTAATAAAAATAATATTACTTTTGTTGAAGCAATGCCAAAAACAGGCAGAACACATCAAATAAGAGTACATTTTAGCGCCATAAATCATCCTCTGGTACAAGATAAACTTTATGCATCAGATTTTTTTCTAAAAAAGAGACAGCAGTTTGGTTTTAAAAGAACCGCACTTCATGCAAAAGAATTGGAGATTACATTACCAGGAGGTAAATTGCTAAAAATCACAGCGCCATACCCAGAAGATTTTGCAGTTGCAGTGAAAAAAATGAATAAATAAGACGGTGATTTTTCTTGCGAAAAATGACCTTATGTGCTAAATTACTACAACTTATGCAATTAAAAAATATTAAGATTTCACCTATAGATATGGAAGCCAGAAAGAAGATTGATATGCGATCTGGTGATACTGTTCGTGTCTGGCAGAAAATTAAAGAAGGAGAAAAAACAAGACTCCAGGCTTTTGAAGGAATGATTTTGGCTATCAAACACGGAAAGGAAAATGGTGGAACTTTCACTGTAAGAAAAGTTATAGATGAGGTTGGGGTAGAAAGAATTTTCCCATTATATTCTCCAGTCATTGATTCAGTGGAAGTTTTAAAGAGAGCAAAAGTCAGAAGAGCAAAATTATATTATATCAGAGAAAAAGCAGCAAAGGAGCTCAAGAGACATTTGAAGAGCGAGCTTTTAAGTGCAAGAAAAGAAAGCAATACTGATACAAAGAGAGTTGAGAAAGCAGAAAAGGCTGAAAAAGAAGAAACAAAAAAATAATTCAAAAACCCCGTGAAAAACGGGTTTTTTGTTTGAAAAAAGTTAATTTTGGTATATCATGAACCCTAATGCTCGGGTGGCGAAACTAGAAGACGCACTACCTTGAGGTGGTAGCGGGAGCAATCCTATGCAGGTGCAAGTCCTGTCCCGAGCACAAAAAAATAGGCGAGTACGCCTTATTTTTTGTGCTCGGAGTAAGTGCTTTTTAGCACTTACGTGCAGGACTTGCAAGACGGAGCGCGGCGGCGCAAGTCGGGTTGAGGATTGGGCTGGGACCCAACCGAAAAACCTTTTGAGATATTATATGAGCATAGCGAAATATAATATCCAAAATGGTGTACTGACCATGTAATGGTCGCGAGATTTTTCAGTAGAAAAATACTTGTGACCAAGTCCCAACTTGCATCCATTTGATTTTTTTAATATTAGGGCTATTATTTATATAGACAAAAGTTGTTACTTAAAGTCGATTTATTAACAAAATTTAAGTCCATTCCACATGGGGTGGCAAAAAATATTATGGTAAAAGTTGTAAAAAAAGAAAAACCAATTGGCGTAATAAGCCACTGGTACGGCAATATTAATGTTGCAGTTATAAAACTCGCTGGTGCATTAGCGGTTGGTGACAAAATAAAAGTTAAAAAAGGTGATGTTGAGTTTGAAGAGGTTATTGAATCAATGCAATTAAATCATGAAGCAATAAAATCGGGGAAAAAAGGACAAGATATTGCAATCAAACTTGCCGGATTAACAAAAGTAGGTGCAGAAATTTATAAAATAAAATAAAAAATGTCTCAAACAAAAAGGGGTGATGACGGAAAAACAAATCTCTACGGTTGTGACCAAAGAATTTCAAAAAGTTCGGCTATTACCGAAGCCCTTGGTTGTTTGGATGAAATAAATTCATACCTCGGTGTTGTAAAAACAAATCTGAAGAATGAAGTGTTGGGAAAGGAAAAAATTTCTGGCATTATTCATGGTATTCAAAATGATTTGTTTATTGTTCAGGCACAAGTTGCAGGTGCTGACAAAAAAATAAGTGAAAATAATGTTAAATATATTGAGGATATTATTTCAGAAATTGAGAAAAAATTGCCACCGATAAAATCTTTTCTTGTTTCTGGTGCGAATGATATCTCTGCATATTTTGATTTTGCTCGAACACTTGCAAGAAGAGCGGAAAGGAGAGTCGTTGCTGTGAGCGAAGAAGGAATAACAAAAATTGATTCCAATACTCTTGTATTTTTAAATCGTTTATCAAGTTTTTTGTATGTGTTTGCAAGATACTTTGCTTTAAAAAATGGAGACGAAGTGGCTCCAAAATATTGAAATAAATATACGAATATGCGAATGATTCGAATAATACGAATGGCTACGAATAATTTATAAATATCAGCGAAATACTAGTCTTTATCGTAAAAATCTGTTATAAATATGTTATAACTACTAATATTTAGTAGTGTAATGGTGCCTATGGTGTAGTGGTAGCACAGTTCCCTGTGGAGGAATTAGTTCGAGTTCAATTCTCGATAGGCACCCTAGAAGGAATTTTGTTAAATTATCTTTATATTACTTTGATTTTTCGGTTCTACCCGAGTATAATTTTGGTATATGAAAAAAGTAATTATTAGTTTTATTTTATTAGCCACTCCATTTATTAGTTTTGCATCTTTTGATCAAAATCTTTCTTACGGTGCTCCTCATAGCCCACTGGTAAGAGATCTACAAATTTTCTTGGCAAATCAAGGGTGTCTTAAAATGAATCCCACTGGGAATTTTTTTGGTGTAACTCGTGATGCAGTCAAATGTTTTCAAGGGGAAAATAATTTACCAGTAACAGGATATTTTGGTCCTATGACAAGAAAGATTGCAAATTCACTTTTGTCACTAAGTTCCACAACACCATCTCAGTCACAATCATCACAACCCCAACCACAGAAACAAAATCAACCACAAAGCACAAGCACGGGTGTAACAACTTCAAGTTCAAATGCGTATAACCTTGCTCAAGCAATGAGTGATGGGGCACAGCTTTCAACTATCGCCTTTGACGGATTAGCATTTGTTACTGGTTCCGCTGGAGCAGATACATTTTTCCCTCCAGGAAAAGTGGCAGATTATTTCGGATTCCAATATATGAGAGATGTTGATACAGCTGGATACGGACACAACACAACGTTCCTTCCAAAAGCTGCCGATAATGTTTTGTATATATTAAACGATGCTCAAAAAGCTCAGTTGATTGCACTGGCAAAAGTTCAGGCTCCTCAATATGTAAATTTTGCTTACAATAGATTTTTACTTACGAATGCTTTTCGTAGAAATATGGAAGGTAAAATCCCAACAGGTGCAACGGGACTCAGCACATCATCTGTTGCAGAATATACTGGAGACCTTTATAAAACAGATGCAGACTTAGCTTATAATCGTGCTTTAGTTGTTGGTTCAGTAATAAATTCTCTGACCGATACTCAAAAAGCTTATTTTGCAAAAATGCAATTTAATGATTCTTCAACTTGGCCAGCAGTTACTGAAAATGCATCCATTAAACAAGGATTAAATAATGACCAATACACCGCTTTGATGACATACGCAAGTGAATTATTCTCTTGGTATAAAGGTGGAATTGATGCAGATGTTTATTTCTGTCCAGAAAGACACGGAACATATTTCGGCGGATTCTTTATGAAAGATTATCTTGCCGTTGGTAATAATGATTATTTTATTAGCACTGCAGAAACAGGAGATAGTGGACAAGGTTTCCTTAATACTCTAAATTCTACTCAACGAGCTTTGATAACAAGCATTATTGATGCACAAAGACTAATGCTTGCACAAATAGCACAGCTTAGAACGACTATTTCAACTGAATTAGCGAAAGCTATGACAGGTGGAACTCCAAATAAAGATTTAATTTATTCTTCTATTAAGCAATACGGAGAACTTGATGGACAAATGTCAGCTCTTTATGCAACAAGGTTTGCCCAAGTGAATAGCACACTTACAGATGCTCAGAGAGCAACTTTGGTAAAGTTACGAAACCTTTCAGCCGTTCCTACAGGTGCGTATCTATTTTCAAATCCTGTAGCAATGCCTACAATTGCAAGCACAGACTTTTTGTTTGGTGTTGGTAGTGCGCCAACAGATGAAGGCCAATCAACTCCACCAACAAGTTTTGTGGGCGTAACTAATCCTCCAAGTAATTCTAATTAAATAGTGCAATCAAGGGTAGGGTAAAATGTAGGAATATAAATACTCGTATCATTTAATCTCTCAAACACAGTTCTAACATCCTCTACGACGTCACCCAGCGAGTTCGGAAAACCATTATATTTAGTGGTTACTTTAGACTATCGAGAGTTGAACTTTCAGTCAGTCTAAAGTTTTCTAAACTATGTGTAGCAATTGCATATTGTATATGTAATAATAATATTTATGTTATTCCCAAATTTTAAAAACAAACACGGTAAGGACTCAATGTTTACAGCCAAGGAGTATTTAGCTTACAGTAAAAAGATTGGAAAATATCCAGAATTCAAAACACCACAGGCAGTTATATTTTGTTATCAAAGATCTCTGATGAATTATATTTTAAATAACCATAAGGTAACAAAAGTTAAAGGTTTTTATGGAGATACATATTTATTAGATGAAACAAAAGGAAAAATTGCTTTAGTATGTAATTTTGGAATCGGCGCTCCAATAGTTGTTACACTTTTGGAAGAGCTAATTGCTTTTGGTGTCAAAAAATTTATTTCAGTGGGAACGGCAGGCACATTACAGAAAGATATTAAGATTGGTAGCATGATGCTTTGTAATAGAGCAATAAGAGATGAAGGTACCTCTCACCATTATTTAAAGTTTTCCAAATACGCTTATTCTTCTAAAAAAATGAATGACAAGATAATAAAATCATTTAAAAAATTTAATCAGGAGTACTCAATTGGAACAAGTTGGACAATAGATGCACCTTACAGAGAAACTATTGTTGAGGCGAGGAAATATCAAAAAGAAGGTGTTGCCACCGTTGAAATGGAGGCGTCCGCCTTGTTTTCAGTGGCTCAATATAGAAAAGTGGAAATGGGCGCCGTTTTTACTATCAGTGACTCTCTAGCTGAATTAGAAGAATGGACGCCACAATTTCATTCAATTGAAACACAGGGTGGTCTAGAAACTATTTACAAGGTGGCAGTTGAAACCCTTTCTAAATAATCCAATAATCAATAAAGCAAATCACCCCCTGTGTGTGATTAACTTTAATTCAGACTTGATACTCAAGTATTTACTATACAAAGATTCCATATATTTCTCATCTTCTAAGATAGTTATAATAAAGTTTGGATAGTGACCCAGCGTTAGTTTAGACAATAAAGTGTTATTTCACTTTGATTTTTTGGTTCTACCCGAGTATAATTTTGGTATGGAAAAATTTGATGTATTAGACAAAAATGGAAATCTGACTGGAAAGACAAAATTACGATCAGAAGTTCATAGAGATGGTGATTGGCACAGAGCAGTACACATATGGATCATAAACAGTGAAGGAAAACTTTTGGTGCAAAAAAGATCTCCAGAAAAAGAAAGTCATCCTAACCAATGGGATATTTCTGCTGCTGGGCATGTTTCAGCAGGAGATAATAGTATAACTTCTGCTGTTAGAGAAATTTATGAAGAACTGGGTGTAAAAATAAAACAATCAGATTTTAAGTATTTGTTTACTTTAACTTCGCAGACAATACAGAATAATGGAACGTTTATCAATAATGAATTTGATGATGTTTATTTGGTCAAGATTGACGTTGATATTTCAAAAGTTAAATTACAGAAAGAAGAAGTTTCCGAAGTAAAATGGATTAATCCAAGTTTATTGGCTAAAGTATTAGAAAATAAAGATAATTCTTTTGTTTTGTATGATGAAGAATATCCAAGACTTTTAGATTATTTAAAAAAAGCACAGGATCATTAGTCAAACTTCAAAAATATAGATTTACTATATAATTATATTTGGAAAAGACTTTTCAGTTCTACTCTGATATGATTTTATTATGGAAAAAAGTTGTAAATAATAACCATGAATCTGTAGAAAAAACACCCCGACCAAATACGTTAGATATTGTAAAAATTGATGGCCGATGGGCACAATCAAACTATAATCTTATTACTTTTTTGGACGACAAGACAATATTTAGTATAAATTGGGATGACTATAAACTAGTTAAAGAATGGGGAGGTTCTCCTGTTAGTTTAGTTAAGGAACGAGAAAATTTCACTGAAAAAGAGATTTCAAATATTTATTGGGGTCCAGAAGAGAAGAAATACCCAAAACTAAAAGAACAGGTATCTGTTTTTGGTGAATTTGAAAAGAATAAATAAGAGATACTTTGATTTGTTATTGTAAATTGTTTAACCAATTATCTAAAATAATTGCTGTTGCGATTGCAACGTTTAATGACTCTGCTTTGCCGTAGCATGGAATCGTAATTTTTTCTGTAACAAATTTTTCAATATCTTTACTTATTCCATTTGATTCATTACCCATAAGGAGTATTCCGCTAGTAGGGAATTTTGTTTTATGAATATTTTCTCCATTAAGGAAAGCGCCTAGTACCGGAAGTTTTGTTTTTGCTAAAAAGTCATTTAAGTCAGTGTAAAAAATACTTACTCTAGTAAATGAGCCTTTTGTTGCAGTGATAACTTTTGGATTGTAAAAATCAACGGTTTCTTTTGAAGCAACTATGTTTTTAATTCCATACCAATCTGCAATACGAATTATTGTTCCAAGATTTCCTGGATCTTTTATTTCATCAAGTGCTAAAACTATTTGGTTTTTGTTTATTTTAGGTTCGGTATTTTTATTTTGTTTCACGACAGCAAGTGCTGAATCATTTGTTTCAAATGTTCCAACTTTTTCTAAATCAAATTGATTTACTATTTCATAAGATTTTGCTTTTTCTCTTATTTTTTCACCATATTTATCAAAAAATTTTGTTGTTGTAAGTATAAAATCTATATCAAAAGTTGAGTTTAGGACCTCTACTACACTTTTTTCGCCTTCCACCAAAAATAGCCCAAGTTCTACACGGTTTTTCTTTTCTTGTAGGGATTTTATTAATTTAGCTTGGTTTTTCGTGAACATATAAATATGATATCACAAAAAGAATACATCTGATATACTTTTAATTATGAAAGTTTTACTTATTGATAACGGAACAACGCTTTTAGAAAAATTAAAGACACTTATACCCGGAGAAGAATCTATTATAAGATTTGATAATTTAAAAGATATTCTAACTGATAGTTTTGATCTGGTTATTTTATCTGGTGGAAGCGCATATTATTTAGTAGAAAATGAAGCTAAATTTAGTGAGGAATTAAAATTTTTAAGGAATACAACAAAACCAGTTATTGGTATTTGTTTTGGTTTTGAATTAATAGTGAAGGCTTTTGGTGGAGAAATCAAAAAATTAGAAAATATAGATAAGGGAGAAAAAGAAATTGAAATTTTAGATAATACCTTGTATAAAAAACCAATAATAAAAGTTTATGAAAGTCATGGATGGGGAGTACAAAAATTACCAGAAAATTTTGATATTTTAGCTAAATCAGTTGTTGGTCCTGAAATAATTAAACATAAAACTCAACCAATATATGGATTTCAATTTCATCCTGAGAATTTTGTTGATGAATTGGAAGGAGATGAAATTTTTCTTCAATTATTTTCTAATTTGGCATAATTATTAATATGAAATTTACATTTATTTCAGTTGGAAAAAAGAATGATTCTGATATTGAAGAAGCAGTGGCAGATTATACCAAGAGAATTAAGCGATATTTTCCAGTTGAATGGAAATTAATTCCAACCTCTGACAAAGAAAAAGAAGGAGAATCAATTTTAAAAATTTTGGGCAGTGGGGATTTTATCATGGCACTTGATGATAAAGGAAAAGAATTAGATACAATTGAGCTTTCGCAATTTATTGAAAAGAGAATGTCTGTTAGTGACAAAAGAATCGTATTTGTTATTGGCGGAGCTTATGGTTTTTCTGATGAAGTCTATAAAAGAGCAAATTTTAAATGGTCACTTTCAAAACTTACATTTCCACATCAACTCGTACGACTTATTTTAGTCGAGTCTTTATACCGAGCGATTTCGGTGATTAAAAAAGAGCCGTATCATCATGGATAAATTAAAAAGAGGGGCGACCGAAGGTCGCCCATCTTTTAAATTTGATTTTTTAAAGTCCTAAACCAGAAAGACTACTCGTATAATTGCTTATAAATGAAGGCAAAACGAATATCATTATTATTAAAGGTATAATTATGACTGCTACAGAAATAATCATCGTCCACAAGAAATATTTTCTTGTTTTTTCTACAGAATCGTAGATTTTGTTTACTTTTTGTTCAAGTTCAACTAGTTTTTTGTCAATATTTTCCATG
This sequence comes from uncultured bacterium, assembly GCA_903823865.1. GTDB lineage: Bacteria > Patescibacteriota > Minisyncoccia > Phycocordibacterales > GWA1-40-21 > Bog-1340. The sequence goes on from CAIJUJ010000008.1 coordinate 33,763, forward strand.
TATTTATTATATCATAGGTTTGGTATAATATTTGTATTATCAACTAAACATAAAAAATATGAAAAAAGGATTTGTAACAAATATTGAAAGTGACACATTGGCAAATAATAATTTTAGGAAAGTCGTTTTTACTTCAAAGTATGGGCAAGTTGTTTTGATGAGTTTGCTTCCAAATGAAGAAATAGGAATGGAAGTTCATGAAGTTACGGATCAATTTTTCCGTATTGATAGTGGAGAAGGAAAAGTGATAATTGATGGGGAAGAAGCAATAATTTCAGATGGATTTGCAGTTGTTGTCCCCGCTGGTTCGCAACACAATGTCATAAATACTTCAAGTGAAAAGTCATTGAAACTTTATACAATTTACATGCCACCACATCATAGAGATGGAGTAATTCATGCAACAAAAGCTGATGCGGAAAAAGATACAACTGATGAATATGAAGGATAATAATATAATTATTTTTAGTGACGGTTCAGCAAGGGGAAATCCTGGCCCGGGTGGCTGGGGTGCTGTTGTTTGTGCTGATGAAAAAGTTATTGAGCTTGGTGGTAGAGAAGCACACACAACAAACAATAGAATGGAGCTTACTGCTGCGATTGAAGCTTTGTCTTTAATAAAAAAAGGTGGAGCTGATATTATTTTAAACACAGATTCTGCTTATGTCGTAAATGGAATTACAAAATGGGTTTATGGTTGGCAAAAAAATAATTGGAAAACTTCTGAAAAAGAGCCGGTAGTAAATAAGGATTTATGGGAAGAACTTATAAAAGTTGCAGGTATTAACTCCAGTCAAATAAAAAGCCAATTTGACGGGGCGAGAAAAATAAAGTGGAATCAGATAGGTGGGCATGTTGGTGTACCGGGGAATGAAAGATGCGATGAAATTGCCACATCTTTTGCTGATAATCTTGCGGTCAAACTATTTAACGGTAAAGCTTCAAGCTATGAATATGATTTGTCTGACACAAAAGGTAGTGGAATAAAAAAGAAAGCAAAAAAACAAAATAAAATTCTAGCATATTCATATTTAAGCTTGGTTCACGGGGTTTTGAAGATTGATAAGACGTGGGCTGAATGTGAAAAAAGAGTAAAGGGTGTAAAGGGAGATATAAAATTTAAAAAAGCTGTAAGTGCAGAAGATGAAAAACAGATTTTGAAGGAGTGGTTAAACAATAAATAAAATGAACATAATATTTTTTAGATATAAGACAAAGTATGATATGTGCAATGTGTGGATGCGTATTCAAGAACATTGTTTAAGTACGAGCATTGGTCATAAAGTAGTTAGTCAGAAAGATATAATTAATTGGTGGAAAACTTTTCCAAAAGGCAATGTAAATTACATGCATTATTGGGACGGATTTAATTTTCCAAGTAAAGACGTTGATAGTTTTTTGAAAACATATAAAAAAGAAAAGTTACTGATTCAGGAACAAAAAGCATTAAAAATTTTAAATAAAATTTATTCAACTTCTTCATATTATGTAATTGCTGGAGTAAATAATGAAACTTTTATTCATGAATTACACCATGCGTTATTTTATTTAGATAAAAAATATAGAAGTGAAATCACAAAAATAATCAAAAAGTATAATGTAAAAGAAATAGAAGCAAAGCTTGCAAGTGAAATGGCCTATCCAGAAGATACCATGATAGACGAAGTGTCGGCATATCTTATCGGTAGTGAAGGAGATTTGATAAAAGAATGTGGTATAAACACAAAAAAATACAAAAATGTTATGTTAGAATTGCTCCAATTGTACACAAAGAATATTATTAAATTGGTAGATATTAAAATAATTGATAGTTTATAAAATTAATATAAAATCATTAAAAAACGAAGGTTAAACCTTCGTTTTTTAAATTATATGTTAAAATGTTCTTGCCCGTTAAAGTTTTTGCTGACGCATTAAAAATGCGGTACTGGTTTTTATGTTTATATATAGATGATTTTTAATTAAATTTATGATATCAAGATTACAATTACATTTTTATCAGCAAAAATTTTTCTCGGGTAAATGAAAAATAATTTTTCTTTAATAATTTCAATCGTTGCCTTCATATTGGCAATTTTTTTGTGTTCATTTTTTAAATTTGGTATTACTTTTGCATTTTTTCTTATTTTTCTTTCAATAATTTTATTTTTGTTTAGAAAATTTGTTGCTATAGATTTTGAAAGCAAACAAAAAATATATTTACTAGTAATTTTTCTATTTTCTTTTGCACTTGGCGTTATAAGATATGAAATTAAGGATTCTAAACCGTTGGATATTAATTTGGAGAATAATGTTGGTAATAAAGTCATAATTTCAGGTGTTATTTCTGATGAACCAACAAGAAAAGAAAAACAGGCTATATTAGTTGTAGATTTTAAAAATATTATTGTTTCTAGCTCAACTTTGACCGTTTCTGGTAAAGGAATTGTAAGTACGGATTTATATCCTGAACTAAAATATGGAGATATGATAAATATTTCTGGTAAATTGGAAAAACCTACAAATATTTCAAATTCTAGTGGTAATGCGACAAGTGCAGGCGAGTTTGATTACATCTCTTATTTAGGAAAAGACGATATTTTTTATAAAATTGATTTTGCAAAGGCAAAACTTGTCTCAAGTGGGCATGGAAATATAATTAAAAGCATTTTATTCAAAATTAAAAATTCTTTTACGGATAATATCGAAAAAACTATAAGTGCACCTGAATCTTCTCTTCTCTCTGGAATATTACTTGGTGCAAAAAGTTCAATAGATAAAAATACATCGGACATTTTTCGCAAAGCTGGGCTTTCTCACATAGTTGCGCTTTCCGGGTACAACATTACAGTCGTCGCGGATGCAATTATGAAAGCATTTTCATTTCTTCCACATACTTTTGGATTTCTAGGAGGAATTATTGGAATAATTCTATTTGTAATTATGGCTGGGGCATCTTCTACCGCGGTGCGAGCGGGAGTAATGGCACTTATTGTTATTTTGGCACAAATTACTCGCAGAAATTATCAAGCGGGGAGAGCACTTATTGTCGCAGGGCTTATCATGGTGATTATTAATCCAAAAATTTTAGTTTTCGATATTTCTTTTGAACTTAGTTTTTTGGCAACAATCGCAATTATTTATGTTGCACCAATTTTGAAAACAAAATTTACTTTTATAACAGAAAAATTTGGTATGCGTGATATTATTTCTTCAACAATTTCAGCACAGATACTTGTTTTACCTTTAATACTTTATAAAATGGGTTTACTTTCACTTGTTGCACTGCCTGCGAATATTTTAGTGCTTGCATTTATACCTGCCACAATGCTTTTTGGTTTTATTACTGGAGCTCTTGGTTTTTTATGGATTCCACTCTCGCTTCCTTTTGCTTGGATATCTTGGGTACTACTCGCGTACATAATTTCCGTTTCTAATTTCTTTGCGAGTTTGCCATTTTCTTCAGTAAATATAACGTGGTTTTCGTTTAGTATAATGGCAATATGTTATATTATAATTGCCGTTTGGGTGATTTATCAAAATAAACAATTAATTAAAAAATAATATAATTTCACACTGGATTTCCGCTTTCGCAAGGATGACAAATCGAACACTGTCATTCCCGCGCAGGCGGGAATCCAGTATAATGTTTTTATGAAATATTATTATGTATATATTTTAGCAAGTAAACGTGATGGGACGTTGTATATAGGAGTCACAAATGATTTATTGAGAAGAGTATACGAACACAAAAATAGTTTAGTTGATGGTTTCACCAAGAAATACAGCGTAAATATACTCGTATATTTTGAACAAACAACAGATGTCTACAGCGCAATAGTAAGAGAAAAATGCATCAAAAAGTGGAATAGATTATGGAAAAGAAGATTAATTGAAAAAGAGAATCCCGAATGGAAAGATTTGAGTTTAGAATTATAATTTCACACTGGATTCCCGCCGGAGTTTATCCTCGTGAAGACGGGGACGGGTGACACAAAAATATAGAAATAAATAAGCAATTGTCATCCTCGCGGATGCGGGGATCCAGAATTAATTAATTTTACACTGGATTCCCGCCTGCGCGGGAATGACAACAAGAAATGCAAGAATAACAAAAAAACAACAATACAAAAACATAATGAAAATATTTCACATCAATAAAATAAAAATATATTTTTTACTACTGCTTATTTTGGCAAATTTGATGATTTTTTATACAGTTTTTGCTGAAACAAAAGGAAATCTTTTAAGAGTTTCATTTTTGGATGTAGGACAAGGCGATGCAATTTTTATTGAGTCGCCAACTGGCAATCAACTACTCATTGATGGGGGACCAGACACAACTATTTTAAATGCTTTGGGCAGAGTGATGCCTTTTTATGATAAAACTATTGATGCTGTGCTTGTAACACATCCAGATCAAGATCATATTGGCGGAATTCCAGAAGTTTTGAAAAATTTTACTGTCGGAGAATATATCAGCAGTGGTGCAACTTCAAGCACGGGCACATCTCTCGAATTGCAAAATGATTTAAAAAAATTTAATATAAAAAAAGAAATCGCAAGGGCAGGAGAAATTATTGACCTCGGTGGTGGGGCGATTTTAAAAATTTTGTATCCAGTAAGTGATCCAAAAGGTACAGATACGAACAAATATTCCGTAGTGGCAAAACTATATTATGGTAATTCAACTTTTATTTTTACCGGAGATGCACCGACTGATGTTTTAAATTATTTAGCAAAAACTGATGGCGGTAAATTAAAAAGTGATGTGCTAAAAGTGGCGCATCATGGCTCTAGAAATTCACTTTCACCAGAGTTTCTTTCTGCGGTTGCGCCAGAATATTCTGTTATTTCAGCAGCAAAAAACAATAGTTTCGGACATCCACATCAAGAAATATTGGATTTTTTGAATAGTATTAAAAGTCGAATACTCGGCACTTATGATTTGGGGGATATATATTTTGTTTCGGATGGACAAAATAGTTATCAACATTAAGAATTACGGGGAGGTTTTTGCTTTATTTGTTATTAGATATATAATTAATAGTCTATGAGAATAATAAAAATATCAAAGACAGTAAAGGTTTTTTGTTTATCAACGCTTGCCACAATAGTTTTTTTGTTTATAACTATTTTTACCAATTTTACCAATATAGGGACAGAATTTGCCTTTGCACTATCTACTAGTAGTGCGGTGGTGGTCACTCTAAATGTTGATGCTGGAATAGCCATTACCAGCCCAAGCAATATATCTATGAGCAGAAACTTATCTATGGTCAATATGACCGCAGTTGCTTCATCTACTTGGACAGTAACAACAAATAATATTACAGGTTATAACCTAACAGTAAAAGCAAGTACGGCTCCTGCTATGCAACAAAATGCAACAACTACCGTAGCCGATTATACTCTTGTAACTCCGTCCACATGGTCAGTTTCTGCTGGGGCAGCAGCATTTGGATTTTCTGCATACGGTCCAGATACTAACACCACTACTTGGGGAAGTGCGGGAACATGTCAGGCTTCTGCCAATGTACCTTCTGCTTTAAAATATCTAGGTTTTACTACAAGCACTAGTACTCCTGTTGTTGCAACAAGAGCAGCCACAACAACGTTTGCAGGAAGTGCTACGACGGTTTGTTTTGCTGTAGAACAAAATGCATTTTATATTCCTTCAGGAACATATACAGCAACGATTACTGCAACCGCTGTTACCATCTAGTTTAATTATTAGTTTTGTTTATTAATTTATTAAATAAAAACAATGGATTTATTTTTGAAGAATAGTTCTTTTTGTAAAAAAATATTTGTAGCAGTTGGTGTGTCAGTTTTTGCTTTGTCTTTTGCTTTTTTTGTAAAGGCACAAACTACAAATCTTCCGGATGTTAAAAATGATTTTGTTCTTGAGCCTGGAAAAGTAGAGATATTTGCAAATCCCGGAGAATCAATAACAAAATCAATCACAGTTACAAACAGAGCATCTTCAGAAGTATCTTTCAAAGTGGAAGTTGAAGATTTCGTTGGTTCTATGAACCAAGATCAGGCTGTTATTCTTTTGGGAGATGAAGAAAGCCCATATTCTTTCAAAGGTAATGTAGTTCCAGATATTAAATCTTTCTCATTAGTATCAAATGGGAGTATTTCTATTCCTATAAAAATAAATGTTCCAGCAAATGCTCAACCTGGTGGTTTTTATACTTCGGTTCTCGTATCAAATGCTCCATCGGTAGATGCCGGAGGACAGTCTAGCGAAGTACAAGGACAAACAAAAATTATTTCAAGAGTCGGAACTTTGTTTTTCATTAGAGTAAATGGCGTGGCTACTGAAAGTGGTGCACTTGAAGATATTAGAGTAATTTCTCCAACAGTAGATATTCCAGATTTATATAAATTTAATATATTATTTAAGAATGATGGTAATGTTCACTTAGTTCCTTATGGATGGGTGACAGTAAAAGATATGTTTGGAAAGATGATGATAAAAATTCCTGTAGATGCATATTTTGCGATGCCTAAGTCTATAAGATATCGTGAGGTAGAGTGGAAAGCACCGTTCCTTTTTGGTAGATTTGAAGCAACGGCAGAGATAAATAGAGGGTATGGTTCAAACTTAGTAGATACAAAAACAGTAGCGTTTTGGGTGATTCCTTGGAAAATAGCCGCAATAGCAATAGCTGTAATATTAGTTATAGTATTGGGACTTTATTTCTTCTTTAAAAAATTCAAATTTGTATCTAAAGATGAACAGCAACCACCAATAATTTAATATTAAAAATCACCCGCACATAGCGGGTGATTTTATTTTGCAGAATAATTTTATGACAAGCGAAGCTTCCAATTGCATTGAGAAGCTTCGCTTGTCATAAAGATGATAATAAAACATTTTGTTGGTATAATTAACCCGTTAAAGTTTTTACTAACACATTATGCAATATATCTAGTAAATGAAAATAAATATTTTTATCTTATCTGTATTTTTGTTGTGCGCGCAAGGCTTCGCCTTGCGCGCCGAAGCTGAAGCTCCTTGGTACAACACTAGCTGGGCATATAGAACAAAAGTTACTATTGATCACAATAAAGTAGCGAGCACCACATCTACTCTTCTTACAAACTTTCCTACTTTAATAAACACAACAATAGCTGCTCTAAAAGATACGAGTAATAGTGGTCACGTCGGTCAGTCTGACGGCGGAGACATTCTTTTCACTTCTTCTGACGGAGTTACAAAATTAAATCATGAAATAGAAAAATATACTCCTGGAACGGGTGAGCTTATCGCTTGGGTACAAGTACCTACAATATCTACATCCACAAATACAGAAATTTATATGTATTATGGCAACGCTACAGTAGCTGACCAGTGGAATGTAGCTGCAACATGGGACAGCAATTTTAAAGGCGTGTGGCATTTGGATGAAACGGGAACTAATCCGGTAGTGTATGACTCCACGACAAATGGGGAAAATTCTACTGCTCAGACATGGACGCCAACAATAGGACCGATTGGTGGAGCGGGATTATTCAATGGAACGACTCAACAAATAGTTATACCGGATAACGCACTTCCAGATACTACAGCAACTCGTACTATGTCGGCATGGGTACATAAGACATCGTTGTCGTCGGGCGATAAAGGAATAATGGGTTATGGTACCAATACATCGTATGAAGCATCGGCGTTATTTGTGCGTGGCAACAATGGTGGTATACAGGGGTGCGCGGGCATATCAAACTGGAATGATTGGGGTGCACAATCCTCGTTTTCTGTATGTGATAGTCATTGGCATCTCGTTGTCGGAACAATGAATTCTGGCACGATGACGTTGTATGTTGATGGCGAATTTATGAGTACTGTTAATACAGCGTTTAATACGGTTAAAACAGGAAATGCATACATCGGAAACAATGGTACTGCGGGGCAATATTTTTCAGGCTCGGTTGACGAAGTTCGCGTTTCCTCAATTGACCGCTCTGCAGACTGGATTAAAACAGAATATAACAATCAAAGTTCTCCATCCACTTTTTATTCAGTTGCGAGTGAAAATTCGCAACCGTTTTTAAAGCCAATGATGTCTAGTCTTAATTATCAAATTAAAACCGATTCAATAAATATTGGAGGAACAGAAAATAGTATATATGGAGAACTAGTTTTGTCCGACACTCTTGGAGAAGTGGGCACAGGTGTTTCTTCAAGTTCAAATTATTCAGTGTCCGCTGGTTATAGAATGTTGCAGGGTTCTTACATTTCTATTTCTTCAGCGCTAGATATTACTATGCCAGCTATGAGCGGTATGATAAGCGGAGAAAGTAATTCGTCAGAATCATGGATAGTAAAAACGGATAATTCTGCCGGATATGAAATGATGGTAAGGGCTGAGACTTCTCCCGCATTAAAATCCGACTATGGTTTCTTTAGCGATTACACACCAGCAGTCACAAATACGCCAGATTATATTTTTAATGTTGGGGCAGCGAGCTCTACGTTTGCATTTTCACCAGAAGGTATTGATATTAGTCAGAAATATTTAGATAATGGACTCGGGTCCGCTTGTGGTACTGGTAATACTGATACACAAGATAGATGTTGGGATGGTTTTTCAACGACAGAAAAAGTGGTTGCCCATAGAACATCTTCAAATCATCCTCTAGGAACAGCTACTACTATAAAATACAAAACTGCAATCGGAAGTAATAAAATCCAAGAGTCTGGAACATATACTTCTACAATAGTGGTAACAGCGGTGGCCTTATAAAAAAATGAAACTAAAAAATACAATAAAAAATAATATAAAATTTTTTGCACTATTCATAGTTATTTTGTTATTTATTTCTTTTGCCAAAATTTCCCAAGGTTCTATAAACGTAAATCTAGATGTACAGGGTTGCAACTATAACAATATTTGTGAGCCACCAGATGAAAGTAGTCTAAATTGTCCAAATGACTGTACTTCATGTAACAATAACGGAGTTTGTGAGCTTCTTAAGGGGGAAACTTCTGCATTGTGTCCTTCAGACTGTGGAGGAGGCAGACGACGCCCTAATGCAACGAGTAGCGATGTGGAAATACCTGTGGTAGCAGTAGGAACAATATCAAATGTAATTGTAAAAGCCGGTATTAATTATGCGATTATTTCCTGGAACACAGATGTGCCAGCATATGGTCAAGTGGGCTGGGGAATCGGAGACAGCTACAACTCAGGGAACATAAATGGATTAAACATCTCAATTCACCAAGAGATGGTAATTGAAAATCTTTCTGCGTCCACCACGTATTCATACTTGATAAATGCCAGTCTCCCAGAAACATATAAAGCGACAAATTCTGGTAGTTTTACAACACTTCCTATTCCAAAAATACAAAATATCCCATCAATTTATAATTTTACAGCAACTCCTACCAGCAATGAGATTATTCTAAATTGGAATAACCCA
>CAIJUJ010000009.1 GCA_903823865.1 uncultured bacterium
CGCTCTTGTATAAATATATTCTTACAAGCTAAGTGTTGCTATATCTTTTTCAAATTGTAATGCTCTGGCCAAAACTGAAGACCCATAGCCATATCTCATAGAGGTAGAAAGCTTTGTCCCAGCTAAGCTCAATCCCCCATAATATTTTGCCGCGGAACATGACCAAATGTCATTTCTTTTCGTAAACGCAGTTTTACATCTTGTTTGATTGTCTTTTAAAAGCACGGCAGAAGCAGTAAATGCTGCAAGATTTTCAAATGGTGAAGGATATATCACACCAATAAGGTCTGATACTCTTTGTGTAATCCCAGCCCATGTTACTGGCATAAATTGTGCTGGCCCCATAGCTCCTCCATAACTTCCATCACGGCATATTGCACAAGAAATTGGTGATGTATTTGGATCCAAACCAAGATTGCTCATGATTTGTAAATAAGTAGGTTTTTGTGTATCTGACATAACTGTTTTTCCAGCTACGCAAGAAGATGCCTGATTGTAAGTGCATTTACCAATATTTTTCCCTATTGTGCTATCAATTGCAGATTCTTGAAAAAGCACTGCAAGAACAAGCGCTGAGCTGACTCCAATCGTACTCTCATAAGGCTGAATTATTTTAAGTGCATCACCAAAAGAAATCTCTTCCCCGCCGGCAGTTCTATAAAGTTTATTTCTAATTTTATTTTTTAATGCTTCTTTTTGTGCAATAAGATTTTGATATGTTGATTCCTGATTTTTTGTGATTGATAACAAAGTCTGTTGTTCAGATTTTAAATTTGTTGTTGTCGTTTTAGCTTGTTCTTGCTCATATTTCAATTTTGATGCTGTTGCCTGTTGAGTTTGTAAATCTTTTTTCTGTTGTTCCGAAGTTTGTTTTACACCAGTAAGTTGTTGTATAAGCGACTGTAATTTACCGTTTATTGTTGAATAGCTATCACTATCAATAAAAAAATTTGATAGGCTTTGACTAGATAAGAGTACGTTTATCATCGATGAATTATCGAGGCTGTAAAGATCTCTCAGCATCTTAGCAATTGATGTTTCTATATCAGCGACCTGATTTGATAATTGATTTATATAATTAGTTTTTACAACAATAGTATCTCCCAATTTTTTAATTTGGGCATTTTTTGCTTTTATCTCCAACTGTATTTGAGCTATTTTGTAATTTAAATCTGCTATGCCCTGTTGTAATTGTGACGAATACTGCTTTGTTGAACTATATTTAGTATTTAAATCAGCTAAATCAGCGTCACATTGAGCTGAAATAGCTTGCAATTCTTGGTCACTTTTTCCATCCAAATTTGAATCACAAGTCACGGCCACTACTAGAAGTGGGCATAGAAACAAAAAAATACTAAACAACGCTAAAAATTTGTTTTTGTAATAACTCACTACTATATTTTACTATATTTGTAAGATAAAAAATAGACGCAAAAATAAGCAAAATAAAAATCCCCGAGGTGGAGCCTCGGGAATTTTTATTTTGCTTATTTTTTCTTCTCGTCTTTCTTTTCTTCTTTCTTTGGAGCTGCGTCTGCTTTTGCTGGAGCAACTTCTGCACCATCAGCACCTTCCTCACCTTCTTTTGCTTCTTTACCTTTCTTTGCAACTTCTATTGTTGAAAGATCAACTGGAGCCACTTCAACAACTTCTTCTTTTGGTTCATATACTGATGCAACAACATCTTCTGCTTTAACTTTCAAAGTAACACCTTCTGGTAATTTAATACCTGCTGCTGTAACAACACTTTCAAATGTTGCAAGACTAGAAATATCAACCTCAAGTTTATGTGGCAAATCTTTTGGCAATGCTTCAATCTTAACTTCGTGCATAACTTTTACCAAAATACCTCCAAGGTCTTTAACCGCTGGGGCAACGCCAATAAATTCTAGAGGGATTTTTATTTCAAGTTTCTTTCCTTTTTCTATAGCATAAAAGTCTGCATGTCTTGGTTTGTCTGTAACTGGGTCTAAATCTACTTCTTGAATAAGAACGTCAACATCAATTCCCTGTCCATCAAGGTGTAAAATTGTTGATTCTCCTGCCTCTTTTAATGTTTTTTCAAAAACTGCAAATGGAAGTTTGATAGGAGTTGATGCTTCTTTTTTTCCATAAAATACTGCTGGTATTTTTCCAGCTTTTCTTATCTCCCCCAAACTTTCTTTAACATCTCTTTTTTCAACTTTTAATGTAATCATATTTAAATGAGAAAATTTCTACTGACTTGCCCGAAGAAAATCTTGAAGATTTTGACGGGTTAAATGTTATTGTTTTTATATACTTTTACTTCTAAAAAAAGAGTTTGTTTAAAATCTAATGTCTAGATCAAATATTTAAATTTCGAGTTACAAAACAATAAATTCTGACAAAGCTGTATCGAGATACTGCAAGGAAGAATTTGTTGTTTTTAGCCGAAATTTGAATATTTTGGCAGACAAGCAATGTTTTTATTCTTATGCGATTAGATTTTAAATGAACTCTATAGCCATATTTCTATAAAACAACACCGGCCCAAAAGCACTCTCAATAACATCAGCAAAAACTTAATCGCGTCAATTATACATAAATATAACAATTAATCAAGAAACTATAATTGAAGTTTATATAAAATTAAAAATTCTCAATTTCTCTTCAATCACTTTTTCAACTGCAGGAATTGTTTCTTCCATATATTTATAGGGCGCTACCTCATCTGGCTTTTCTACCAATTCTTTTTCAAGCGCTTTTCTGAAAGCAACACGAATTTCTGTATTTACATGAACTATCAACATTCCGTTTTTTATCGCGGCTTGGATATCTTCTTTTGAGTTTCCAGAAGCTCCATGAAGCACCATTGGAATATTTATTGCTTTTTTTATTTCTGCAATTCTTTCTATATTTAATGCGGGGTCAATCCCACCCTTCAACATTCCGTGTATATTTCCAACTGCTGGAGCAATCAAATCTATTCCAGTTTCATCAATAAAATTTTTGGCATCTTCTGGCTTTGTCAAAAATTCTTCTGTGATTTTTACACCCTCTGGAAGTTTATTGAAAACTTTTGAAGAAGTACCAATAAAGCCAAGCTCAGCTTCAACCAATATTTCTGGATTTACTTTTCGTGCATATTCTACGCACTTTTTTGTAATTTTCACATTTTCTTCATAAGGCAAACTTGTGCCATCAAAAATCACAGAATCATATCCCGCATCAATACATTCTTTTACTCCTTCGAATGTATAAGTGTGATCTGCATTAAGAAAAATTGGGTAGTTGTATTCATCTCTATAACTTTTCACAGCTGCCACGGCTTCTTTTGTCCCAATATATTTTCTTTCGCCATCGGCAGTACCGATAATTACTGGGACATTTAATTTTTTTGCAGCATTAAAAATTCCCCGCAAAGTTTCTAAGTTTGAGATATTAAAATGTCCTATTGCTATTCCCTTTTCTCCAGCTTCTCTTATATATTGTCTTAGTGTTTTCATTTTGATGTTTGTCATTCCCGCGAAGGCGGGAATCTATGTTTTTGTAAAATTAACTCTGGATTCCCGCTTTCGCGGGAATGACACGCTATGTTTTTGACATTTCCTCAATCGCTTTTTTTATATTTTCACTTTCAAAAATAGCTGAGCCAGAAATAAGTTTGTTTGCACCAACTTTTATCAGTGTTTTATTGTTATCAAAATTTACTCCTCCGTCAATACTAATTACAACGCTAGGATATTTTTTTCTTAGAGCTTTTATTTTTGTGAGAACTTCTTCATCAAATTCTTGACCTTGATAACCTATTTTTTTAATTCCCATAAACTGAACAAAGTCTACAAGAACCCCGCTGTCTTTATCTGCCTTTAAAAATTCATCTAAAACTGTGTTTGGTGTATCAATATCTATTGCAAGACCTATTTCAATGCCTGCGACTGAATCTGCCAAATAGCCATAATCTTTTCTAAGTTTTTTTACCAAATCTAAAATTTTTGGGCTAGATTCATAATGTAAAACTATTGCTTTTGCTCCAGCTTTTATCCATTTTTCAGCTTCTGTTTCGGGGTTTTGAATCATTAAATCAGCTTCAAAATCCATATCTTGCCAAAATGGAAAACCCTCATCTTCTTTTAATATTTTTTTAAAATTATTTTCTTCATCGCCAACATACGGCCAGCATTTTGAAGATACAAACTTTCCATCACAAACATCTATTTGTACCAAAGATGCTAGTCCACGCACAGTAGACATTTTTTCTTTTAAATCTTCATATGAAGTTGGGATAATTGCTGGAAGTACTTCGGTCATTTTATTTAAAATCAAAATTATTTTTCACTTCTCGAGAAATTTTTTCTATTTTTTTAATTCTTCGAATGTGTCTATCTTTGTAAGTAAATTGCACCGCGAGCCATTCTTTGACTGCTTTTTTTGCTTGCTTAATATTTAAAAATCTTGCGCCAAGAGAAAGAATATTTGAATCATTGTGTTCTCGAGACAATTTTATTATGTCATCTTTCGGAAAAAAGCCTGCCTTTCCATAATAAACGGCGGCCCGAACATTCGGATATCTGTTTGCAACCATTGCTTCACCCTGCCCCGATGCACCAAGAATAATTCCGCAATTATTGTCTGGATTTAGAGCAACAGCCTTTGCCACAGGAGAAACAAAATCTGGATAATCATCTTCTTTTTCATATTTGAAAGCACCACAATCAACAACTTCGTATCCGAGACTTTTAATAAATGGAACAAGTTTTTCTTTCAATTCAAAACCGGCATGATCAGTGCCTACATATATTTTTGGTTTGTGACTTATGAGACCAATATTGTTCATTTACCCGAGAAAAATTTTTGCCAATAAAATTGTTTTTGCGACTATCAAAACTTATGTAAATTATAACATATTATCTTGTAAACTGTGACTGTAGCGAGAATTTCAATTTTCAAAAACGTTGGCAAAAACTTTAACGGGTGAATATTATATCTATTTCAACAAATCCACCAAAACTTTTTTTATCACCTGCGGATTTGAAGAACCTTTTGTTGCTTTCATTATTTGTCCTACAAAAAACATAAGTGCGGCCTCTTTACCAGCTTTATAATCAGCTACAACTTTTGGATTTTCAGCAATAAGTTTTTTAGCGATTTCTATTACAGTACCTTCATCATTTTTCTGTATCAAACCTTCGTTGTTTGCTATTTCTTCTGGGTCAATATTTTCTTTTAACAATCTCTCAACTAAATCTTTCGCAACTCTTGAAGATAATTTGCCGTCAGAAACCATCAAAATTATTTTTGCAAATTTTTCAGGTGCAGGATATTTTAGTGTTAAATCTTTTGACATAAAACCCACCATATCTGAAGAAACATAATTTGAAGCAAGTTTTATCAAATCTTTGCTCGCCACGAGGTCAGCAGACTTTTCGTGGTTACCTTTAAAACCAATAATCACAGATTCAAAAAAGTTTCCAAGTTCGATATTATTTACAAAAAATTCAGCATCCTGCTCTTTTATTCCAAATTCATTCAAATATTTTTCCCTTCTCTCCCAAGGAAGTTCTGGAAGTTCTTTCTTTAATTCTTTCATATCAAAAACTTCTGAAACCATCATTTTTGGCAAATCTGGGTCAGGAAAATATCTGTAATCATGAGACTCTTCTTTAATTCTCTGTGAATATGTTTTTTGTTTAGCTTCATCCCAACCACGAGTTTCTTGAATCACTTTCTCTCCTTTTTCTATAGCATCAATTTGTCTTTCAATTTCATAAGCCAATGCTCTTTCTAAAGTTCTAAAGGAATTTAAGTTTTTAATTTCAACTTTTGTTCCAAACTTGTCGGTTGTAGATACAGAAATATTTGCTTCAACTCTCATTTCACCTTTTTCCATATTTGCATCCCCCACTCCCATATATTGTAAAAGTAATTGCAATTCTTTTGCAAAGTCGGCTGCTTGCTTACCAGAATGAATCACCGGCTCCGTAACAAGCTCCATAAGAGGAACACCGGAGCGATTAAAGTTTACAAGAGAAAAATTACCAGCGTCATGCGTGGATGCTCCTGTATCTTCTTCAAGGTGAACTCTTGTGAGTTCAACTCCTTTCAAATTTCCACCAATAACCAAAGGATATTTGTATTGGCTTATCTGATAACCTTTTGGAATATCTGGGTAGAAATAATTTTTTCTGTCCCATTCTGTAAAATCTGCAATTTTTGAATTGCATGCAAGCCCAATTTTCAAAACATGTTTTACTGCTTCTTTATTTATTACAGGCAAAGTTCCCGGCTGGGCAGTACAAATTGAACAAATGTTTGAGTTTGGTTTTTCTTCATCAGGGTCATTCTTGCAAGAACAAAACATCTTTGTTTTTGTCTTCAATTCGGCATGTATTTCAAGACCAATAGTTGCTTTGTATTTGGTATTATCTTTCATAATTATAATAAGATATTAACATAAAAAAATCGTCCTTAAAAGACGATTTTTTTATTTTATTGTTCTAAAGATTTTAATCAAACTGTCTCTTAATGATTTTATTGATTTGTCATCAAGCACGGTTACTGACAAAACATTTGAATTTAATTTTGAAACTTTTTTAATTGCTTTCTCTAAAGTTTTTTCATCCACCAAATCCGTTTTTGTAAGAATTACTATTTCTTTTTTATCTGTAAGCTCCTCACTATATTCTTTGAGCTCGTTTCTGATCA
This sequence comes from uncultured bacterium, assembly GCA_903823865.1. Lineage (GTDB taxonomy): Bacteria > Patescibacteriota > Minisyncoccia > Phycocordibacterales > GWA1-40-21 > Bog-1340. Next base: position 6,667 of record CAIJUJ010000009.1, read on the forward strand.
CTTTATATGCTTTTACCAAATCTTCATTTTCCAATGATAAACAATGAAGTAGAGTTTTTGTTCTTTTTATATGCCTCAAAAATTTGTGCCCAAGCCCCTTTCCTTCTGAAGCACCTTCTATAAGCCCAGGGATGTCAGCCAAGATGTATCCGTGCATATCTCCGAGTGATGGTTCAAGTGTAGTAAATTGATAAGCGCCAATTTTTGATTTTGAATTTGTAAGTACATTTATCAAACTTGATTTTCCAGCATTTGGAAGACCAATGAGTCCTGCGTCTGCGACAAGTTCGAGCTCAATATAAAAATCTGCTTGCTCGGGATTTTTTCCATCTGTTTGCTCTTCTGGGGTTCTATGTACAGCAGTTTTAAAATATTCATTTCCTAAACCACCTTTTCCACCATTTAAAATTTTAATTGTTTCTCCGTCTGTAATAAGATTAAACACTTCTCTTGTTTCGGTGTTTGTTACAACAGAACCAATTGGCAAATCAATAATCATGTCTGCCCCATTTTTGCCATGCATACTTTTTTTCATTCCGGCCTCACCTTTTTCTGCAACAAATTCTTTTGTATTTTTATATCTTGCAAGTATAGAAATATCGCGAATAGCGCGTAAATATACGTCACCACCCTTTCCTCCATTTCCACCCGCTGGGCCAGCTCGGTCTATACCTTTTTCGTGCCTCCAACGGACAACTCCGTCGCCGCCTCTTCCTGCAGATATATGTATTTTTAGTTCATCAATAAAGGCCATTAGATTAGTTTAAAGGTAAAAGGCTATAAAGTCAAAAAAATAACGAGCAAAGCGACTATATTTTTTTGACCCCTTCACTATTTCAGGGGAATCAAAATCATCATTATAATTGGCAAAAGAAAACCTTTATATTGAGCCAAATAAAACTCGACTGATAAAAATAGTGTTGGGGGTCCAAATGATTATTTTGATTTTGTGCCTAATTGTATGGCTAATTGAGCTAATTTAATTGCTCCTTCTTTTGTTTTCGCAACAGCCATAAATCTTTGGTTGTGACAAAATAGTGCATCATCTACACCAGTTATATTTGCCAACTCCATACCGGTTTTACCAGCCCAGCTTTCTGGAAAATATATTTTATTTTTAAATTGATGACCATTTAAACCAACAGACTTTATTCTCCAAGATTTATTTTCTTCTGTTTCTTGAATAACAAACAATGTTTCAGATAGTAAATTAACAACTTTTTTCCATGCATAATTGTCGTCTAATACTAAAATTCTCTTATCTTCTGTTTTGGCATAAATTTCTTTTATTTTTTTTGCACCAAAAATACAATCTTGGGCTTTTTTAATTTCTCTTTTTAAAATTCTCTTAGTTTCTTCCACAGCTTCTTCAAAACATTTTAGAGGATTTAAATTTTTCTCATTCCAGCTAGGATTAAAAGCAAAAAGATAATCTGACATACAATAAGGGGCTACATCTTTAAAAACGGTTTTGTATATTTCTAAACCATTGTCTTCCGCATCTATTGTTTGAATTATTTTTTCATCAATTTTATTTGCAACTTCTACTGAACCTGTAATTTTCTCCCCAAATTCTTTCCACACTAATCCAGAGGTGGCATAAGAGATACCATTTGCTCTTTTCTCATTCCAATTTTCTTGGTGGTGATCAAATTTTTTCTCTTTTGAATTATATTCTCTGCCAACATCTAGAATATAGTCCACCTTTGATAAAATTTTTTGATCCCTTGTTCTAAAAATTTTTAATGGTTTATTTAAATACAAAGATAAAATTGCAACAGAAAAAACATCATCCGTGTGAAAATCTCCATCATGAACTGCGACTTTTATTTTATTTTTTAGAAATAGCATCCCAGTAGTAAAATTTTAATTAATAACGTTATTTGACCCAACTTTCTATTATTTTTAAATTTGTTCTATAAACTTTTTATTTTTCCACATTGAATTTACTACGGGACATGTTTTTTATTTCTTCTACATCTTTTGAAATCTGATTTATTTTTGCTCTCATAGTTTTTATTTCATCTTCTTCTTTATCTACTTCTTGTTCAGTCTTATCTGATACTTTCTTTTCGTTTTTGAGACCTGAGATAATTACTCTTTCTCCAATGAAATTAGATACAAAAAGACCGGTCATAAGTAGTATTATTGAAGTCCAAATAATAGTGACTGGCTCATAAAAAAACCAACCCCAAAAGCCTCCTTTTGTCATCAAAATGTCCGCTGTATGCCAAATCCCCCTCCAAAACAGCACCGTGACCATTCCACCAATAAAGGCGTAAACGATTGATCTATGGCTCAATCTCACCCTTACTTTGTCTTCTAGTTTATCAAAAAACCTTACAATTCCTTTAAACATTATAATATTTTGTTAAATTTAATAATAACACTATTATACACGAAAAATGGAATAAAAAAACGGGCCATTCCTCCGGAATGGCCCAAACATCTATCTATAATTCCTCCTTTTATCTAAATACTTGCTTCTTTTTCTGTTTTTTATTACCTTCCTTACTAAACTATCGGCGATTTGTTGCATAATTTTGTGATATCGCCGATCGTCTCTCAAATCATCAGCAGTGAGAACTATATCTGCCTTTGATCTTCTTTTTGTTCGGCTAATAGTCAAGTCGATAGTGACTATTGCCTCACAATTTTTATCTGTAAGTATGAAGAAACAATCAGCTCCATACTTATAGTCCAAAAGTGTCCCAACTGAAGTATAGAACTTTAAATTTTCTCTCCTATTCTTCAAATTTATTTTAACGCTTTCAAGCAATGCTCTAGCGATTTCAGTCGCCGGCTCATCAGGATTCCAATTACCAATCTTAGCCTGGATATCCTTTACTACTTGAACTGCCTTAATAAAATGTGAATATCTGCACCTCCTATTTATGTCAGATTTGAAAAAATCTTTTACCTCGCCACATATTTCTGTACTAGACACACCTAGTACTGCTTTTTCAAAAGCATATCCATCATAAATTTCTGGAATGAACAATTTTACCTCCTCAAAAATAATTAGGTTATTTTTTATGGAAATAAACCAACTTAAATAGTATTCCTAAAGAAAAATTAAGTCAAATATTTTTATATTTTTTCAACTTCTATTAGTTCTTTTTCAAGAACGACATCAGCTTCACCAAATAAAAATTTTCCTTTGAATTTTTTACCTTTTAAAAACAATGGTATCCAATGAATATCGTCTGGCCACATTTCTTTAAATGGAATTTCATCAATGAAAAACCATTGTGGTTTCATTTCTTCACTTTCCGTTGGAATTCCATCAAAATCATTAGATTTAAAAATATGAGTCTCTAGTATTTCCGGATTACCCTTAAATTCAAATTGAATAATTGCAACTTTGTCTAAGTTTTTTAATTTTATTCCAGCTTCTTCAAACATTTCTCTTTTTGCTGCGTCTTCTATTGTTTCTCCAGGAGCAACTTTACCACCAAAACCATTCCATCTACCAACTCCAAAACCACGCTTTTTCATTCCAAGCAAAACTTTTGGATGTTGATGAATTATACAAAGTGTTAATAATTTCTTCATAACGTTTATATTTTACCATCAACTTCATTATTTAGTCTATCAAAAAATGATTTCATAAAATTATGGCGTTCTTTTGCAATTTTTTTACCTTCTTTAGTCAGCATTTTATCTTTTAAAAATTTTAGCTTTATTTCATATTCTCTCCATGCTGTATCATCTACAGAATATGGTTTGGCTGTGCTTAAATCAATATCCTTATTGTGTATTTTAGCGCCAATATGTCCAGCAAAAGAAAATGCTCTGCCGAGACCGATGGCACCCATTGAATCTAATTTATCTGCATCATATAAAATTTTAGCTTCTTTTGTTTGTGGCATTTTATTGTCTCTATATCTATGAGTTGCTACACAATGAACAATTTTTTCTATTTTTTCTTTAGGTAAATTATATTTTTCTAAAATTTGTTTAGATAAAATCGCTCCCCTTTCAGCATGATCAATTTTTCCCTTTGATTTAAACTCTTCTTTTCTAGCAATGTCATGCAAAATTACAGCTAAACCTAAAACTTCCATATTGGCTTTTTCTAATTTACCAATATGCATCGCTAAATTATAAACTCTATTTATATGTTCTAAATCATGACAACTATTAATGCCGGATAATTTTGCTTGGACTTCTTTTTTAATTTTGTCAGATAAATTCATGTTATTTTCCACAACATTTTTTGTATTTCTTTCCAGAACCGCATGGACAAAGATCATTTCTTCCCACATCATTTTTGTTTTTTGTAGAAATTGAAGCATTGTCTGTTTTCCCTTCTGCACCAGCCATTTTCATTCCTTTTTGAGTTTCTTTTAGTTTTTCTTCCTCAGCGACAAATGCACCAGCACCAATATGTGGCAAAAGACTAATCACTTGAGCATTTATAGCTCCTTGCATTTCTTTAAATAAACTTAGACCCTCTCTTTTATACTCAACAAGTGGATCTCTTTGTCCATACGAGCGAAGATTTACTGAACCACGAAGATAATCCATCATTTCAAGATGATCCACCCAGAACATATCAATAGATTGAAGCATTATTATTCTTGCGATTCTGTAAAATTCTTCTTCACCTAAAATCTTTATTTTATCGGCAATTATTTTTTGTGAATTTTCATCAACTGCAATTTCTGCCAATTTTTCTTTTACAACATCAAGTCCACCAGTGAGAATTTTTCTTCGTCTTTCATATACAGTAATTCTTTGGAAATTCAAAACGTCGTCATATTCCAAAACATGTTTTCTAGCATCAAAATTAAAACCTTCGATTTTAGTTTGAGCATTTTCTAGTGACCTTGTAATGAGAGAATTTTCAATTGGTTGGTCCTCAGGAATACCAAAACGATTCATCATTTTTTTGACGGTATCATTTGCAAAAATTCTCATCAAAGAATCTTCGAGAGAAACGAAGAAATGCGTTTCTCCTGGGTCACCTTGTCTTGCAGATCTTCCTCGAAGTTGATTGTCAATTCTTCTTGCATCATGCCTTTCCGTACCAAAAACAGCCAAGCCTCCAAGAGATTTTATTTTTTCATATTCTTCTTTATCAAAAACTACTCCACCAAGTTTAATATCAACTCCTCTACCAGCCATGTTTGTAGCTACAGTAACTGCACCAAATTTTCCAGCTTGAGCAACAATTTCGCCTTCTTTTTCATGATTTTTTGCATTCAAAATATTATGCGGAACACCTTCTCTTTTCAAAAATTCTGAAAGCACTTCATTTTTTTCAATTGACACAGTACCAATAAGCACCGGCTGTCCAGCTTTATTTTTTTCTTTAACCATTTTTGCAAGTGCCTTAAACTTTCCTTGTTCTGTTTGAAAAATTAAATCATTGGAATCTTTTCTCTGACTTGGTTTATTTGTAGGTACTGGAATTGTATCCATGTGATATACCTTGAAAAATTCTTCACTTGATGTAAGTGCGGTTCCTGTCATTCCAGAAAGTTTTGCATACATTCTGAAATAATTTTGGTATGTAATAGAAGCATAAGTCCTAGACTCTTTTTGAATTTTTACACCTTCTTTTGATTCAATTGCTTGGTGTAAACCTTCAGACCATCTTCTTCCTGGTTGAAGTCTACCGGTAAATTCATCGACAATAATTATTTCGCCGTCTTTTACAACATAATCTTTATTTATTTCATACAAAGCTTTTGCGCGAGTTGCAGTTTCAAGATGATGAACGTATCTGATACCACCTTCTGTATAAATATTTTCAACACCAAGAGATTTTTCGGCTTTATTTATTCCAGCATCAGTAAGCTGTATGGCTTTATGTTTTTCATCAACAGTGTAATCAACATCTTTTACAAATTCACGAACAATTTTTGTAAAAACATCATAAAGACTTCCAGAATCTTGTGCCGGTGCAGAAATAATAAGAGGTGTTCTTGCTTCATCAATCAAAATAGAGTCAACTTCATCAACAATCGCAAAGTTATATCCTCTTTGTCTAAGATTTTTTACATCATATTCAATATTGTCTCTCAAATAATCAAAACCATATTCGTTGTTTGTTCCATAAGTAATATCTGCTTTGTATGCTTCGGGTCGAGAACAAGGTTTCAAAAATTCATAAACAATTTTAAAAGAACCAAGTTCGTCTCTCTCTTTATCTTTTTCAACGTGAGTTGGATCATACAAATATGAGGCCTCGTGATTTAAAATTCCGACAGATAAACCAAGTGCATTATAAATTTGCCCCATCCAAACAGCATCTCTTCTTGAAAGATAATCGTTGACTGTGACGATATGAACACCCTTTCCGGTAAGCGCATTTAAATATGCAGGTAAAGTTGCGACAAGAGTTTTTCCTTCTCCAGTTTTCATTTCAGAAATGTTTCCTCTGTGTAAAATAATTCCACCTATAAGTTGGACATCAAATGGTCTAAGTCCGAGAGTTCTTTTTGAAGCTTCACGAACTAAAGCAAACGCTTCTGGTAAGATTGAGTCTAATGTTTCCCCATTCGCAAGTCGGGCTTTAAACTCTTCTGTTTTAGCCTTCATTTGCTCATCAGAAAATTTTGAATAAGCATCCTCAAAAGAGCCTATTTGCTTTACAATTGGCCCTAATTCTTTGATTATTTTTGTATGTCTGTCCCCAAAAATTTTGCTGAAAAATGACATAAAATACATATTAACATAAAATAATACAATATAAAAACAGCGCGCCCTTATATATTTTTCTTAACAGAAATGTCCGCACAATCGTAATCGATTGTGCGGACATAATTGTTTAGTATCAGCGGCGGCTGATTCACATACCGTAAAAACAACCTGGTATAAAAATACCGCTTTTGGGCGGTATTTTTATTTGTTTTATCTTTTCTTTCCTTTCTTAGCTTTCTTTGCTACTTTTTTTGATTTTTTTGCTTTTCTAGCTTTCTTTTTTGCTGCCATTTTTTTTATGTTCCGGAATAAGGAGAAATTCACAAATTATCCGGAAAAATTATATCGTTTATAAATAGTAGTTTATCGACACAAGTTTTGGAGAGTTCATTCACAACCTACGGTTAGATTGTGAATGAACTATTAAAACTTAAACCTACTGCTATCTATAATTTTACAACTATTTTCAATTAATACAATAGATTTTGGCATGTTGATAACCCAGTAGTGAATTTTGGCATTATTTTAAAAAAGTTAACTATAGATAATAGATAAAAATTAAAATGTGTTTGAATAGTAATAAATTATTCTAAATATTTTTAAAATAAAAACTTTTTGATGCCAAAATCTACTACTGGGATAACTTTATTAAAAAATATTTTCAACCTCTCTCTCAATTTTTATTTTTATTTTTTTATAAACCTGCCGCTCAATCATTTTTGCAAAATTATTTATATCAGAATATTTTGCTCCACCATAATTTACAATCACTAGAGACTGCTTTTCATAAAGTCCGACTTGTCCGACTCGTAAACCTTTTAGCCCACATATCTTATCAATCACAAAACCAAGCGGAATTTTTATAAATCCTTTATCTGCGCTATATTTTGGTAAATTTGGATATTTTTTTAATAATTTTTGATATTTTGCTCCTGTAATAATAGGGTTTTTAAAAAATGAGCCGGCAGTACCAAGAATTTTCCAATTTGGCAATTTATTTTTTCTAATTTTTTGAATTGCTTTAACAATATCTTTAACATTTGGCGCTTTTACTTTAGAAAAATACTCCTTTAGAGCCGAGTACTTTATATTTGGTCTGAAAGAATTGTTTAGTTTTAAATATGCTTTAGTGATTATTAAATTTTTATTCTTTTTAAAAACGCTATCACGATAACCAAATTTACAATCTTTATTTGTTAAGGTAAATATTTTAAAACTTTTTGCATCAATAACTTCTACTGAATCAATATAATCTTTAAACTCAACTCCATATGCACCAATATTTTGTACAACCCCAGCACCAACTGTTCCAGGAATATTCCATAGATTTTCAATACCAGATAAATTATTTTTTAATAAAAATTTAATCAGACCATCTATTGATTCACCAGCACAGGTTGAAATAATTGAGTATTTTTCTCTTTTTGATTCTACCATTATACCTTTGATAGAAATTTTGATAACAAGCCCACCAAATTTATTGTCACTTAATAAAAGATTTGATCCATTGCCAATTACAAAGAATTTTATTTTATTTTTCTTAGCAAATTTTATTGCTTCTATTAATTCATTTTCATTTCTGACTTTACAAAAAAACCGTGCGTCTCCGCCGGTTCTGAAGGTGTTAAAATCAGAAAGTTTAATGTTGTTTTTAATTATTTTCACTTATAGCCGGCGAGGTTCAACTCCAAAGAAATGTCTTTAAATGAGTGCAATCGCCGGCAATAAGTAAAAACAATGGCGCTTAAATATTATATCAAAAATTATAAATAATAAGCAAATTTGACCAACACAAAACTCCCTTTCGGGAGTTATGTGAAGACATTTTTCTATAAGTGCTGAACTCTTGCTACTAGCACTCAACTTGCTCTATTTTAGCACAAATAAACAATTAATCAAGTTTTATTTTAAACTTCCATTCCAGATACCTTTGATAATATCCTCTCCCTGAGTTTTAAAACCAGGGGTTAAATCGATAGCTTTATTTATTTCGGCAACTGCAGAATATTTGTCACCTTTTTGAATAAAACCTTCCGCCAATATAAGATATGCTCTTACTATATTTTCATTTGCTTGAGTTGAATTTCCCATTATTTGTTTTGCTAATATTTCATTGCCATTTATTATTAATGATGAGGCATAACTTATTTTTGCGTCAGTGTAGATTGGGACCAAATCATACGCATTTTTGCTTATTTCAAGAGCTTTTTCTTTTTGTCCAAGATAAGAGTAACATTTTGCAAGTTCAAACATCATTGTTAATTTATTCGGTGAAAGTCCCAAAGCTTTTTGTAAATAAGGTAGAGCTAATGGGTATTGATTAATATTATCCAAAAAAACCCCCATAAAGAATTGGTATCTTGCATCATATGGCGTCTCATTTATCTGTTTTTGCATTTGATCATAAGCGAGTAAAACGAAACCTTGTTTAACCTTATCATCTAGATTTTGTGAAGATGCAATTTGTGGAACAATACTAATTATTTGCTCTCTAGCCTCAGCGCTTCCAAATGTATTTGCTGAAAATACTTGATTGAAATAATTTAAAGATGTTTCTGGAGATTGACTTACAGACTGCATTGCATTTATCAGATTAAGGTTTGCATTTATCGGTGTAATATTGCAATACCAAAGCATTGCACCAAAGACGACAACAAGAATCGGCGCGACAACATAATTTGCTGTGTCATCTGAAATTTTCCTTTGGTCTTTAGATTCTCCCTGAGTATCTCTAAAATATAAATAGGCCAAAATAATGTAAAAGAATATGTAACTGACTAAGTTGTCAAAGACGAAAAGATTTTGTGCAAAATATGCAGCAAGTAGACCAACTATTAAGCCTATTTCAGTTACTCCAAAATTATTTTTCTTTTTTATAATAACGAAAATAGCAGCAGCAAATATTGACAGATAGGCCAGAAGTCCGAGTGACCCACCGGCAACAAATACATCAAGTGGTGTATTGTGTGCACGATCAAACCACTGCTCTTGATCATACATTCTTACGTCATAATATTTGTTAAACACATTATTAAAACCATCTTGTCCCCAACCAAGAACCGGTTTTTCCGCCACACCCTTCAAAGCCATTGGCCAAACATATTGTCTTGCCTGTCCTTGTCCAGCAACATCATTCCATGAAATTTCTGCCATTCTTTCTAAAGTTACATTATTTTTTACAAACTGTGTATTTTTTATCAAAAGAAATCCTCCAATAATTGCTACTATTGCAATCAATGCCCCGATTGAAGATTTTTTTAATAATTTATTTTTCTTTTCGAAAATTGCAATGATTATTGATGTGACTACCAGACCTCCAATTAAACCAAGAATGACTCCTCTTGTTGACGTTCTCCATATGTCAAAAAAACAAATTGCTGCAACTATAAGATATGTATAAGTGAGCCAATTTTTACAAATAGATTTAAATGGTTTAAGACTATTTTCATTTTTTAATATTACATCTTTATATAGAAGTATCAGAACAAAGAAAAAATTGAACATAAAAAATACAGCGACATAAATAGGGTTTCCAAGAGTTACAGATACTCTAGTTGCTCCAGTTGTAAGCCATTCTTTTAATACAAAAATCGTCAATAGCATACTAGCAATAAGAGAAGACCTGAAAAACCAGGACCAGATTTTTTCTGATTTCATAACAGAACCAAATACAAACAAATACATTATTAAGTGTAAAAGCGTAATAAATCCGTCCATTCTTTCAAAATTACTCCAGAGTGCTTTCAAAGGATTTACGGCAAAAATGTCTGCAATAAACATAATTATAACAAAAGCACCCACTGAAACAGTGATCCAAGAAAATTTTGGTCTATATTTTGCATCTATAAAAGCCAAATATACCCAAAGTGCAAAAATTATTTCTACAATTATTCTAAAAGCGAAATTTTTCCCTGTAATATAAGGGAAAAACATTGAGTTTGCCACAAAGAAAGGTATAAGAAGAACCGCCCAAAGTCCAGTAATTATTGTCCACTTTATTATATTATTTTTGTTCATTCTAAATGTCTGTTTCCAGAAATATGGCCTTAGTAATTTAAAAAGGTCTTTTCTCGGAAAACTTCTTTTTATTTAATTAATAAATGTTTCGACTTGTTTTGTTGTTTTTAATGTTTGGAATTATAGCATAAAAAAGCTATCAAAAATAATTTGGATATGGGTTTTATTTTTTGTCAAAAAATGATAACATGCTCTTATAAACAAAAGATTATGTATATATTTTCTTGGAATTATATAAAGGAAAAATGGGCACACGTTGGCTTTCAGAAGTATTTTCAAAATGCAGGATGGGCTTTCACTTCAAGAATACTTTGTATGCTTGTATCTTTCATAACCACAGTTTTCATTGCTAGAAGACTCGGACCGGGAAACTTCGGCCAACTTAGTTATGCAGTAAGCTTCGTTGGTCTTTTTAGTATTTTAGCGACATTTGGAATAGATAACATTTTGTATAGAGAATTAATAAATAACCCCGAGAGAAAAAGAGAGTTTCTCGGATCCGCATTTGTGATAAAAATAATAGCTGGTTTTGTGACAACGGTTTTAGTAATAATTTCTTCTTTTATTTGGGCACAAGATGATGTATCAAAAATTCTTATATTAATTTTATCTGGTACCTTTATATTTAATGCCTTTCAAATAATAAACTATGAATTCCAAGCGAGGATTAAATCAAAATATCCATCTATTATAGCTTTTGTGATTACCGTAATACTTAATACTTTAAAAATTATTATAATAGTTAATGGAAAAGGTGTTATATATCTTGCATTTGTATTACTATTGGAATCAATATTATATGCTATTTTTTACTGGATAGCATACGAAAAGAAAATTGAAAAAAATATTTTTAACTGGAAATTTGATAAAAATATAGCAATCACCCTACTGAAAGACTCTTGGCCCCTCATCTTTACAAGTGCCTTTGCTTTAATTTATTCTAGGATTGATCAAGTACTTATAAAATACATGACCGACGCAAAAAGCGTTGGAATATATAGTTCAGCTGTTACAATAGCTGAAGTGTGGTATTTTATTCCAACCATAATAGTTCTTTCTCTGTTCCCGGCAATAATAAATGCAAAAAAAACCTCTGAGGAAATGTATCGTTCTAGAATAAAAAAACTTTCACTTTTATTGTTGGGATTATCTATTGTTGTTGCAATCGTTACAAATATTTTTGCCCCAATTATTATTAAAATAATATACGGCAATGCTTTTATGGGTAGCGTTATCATTTTAAAAATTTACGTCTGGGCTGGTGTTGGAACATTTGTTGGAATGTTGGTAACGAATTATTTAATTGCAGAAAACAAAAAAGGGATTTTAGCTTTGGTAAATTTTATCCCCATGATTATAAATGTCATATTGAACCTGATGCTTATACCTAAATATGGGATTATTGGTTCGGCATATGCAACACTTATTTCATATATATTGGGTCCAATCTCCGTTTTATTGTTTAAAGAACCTAGAAAAATATTTTTAAAATAATATGATAACAAAAAATATTATTAAAAATTATTATACTTCAGACAGAAAAGAGGTTTATAATTTTATTGCTGGAGACCATTGTAAAATTTTAGATTTTGGTTGTGGAAATGGTGGTTTTTTATATTTATTAAAAAAAAGAAATTTTGAAACTTGGGGTGTTGAACCAATAAAAGAAATCGCTGATATGGCTTCAAATAAAATAGACAAAATATTTAATGAGACAGCGGAATCTTCTATGCCACTTTTACCAAATAATTATTTCGATTATATAACTTTTAATGATGTCTTGGAACATATGGAAAATCCATGGAACATCCTCAAACAATCTTCAGTTAAACTTAATAAGGAAGGAAGAATTCTAGCATCTATACCAAATGTAAGATTTTATAATAATCTTTTAAATATATTTTTAAAAAAGGATTGGAAATATGAAAATGCTGGCATTTTAGATAAAACTCATTTGAGATTTTTTACAAAAAAAAGTATGTTTCGATTATTCATTGATTCAGGATATATAATTGAAAAAATTGTTGGTATAAACGGACCAAGAAAACTATATAAAGTTTGTACTGCATTCTTTTTTAACATTATAACTCTTGGCTTTTTTTCTGATATAGTCTATCCTCAATTTTTGATAATTGCCAAACCACAAAAATGAAATTCAACGTCATCACAGTTACATATGGAGATAGGTTTAAATTTCTCAAACAAGTCTTGGATGCAACTATATCTGATACTAATGTAGATAAGATTATTCTTGTAGATAATGCATCCGTTAACAAAAA
>CAIJUJ010000010.1 GCA_903823865.1 uncultured bacterium
GCAGGCCGCTCTTTGTATTTTTCCTAATAAGCTAATAAGCTATTTCCTACAAGCTAACTATTCCTTTTGGGCCTGTATTGAAGTGCCTCAAGAATATGAGAAAGTTTAATTGATTTACTATCATCTAAATCCGCAATAGTTCTTGCGAGTTTTATAACCCGGTGGTATGCGCGAGCAGATAGGTCCAATTTTTTGGCAGACGTATTTAATATCTCCTGCGCACTTTTTTCTAGGTCAGTAATTTTATTTATGTCTTTAGCCGACATCTCGCTATTTGTTTTTATTTTTCTGCCAGCTTTTACAAATCTTTCTCTTTGTATTTTTCTTGCTGCAATTACCCTCTCTTTTATTTGCGCGGTTTCTTTTTTATCTGTATCATCTCCAGACAATTTTTCATAATTAATTTGTGAAACTTCTACCCACATATCTATTCTATCTATTATCGGTCCAGAAATTTTCCTTTGGTACCTTAATAAATCTGTTGGTTTGCAAATACATTCTTTTGTTTTTGATCCAAAATTTCCGCAGGGGCATGGATTCATCGCCGCAATTAAAATAAAATTTGCTGGGAAAGTTACAGTACCACGAGATCTTGAAATACTTATTTCACTTTCTTCAAGTGGTTCACGAAGAGTTTCAATAACTTTTCTGTCAAATTCTGGAAACTCATCTAGAAAAAGGACACCACGATGTGCCAAAGTTATTTCTCCAGGTTTTGGGATGGCCCCTCCACCAACAATTGAAACATAAGAAGCCGTGTGATGAGGAGCTCTAACTGGTGATTTTGTAATGATATCTTTTTTTAATGTTCCAGCGACAGAATGAATTGAGGTAATTTCTAAAATTTCATCAAAAGAAAGTGTTGGAAGAATATGGCCGAATGCCTTAGCGAGCATTGTTTTACCAGTTCCTGGAGGACCATACATAGCAATGTTATGTCCGCCTGCTGCAGCAATTTCGAGCCCTCTTTTTGCAGTTTCTTGTCCTTTTATTTCACTAAAATCAATAGTCAAATTATCATCCTCTACAATTATTTCTGTTTGAGGTTGTTGTTCCAATTTTTTTGTCTGAACTATGGCAGTCCCAGAATTTTTATTAATTTGTTTGGTGTTTAAATGTTCAATTATTTCTTTCAAATTATTTGCCCCGTATATTTTTATGTCGGAAACAAGTGCAGCTTCCTTTGCATTTTCTTTTGGCAAGAATACCTCAGTGAATCCATGAGCTTTCGCTTCTGAAACTATTGGAAGCACCCCATTAATTCTTCTCAAATTTCCATCAAGTGAAAGTTCGCCGAGAAAAAGTATATTTTTTGAATCAAATTTTATATCATCCGATGCAAGTAAATATGCAAGAGATATTGCAACATCAAAAATTGGTCCTTCTTTTTTAATATCTGCAGGAGCTAGTGATACGACAACTTTTTGATTTAAACTTTTAGGAGATGTAAAACCACTATTTTTAATTGATGCAGAAACTCTATCGCGAGATTCTTCAACACCTTTGTCCGGAAGTCCAACAATTGTAAAAGAATGGAGACCTTTTGACAGGTCTACTTCAACATCAATTATTTTTGCACCTAAACCAATTGTTTGTGCACTAAAAGTTTTTGCAAAATTCATTTACCCGAGAAAATTTTTACTAATAAAAAAGTTGTTTTCGACATATTTTAAAATTAAATATATTTTTTAATCACATTATTATTCTTGCCAACTTTTTTGCCAAGCATTTTTATTTTTTTCAAAAAATAAAAATGCTTGGCGTTAGTAAAAACTTTAACGGGTGAAAGAAATATAATAATTTACATTATACAGAAAATTTTTAAAAAGCAAAATATTTTTATAACAAAAAAAGGATTTTCGCTTCACGAAAATCCTTTTTGATTATTTTTTGAAATTATTTCGCGTGTTTTATGCAAGTTCGAGCTCCAGGATTTGCATCAAGTCTTTTTTCTGGGATATCTTCACCACCGACTTCACATTTTCCATAAGTTCCATTCTTGATTTTTTCTAATGCGAGTTTAATATCATCGTACTGCTCCTCAAGCCTGCTAAGTATTGATGCATTCTCACCAAAATTTTCCATTTCATCTGCAACCTCATCTGAGTCAGCAGCATCCGTATTCATTTCGGACTCAACAGGTTCCCAATCACTAGGATTTGATGGATTTTTTCGTCCAATTTTTTTCATCTCATCTTCTAATAATTTGAGTTCTTTCTCCAAACTTGCTTTGTATTTATTTGTATCAATCATGTTTGAATTATATCAAATTTAACTATTTAATAAAACCTATTGTGTAACAACTTTAGCCTTGCTTACTCTATTAATGATTTCTCTCAATGTATCGGTACTTGTAGTAATCACAACAGTATTTTCATCAATAATTGAGTAAAGAAAGATTATATTTCCCGATGAATCTCTCACTACCCTACAATCTTTGTTGTAGAATGTTGCGTCTTGGAATTTTTTAATTTCTAAACCAAAGGACGGACTTGAAGTTGAATTATCGCTTTGTAAACTAAACAATTCTTTAAAATCTTGCCACAAGTTTGTTTCCCATTGGAGCATTCCAGAAAATGTCGTATCATAAGCGCCAACTTTTAAAATAAGAAATCTTTGATTGCCATTATAATTATATGAACCAAACATGTAAGAATCCTTGAGTGTTCTTTGTATCTCTGAAGGCAAAGTCGCATTTATTAATGACAAGAAGTGATCTGCAGTAATCAAATTTTCAGCAGTGCCAGTGCCTTCTGTAAGGTAATAATTTTTCATTTGGCCAAGCTGAGTGCTTGACTGGTTCACTCTTTCTTTCAAGGTCGTGCTTACTCTATTTAAAACAATATCTTGTATATTAATTTTTTCTTCTGTATCTACTGTGATTATTGGAGCAGATGAAACTGTTTCGGTGGGTACTGGTTTTGGCCCATATTGTGCCTGAATTAATAATTTTGGAATTATAAATGTTAATGCGCCACCAACAACCAAAACTATACTTATAATCAAAATATTTTTATTAAATTTTGCTTTTTTGATGTCTATGTCGGCTGTTTTTTGCTGGTTCAACATTTTTCTGTTTTCAGCAATCGCCATATTTATTGAAGAGACATGGTTTGTCTGAATAGTTTCTTCCACATCGCTTTTGTATGTACGGATTATTGGGCGATTTTGTTTTGGTTGCTCGTTTTTCCCTAAGTTTTCTATATTTATTGATGGAGTTGAAGAATACGAACCAATATTAGGTGTGTTTTTTGTCTTATCATTTGGATTGATAAAAGAATCAAGCTGGTTTGCAATTGCTTCTTTTGTCTCAGCCTCAACATTATTTATTTCTGTTTTTTTCTCTTCGTCCATAGGTTTTTATTTAAATAATTTACCCGAAAAAATTTTTGCCAAAGAAAATGTTATTATTTTATAACGATAAAATCTATTATTACAATACTCTCTAGCATATGAATGATATCATAAAATTTCATTTTCAATAACATTGGCAAAAACTTTAACGGGTTAACTAAAAAATACCGAAGTTGTCTCGGTATTTTTTAGTTTTACTATATTTTTGCTGGTCCTACTGGCGGAACTGTTGGTGCTGGTGGATTTTTTCTCTTAATAAAGTCAGGGTTTCTCGCTTTTATAGACAAGGCAATCCTATCTCTTTCGTCTATTTCTTTTACAACAACTGGGACTTTATCGCCAATTTTTAGATAATCTCCAACGTTATCAATTCTAAATGGTGCGATTTCTGAAACGTGGACAAGACCATCTGTTTCATAACCAATATTTACAAATGCACCAAAAGCTTCTACTCGTACAACTGTTCCTTCAAATTTTTCTCCAGGTTTATATTCATGAGTCATACTTTCAACAATTACTTTTGCTTTTTCTGCTGAACCATTTTTACCAGTAAGGTAAACTGTTCCATCGTCATCAATATCTATTTCTGCACCGGTTTTTTCTTTGATACTCTTGATAGTTTTTCCTCCCGAGCCGATTACTCCACCGATTTGTTCAGGATTAATTTTTATTACAAGTATTTTTGGAGCATGAGCACAAATATCTTTTCTTGGCTCGCTAAGATTTTTTGTAATTACATCTAAAATTTGTAATCTTGCAGTTTTTGCTTTTTGAAATGCGATTTCAAGAACTGAAATTGGAATTCCACTTACTTTTACGTCCATTTGTATTGCAGTAACTCCATCTTTTGTTCCAGCAACTTTAAAATCCATATCCCCGTAGTGATCTTCTGGTCCCTGAATATCTGTGAGCACTTTATATGTTCCTTTCCCGTCTGACATAAGTCCTGAAGCAATTCCAGCAACAGGTTTTTTTATTGGAACTCCACCGTCCATGAGTGCAAGTGTTGAAGCACAAACAGAGCCCATTGAAGTTGAACCGTTTGATGAAAGCGCTTCAGAAACAAGCCTTATTGTATAAGGGAAATCTTCAGTTTTTGGGATCATTGGAATTAGTGCTTTTTCGGCAAGATTTCCGTGTCCAATCATTCTTCTGTTTGTGCCACCCATTCTTCCTGTCTCTCCAACTGAGTAAGGAGGGAAATTATAATGGTGCATAAATCTTTTTGCCTCTTGTTTATCTTCCATTCCTTCTATTACCTGTGCATCTCGTGGTCCGCCAAGTGTAAGAACGGAAAGTATGTGTGTTCCTCCTCTGTAAAATATTCCTGAACCGTGAAGAATTGGAGAAACTCCACCAGCTTGTGCATACAAAGGTCTAAGTTCGTCTATTTTTCTTCCATCAGCTCGTTTATCATTTTTCAAAACTTGTTCATGTATCAATTCATCAAGTTTTTCTTCAATATATTTGTCTGCAAATTCAAAATCTTCCTCAGTTAGAGATTCTTTTGCAACTACCATCCATTCATCAGTAATTTCATCAATTTTTGAATGCCCTGGGATTCCGCTCATAACAGTTTTTGCAAATTTACCTTCAATTTTGTCAGCAAAAAGTTTTTTTACTGTATTGGGCATCGTTGGTGCAATCAATTCTGTCTTTTTTGCACCAATTTTTGAAACTATTTTCGCCTGCCATGCATTTATTTTTTCAATTTCAACAGATGCCATTTTGAGACCTTCAATAACAGTTGCTTCTTGTGCTTCGTCGCCACCAAGCTCGATCATATTTATATTTCCATCTTTTCCGCAAGCCAAAAGGTCAATTTCGTATGTTTCATTTTCTCTTTCAACATAAGTTGGATTTAATTGGAATCCATCATTTTTGTGTTTGCTTACGCGAACTGCACTTACTGGACCATTAAAAGGAATTCTTGATACTCCAAGCGCAAGCGATGCAGCGATAACACCCAAAACATCTGGGTCGTCTTGGTCGAGTGACAAAACTGTGATAACAACTTGTATTTCATTTCTTATCCATTGTTCAAAAAGTGGGCGTATTGTCCTGTCGGTAATTCTTCCAGAAAGAATTGCTTCATCTGAAGGTTTTCCCTCTCTTCTTGTGTATCTTGAACCTAAAATTTGCCCTGATGCATAAAATTTTTCTTCGTAATCAATTGTCAAAGGAAAATAACCAGCTTCTGGCTTTTCTCTTTTTGACATAACAACGGTGGCAAGGACTGCTGTTGCACCGTATCTTAAAATAACTGAACCATCGGCATTTTCTGCCAAATCATTAAACTCGGCGCTGAGTTTTTTCCCGCCAAGTTCCATTTCAAACGATTGTGTTTTCATGTTTTTACTCTGTCATTCCCGCGTAGGCGGGAATCCAGGTTATGTTTAGATTTGTCTCAAGACCTGCCCCGTAGTGAATTCAGTGAACTCACTTTAGTATAGTAGTTTCAACTCTTGATTATAAATTCATATAAACAAGTTCATAATCAAAAATTGAAAATTCTACTACTGGGGTTTCAGGTCAGAACCTATGGTTCTAAACTGCATATCTTTCGGCAAATCGTACTAATAAAGGCGGAAATTCGCTCCGCGAATTTCCGTCTTTATATTAGCATAAATCTTATTTTTTTAAAATTTACCTCTTTTTGATTGTCCTATCAAATATTTATAAGGATTTTTGTCTAAATCTATAAAATCATCGACAACTTCTGTAAGTTTTGATGAAGTTGATTTACCAAATGATACAAGTTCTACCTGACAACCTTGAGTTATCTTCAAATATTCAACAAGTGGAATAAAATCTCCATCCCCTGTTATCAAAATGACTGCATCAAGCTTTGGTGAAAGTGAAATTGCATCAATAGCCATCGCTACATCCCAATCTGCTTTTTTAGAACCACCAGCAAAAATTTGTAAATTTTTTGTTTTTGTAGTTATTCCTACTTTTGTCAAAGCTTCAAAAAAACTTTTTTCATCACCAGATTCTGTTGTTATAACATAAGCTGTTGCTCTTATTAAAACTCTTCCATCTAGCGCGTCTTTTACGACTTGCCCAAAATTTACTTTGGCGCCGTATAAATTTTTTGCAGAATGATAAATATTTTGTGTATCTATAAAAATTCCAACTCTCTGACTTTTGTGTTTAATTACTGACATATTAATATTAAATTACTTGCCCGAAGAAAATTTTTGCATAAAAATTTTGACGGGTTTTATTAAAAATTATTAACGAATCGGCCTCTTAACATTATACCATTAACCCGCTAAAGTTTTGACTAATGTAAAATCAAAGATTTTACGGGCATGAAGCGAACAGCTTCATGCGTCAGTCAAAATTTTCTCGGGTAAAAACAAAAACTGCCCTGCGGCAGTTTTAAGTTTTTATTTTTCAACAACTTTTTTCATTATCGCATCGTATCTTTTTGGAGCTGTTTTCTGCAAATATTTTAAGTGTTTTCTTCTGTCCGCTACCATTCCCAAAAGTCCCCTTCTTGAGTGATTGTCTTTGTTATTTTTCTTCAAATGCTTAGTCAATTCCTCGATTCTTTTAGAAAGCATAGCAATCTGAACCTCTGGAGAACCAGTATCTGTCGCGTGAATTGCGACTTCTTTTATAACTTTTTGTTTTTTGGTTTTTGTTAACATGGCTATAAGATATCACATTTATTCATGATTTGCAAGATAATTAACAAATGGGCTGGAAGCGAAGCTTCCAGCCCATTTGTTTAAGAAGTTATTTTTGTCCCGTCAAAACTTTTATAAGCATTATCAAATCTTTTATTGATAGTGCATTTAACACTGTTGCCATGTTTGAATTTTCTGGTGCTGCCATTGCAGTTGAAGTGGCAATAGTAAACATCACGGTATTACTTTGACCACCGTCTGCACTTACAGAAACATTATATGTTCCGGAAGGCACACCATTAGGAACTGTAAAATTTAATATGCTACTATTTATTAATGTTACCGGGCTACTATAATTTGTGCCATATGGATCATTAATATTTAACAAGTTTACAGAAATACCTTTATCACCATTACCAGAAAAATTTGAACCATTTATAGTCACTACTGTACCAGACGATCCATTTGAACCATTTATAGTCACTACCCCACCAGACGATCCAGACGTTGGACTAATAGATGTAATAATTGGGGCTGCAACTATCGCCGGAAGACATGTTGGCGGTTGAGGACATCCGTTTATTGTTCCACGAGGGACAATTGTTCCACCGCTGCAAAAATTAGGAGCAGGTGGTGTGAACATAGGACAGGCGTGTGGTGAATTTGTTGAAGTGGTAATATTAAAATTCATGGTATTGCTAGTGCTTATTGAACCGGCGCTGTTTAAAGAAAGGGCATATGTTCCCACTGGTATATTTGGTACAGTGAATGTTACTTCATTATTATTTACAAAATTGGCATTAACATAGCCATTTCCATAAATATCATCATTAATAATATTCATGATCATTCCGCTGGTAAAATTTGAACCATCCACCGTAACCATTGTACCTACTGACCCTGATGTTGGGCTAACCGATGTAATTACTGGAGCTTGGGTAACAATTTGGGACGCTAATAAAGTAAACGGTAAAGAATTGGTAGTTCCAAGTGGTGTAACAACCTTTACATTATATGTACCAGGAGTTATGTTTTCAGCAAAAAGAGGACTAATGTTTACCTCTGTATTATTTATATCTGAAAAGAATGGTGTAAGGATCCAGATAAGCTTTCCGGAATTATCGTAAAAGTTAACAAAAGATGCATTATTCATATTTTTCCCAAAAATAGTTATAGCTGTACCAGCTCCTCCTGATTGTGGAGTAATTGATATTATGGATGATGTTGTTGCTGGTATAAAAGTATAATTCACTGCGTTACTTTTAAGAGACCCATCTTGGAAAGCTACAATTAAATCATATGTTTCAGGTAGTAATGGATATTCATAACTATTTTCTATGCTGACAGTTATACTGCTACTATCCGTTGATATAATTTGTGCCGCAGAATAATTACAATTGGTAAGACCAGGTTTTTCACATAAACCTATACTAAACGGATTATCTTTCAACATAGAAAATGAACCATTTAGTGTCACCGTGGTGCGGTTCGATCCAAATGTTGGATTAATAGAATTTATGATTGGGGCAAGTATTTGTGGATTGGATAATGATATTGTCGTACCAGAGATAGGATATGCTGCAATTATTGGTATGCTAGCTGCTGCTCCTGTAAGAGAGACCGCAAATTGTCCAGTGCTGTTTTTTGTGACATCTCCTTTAATTGATATTGTAATATCTGTATTTGGACCAACCGTAAATAAACCTGTCTCCGCATTGTTAAAGGTTATTGTTTGGCCTGATGGAGATACGATAGAATTTCCTCGTCCAGCCAATACAATTTGTGCGCCGTTATTATCAAAAAGATAAACATTTGATAATGCAACATTTGCTGGTACCTGAAGAGTTAAACCAACTATAGTTACCTGATTTGCAGAACCATTAAAAAATTCAAAATGGGCAAGATCTACCGCAGTTTGTCCTGCTATAATAGTTGAAATTGTAGAATATCCTGGTAAAACACTCGAAACGGATAAATTTCCGCTAACAGGAGTAACAACAACAGATGATGGTAAAACAGTAAAACTAACATTGTTACTATTTCCACCTAGATTAACTAAATTAACAAGCTGAAGATCATATGTTCCAGCTAGAATTGCAGGTACAGTAAAAGTCAACACGTTATCATTATTCAAAGTATAACCACGACTTCCTATTCCATAACTAGCCAAATGATTATTTAATGATACAGTACCGAGCTGTTTATCTAAAGATGAAAAGTTTGAACCGTATATAGTAACTATTGTACCAACAGGCCCCGACGCCGGACTAATGGAAGTAATAATTGGGGCTGTTGTGACGACAGGGATGTTTCCCACTACAAATGTCGAAGAAAAAATACTTATACCACTTCCGCTTTCCCATGATCTAGAGGCTGTTATTTTTATTTGCGATGTACCACTATTTAAGGCTTGAAATTTAAAAACATCAGTGCCAAAATTTCCCACAATAATTGGTGTCGTGGAAGCAGGAGTATTGTGTGTATGACTTATTAATTTTAAAATTGAACTATCATAATTTGGTGTATCAAACTGATATCCACCATCGCCTGGATTTCTTAAGGTGATCACAATTATTTGTCCATTTGAAACATTTATAGTTTTACCATTGTCATTAGATGTAAGTTGTAATTCATTTGAAGGATTTACTGGAATTGGACTTACAACTGAACTTCCACAAGTCAAAGATGCTATCTCAGCTCTTGTTATAGGTCCAACAATACCTGTAGGGCTAATACTATTTGCTGATTGAAATGCTTTTACTGCATTTGTTGTTATCAATCCATAAAATCCAGTTGGATTGTTGGATAAATAATTATTTGATTGTAGAAAGTCTTGTAAAACACTGACTTCCCCATTTACACTTGCATCTTGTAAGCCATAATACATGTTATTTTGTAAATTTACACAAGTTGATACATTACTAGGGGCAGTATCAGTTGGAGTGTTTGAATTACTAATACTACTATTTAAAGAATTTGCTTGTGTTTGCGTAATAATGCCTGCGTTTAAAAGCATTGTAATATCACTTGCTGTCAAAGCTGAAACTGTACTAGCAAATGAAATTACTGAAATAAATACAAAGGTTGATAAAACAAACTTAATAATATTTTTTTTCATTTTTAAATTATTCCGTTTACAATTTTTTTGTAAACGATGATTAAAACTAATAATAGATCTTAAACAAATACGATTGCAACTTACATGAAGTATATAATGTCCTTTATAGGTTTGCAATATGTCCTTTATTAAAAAAGTTGATAAGTAAATAAACCCGAATCTAATATATAATTTTTTTGCTTGGAAGTGTGAATTGAATAGTTGTACTTGTTGCTTTTGTTGATATATTCATAATATATACATCTTTTACACCACCAGTTTCAATAATTAAACCATTCCCTGGCAATGGTAATTTGGGACAAATTTCATAATCTGGATCAGTACATCCAATTTGAAACGGCGGAACAAAGAAAGAAATAATATTATTTGTTTTTGAAACTACTAAATTATCTGGTACTTTAAAACCACCAAAGAAAACTATTGCATCTGATGCAAAGCTAACACCAGTGAGCACAACAATATCACCACGATTTCCAGATGTCGGTGTTATGGAATTGATTGCCAGTTTTGGTGCAACGTAAGGTTTTATTGGTGGGGTTCCAGGAATAATAATTATTTTACTTGGGAGTGTAAAACTTACGTTATTGCTAAAACCATTAGTATTTGCGACTTGAATCGTTTTTTTGCCTCCGGTTTCTATTTTTGTTTCCACTGGAGAGGGCAAACAGTTTGCCAAGATACATTGTTGATATGCGGGGATAATAAAAGAAATCGACGTGCTGCTTTGTAAAAGTATTAAATTACTATCTATTTTTGAGCCATCAAAATAAACATCATTATCATTTAAAAATTTACTTCCTGTTATGGTTACAATATCTCCCCTATTTGCTGAAGACGTACTGATTCCTGTGATTGATGACGTTTGCGTATATATTTGTTGAGAAATGAGCATAGAAGGATCAACAACAGATATTGATGTGCTTGCAATCCCTGGAATTCCATATTTATTGTAACAGATGATGGTATATATTGTTGATTTTGTAATTGGTCCCGTAGATTTTGAACCAAATAAATCGATTATACTAGACATATTTTTTCCAGCTGAATCTTTTGCTGTTATTTTACATTGATCTACTGCGTTAATCGCTTTCCAATCTATTGTCGCTGATGTGCCAGAAGCCACCTCTTTTGGATTTACATTAAGAGTAATGGTTGGAACTGTCGCGTCTGGCTTATTTATTATACTTGGAGGAATCACTGATAAATTATTTGTAATTATTTCTTGATTAGTATTTGAATTTGATAAATCAGTATTTTTTAAAACAGCTCTTGTGATTGGCCCGACATTACCTACCGGATTAATATTATTTGCAGATTGATATTTTATAACCGCCTGTTTTGTTAAATTCCCAAAGTTACCCATAGCTACACCAGCTGGCATTGTTAAGTATCCTCCGTTTACAAGAATTTGTTGTAATGCAACAACATCATCACCAGAACTTCCAATTGTTAAGTTTTGAGAAAAATTATAAGTTGCCCCAAATGTTTTACTTCCAATTAAAAACAAAGATACCAGAAATAGTGAAAGAAGTATTTTTTTTATATTTATTTTCATTTAAATTAAAATTAGGGTTAATAAGATTTAACTTGATATAAGTTTATAATGTCCCCCATGTATTTGCAATGTATTTTAGCTTTTTAAAATATTTGGCGACATGGTAGAATATTAGTATATGGTACTCTCTGACCTAAAAAGACAATTTCTCGAATACATTGAAATAGAAAAAGGGCGTGCACTACGCACCGTTGAAAATTATGATCATTATCTCACTGTTTTTTTGGCACAGACAAAAGTTACAGACCCAAAAGATATAACAAATGAAAAAGTTCGAGATTTTCGTATGTGGCTCAATCGGCAAGCTGCTGGAAACAATCGTGCTACCGGAGATACAATGAAAAAGAAGACACAAAATTATTATTTAATAGCTTTGCGAACTTTTTTAAAGTTTCTCACGAAACGCGGTATCACTTCCCTTCAAGCAGATCAGATAGAGCTTGCAAAAGTTGGTGAAAGGTCAATTGATGTCATTTCAAAAGAAGAACTTACTCGCCTGCTAAAAGCGCCAGATATGGAGGAAAACCCAGAAAAAATGGCTAGAGGGCATGCTATTTTGGAACTTTTATTTTCTACAGGTTTGCGTGTTTCTGAACTTTGCTCACTTACAAACGATTTAGATATAAAACAGGATGAATTTTCAATTCGTGGAAAAGGAGGAAAAGTTCGTGTTGTTTTTCTTTCTCCAGAAGCAAAAATTGCAATAAAAAATTATTTAGCATTAAGAAAAGATATGTCTGACGCACTTTTTGTAAAAGTTGGTGATGAAAGTGTAATTCCAAAAGGTTTTAGGAAAGAAAAAAATAAAAATTTGGAAGAAGTTGGACTTACTCGCAGATCAATCGAAAGAATTGTAAAAAAATATGCGATTATGGCTGGAATTTCAAAAAAAGTTACTCCGCACGTGATTCGTCACTGTTTTGCAACCGATTTATTATCAAACGGTGCAGATATACGCAGTGTTCAAGCCATGTTGGGTCACGCAAATATTGCAACAACCCAGATTTATACCCACGTTACAGATAAACACTTGAGAGATGTGCACAAAAATTTCCATAATAAGCAGAATTAAAATTATAGTATAATTCACCCGTTAAAGTTTTTGCCAATGTTTGTTAAAAATTGAATAATTAACAAATATCATAATATTGTGATTTTATGATACAATTTCACTGTATTATATAGTCGAACAAACAATTTTTATTGGCAAAAATTTTTCTCGGGTAAATGAAATTATTATCTTGGAATGTAAATGGTCTACGAGCAGTGCACAAAAAAGGCGCTTTTGACGCTATTTTTCAAACTGACCCAGATATTATTTGTTTACAAGAAACAAAAGCACATCCAGATCAACTTCCAGACGAAGTTCGCTCCCCTGCCGGATATAATGCATATTTTGACCACTCAAAAGTAAAAAAAGGTTACAGCGGTGTAGCAATTTTCTCCAAAATCAAACCAGAAAAGATAGAATATGGCATTGGAATACCAAAATTTGACGAAGAAGGACGCACTTTGGTGGCCTATTATAAGGACTTTGTACTTTTGAACATTTATTTTCCAAACGGTGGTGGAAGTGAAGAGAGACTAGCCTTTAAAATGGAATATTATGATGAATTTTTAAAATTTATTGATAAATTAAAAAAGAAAGGCAAAGAAATTATTTTTTGTGGGGATGTAAACACGGCTCACAATGAAATCGATCTTTCAAGACCAAAAGAAAATGAAAAATACACTGGATTTTTACCAATGGAAAGAAAATGGATTGATAAATTAATTTCTCACGGATACATAGATACATTCCGCACTTTGCATAAAGATAAAATTCAATATAGTTGGTGGGACATGAAAACTTATGCAAGAGATAGAAATATTGGTTGGAGAATTGACTATTTTTTTGTTTCAGAAACCTTAAAAGATAAAATAAAAAAAGCGGAAATTCTCGATAACATAATGGGCTCAGATCACTGCCCTATTTTGCTAGAATTGTAATAAAGTTTTTCTAGCTCGCCTGCTCCCAAGCTTTCTCAAATACAACTTTCATCATTTCATAAATAAATTGGTCTTGAATTACTATTGCAAGCGGTGCTTCTGGTTGCCAAAAAACAACTTTCTTTCCAAAAAGCATAAACGATGAAGAAAAATCTCTACTTTCCAAAATTTTTGTTTTTCGCAACTCTTTTTCATCATCTAAAATAAATTTATCTGTATAATCTGAAGGCACAGATAATACTTTTACAAAAATCCCCTTTTTTATTCTGGTATCCATCCATTGTCTTTCCATATCCCAACTAATAAAATTAATAAAATCTCCCGCAGAACCAAAAAACAAAATTTCATTTTTTTCTTCTTCAAGAGATTGTTTATATATGGAAATGTATTCACTCTTTCCTTTATATATTTTTATTTTTGAATCACTTTCACCTTGATTGTACATTGCAAGCAGTTCTGGCAAATTCAAAGTATAATTTCTATCAATTTCAGACAGCTTTTCTTTTTTCTCTCGAAGTTTTTCTAAAAGTACTGTTGGTGGCTCAACAATAAAGTCCCTAGCAAATTTTTCTTTATCAGAAAACTTAGTTAAACCATGTTTTTCAAGCCCTTCAATCACTTTGTAAACATTCGGCCTTGATATTTGAAGTATCTCGGCAAGTTTTTTAATAGGAGTTGGTCCATTCTTTACAGAAACTATATATAAGTTTGCTTCATGGTCTGTTAGGCCAAGTTCTTTTAAAGAAGTGTAAACATTCTGAAACTCATTAGTTGTTGCATTTTCCTGTATTTCCATAGTTATTTATTAAATGTGTATATTTATATTATACATTTTACAGAAAATAAAGCAAATTAGCCATATAATATTGACATATATGTAAGCTTATGATATACTATTATCAGATTTAGGTTAGGGAGTCCTTTGACAATACATTTGTTACCCCATTAAGTAAAGGGGTCAAAAGATATTACTAATCTTCGGAATACAAAAAAAGGGGGAAATATGATATTGAAAATAGAAGAAGGGCTTGCACTATTAATTTGTTTATATGTAACATTAAAATTAATGCTGTACCCAACATATTTAGTAAAAGTGCTAAAATATAGTAAGGAAAGAGCAGAGGTGATAACAATATTAGAGATAGCGCCTCTAGTGATTGTATTATTATTTCGTAGTATCTGGGTAATATTTTTTGTTAAGTGAAGCTAAACCGCTGTGTGGTAATAATACATACAGCGGTTTTTTGTTTTTTATAAAGGACAAAATATTTATTTTGTTAAATTAATTTGATTAAACAAATTTAGTAATCACAATATATGGCTTAAATTATAAGTATAATCACTATTATTAAATATACAAAATACTAAATAGTTATCCACAATTAATGTCCTTTACATAATTTCTATAGGACATATAATATATTCAGGTAATATTAGGTGCGAGATAAATTATGATATGCAACTGTCTAATTTATTCTCCTTCGCATTTAATAATTTGTTCTTTAGGGGTCTAGCTAATCCCAAAAAAATCGAATAGAAACATTCGGTAAAAAGATTATTCTTTTTTACCTTAAAAATAATTTTCAACTTTTTTATTATAAATGAAATTTATTAGGGTATAATATTTTTACGGAATTCTCTCTAATTCGTAACCGTCCAAAAACTTCGCTCAGGAGTTATGGGCGGTTTTTTTTATTTAAAATATGCTTTGTTTCGTGAGAAACGTTATAATACGGCTATAAAACGACGTTTTCTAGTATATTTACCTTCGAAATAAGCTGTTTTTTGTCAATAAACACCGTAATTACATCAAATTGCCAGTCTGTTTCATGTGGAACATTCTTTTCTTGCAAATAGACTTGTATAGTTCTAGCCAACCTCTGCAATTTCCATGGATGAACATTATCTTCTGGTCTGAAACCGCCATTACCGTTCGTTTCAACCGAAACACTCAGTGTGGTTTCATGGGAAACACTTTTTACCTCAATAAAGTGTATTTTACCCTTATTTTTGGCTATTATGTCTATTTCCCCACATTTTTTTAGATAATTCCTTTCTATAACATCAAATCCACGTTTCATAAGAAACCTACAAGCAAGATCTTCTCCAAGGTTTCCAGTCTTTCTTTTTTCTGTAATTGTTTTCATATACTAGAGCAGATTGTATCAGATAAATAAAATAAAACAAAAAACATAATATTCGGTGTTTCGCGTGTAACACATAAAGTGTTACTTAGAAACACCTTATATGGGACATATAGAATTTTAAGGACGGGTTTATAGAAATAGCCTTATTTATAGCCACATATTTGATAAAAGACCACCAAAACGTCAAAAGTCCAATAGTCTATTAGACTGTCTTTAATTCACATGTTCACATAGTTATCCACAGTTTATGGTAAAAAAGCGTTTATTTAATAGGGTAAAAAAAGACATATTATTCCTTTTTCATTAAATTATGTTCTTGTGTGTCTAATAAAAACTTTTTGATGTCTTTGAATAATAATTAAAAAATTTTGTGAAAATAATATTTTTTTATTTTAATTTTATTATTGAAATTGTTTTTATACTTTATAAACTAAATTGTAGATTTTTTAAATAATTTATTTCCTTTTTTATATTTTTGTGTATAATGCTTAAAGATAAATGCGGGCGTAGTTTAATGGTAGAACTAGTCCTTGCCA
>CAIJUJ010000011.1 GCA_903823865.1 uncultured bacterium
AAATAAAATACTTTTAATTTGAAAATTTTCTGTATTCGAAAGCATACCATTTATTGAAGGGGTTATTTTTATAGAATTTGATACATCTGCCCCGATTTTAACTTCACCGACAAATACCATTGCAAGTTGTCCAATGTCATTATTAACATAAATCCAAAGACGATATGCACCAACAGAAAGAGACGATGGGATAGTATATTGTATAGTTTTAGTTGTAGAAGAGTTTTCTGTTAAGGTAAGAGATTCGTCATAAACTTTTTTATCTAATATTTTTTCATCAAATATTGTTTGTCCTGTAGACGAAGCTTCTGTTAATTGGACAAAATATTTTATTTTTGGAATAATCCCTACTTTATTTAAAATATCAAATGATATTGTTAAATCTCTATTGTTTTGTGACACAATCTTTGTGTTATTTAAAATAACAGTTGAGACAAAAATACCAGGTGACGTGGTAGTAGCGTTTGTTGCACTAGAAGTTTGTGCAGATACAACATTACAAAAAATCGTACTTAGTAAAAATATAGAAAGGAGTGATATAAGTATTTTTTTCATATTATATGATAATAAATTAATAAATAAGTTTATTAAACTCAACTAATAACATTATATCACAAGAAAAATCAAATATAAAAGGATTGTTGACAAAATGTTGGCTTCTGCTAATATATATGTATTGAAGTTCGCCGGTGGCGGGCTTATTTTTTTAAAAAATTAACAAAAATCAACATGATAGACCTAAAAGTAATAAACTCTGTTATTGAACAGATGGAACAAGAAAGAGGAATTCCAAAAGAAAAAATGCTTGAAGCAATTGAAATGGCTTTGGCAACTGCATACAAAAAAGAATATGGGAAAAGGGGCCAAATTATAAAAGCAAAAGTAGACTTAGCAAGCGGAAAAATGGAATTTGCACAAATAAAAACTGTTGTGGATAAAGACAGCGTTGTTATTCGTGAAGAAAAAGAAGATAAAGACGCAGAGGAAAGATTTAAAAGAACAAGAAAAATTGAAGAAGAAAAAGTTGAGCTAAACGCCGACGGAGAAAAAATTGTTTATTACAATCCTGAACATCATATTTTTATTGAAGATGCAAAAAGAATTAAAAAAGATGCAAAAGTTGGAGACGAGCTCATCTTCCCTCTTGAAGAAAAGAGTGATTATGGAAGAATCGCCGCTCAAACAGCAAAACAAGTTATTGTTCAAAAAATAAGAGAAGCAGAAAAAGTTTCTGTGTTTAATGAATACGGCGAAAAAGAAGGTGCTATAGTCACGGGTATTGTACAAAGGCTAGAAAGAGGAAATCTTTTTGTGGATATGGGTAGAGCAACAGCAATACTTCCATTTGAAGAGCAAATTCCTGGAGAAAAATTTAAACCGGGTGAAAGAATTCGTGGATATTTATACAGAGTGGAAGAAACACCAAAAGGAATATTCTTGAGACTTTCTCGTTCACATCCAAAATTTTTGGAAGAATTATTCAGAGCAGAATCTCCAGAACTTGGAACAGGAGTTATTGAAATAAAATCAATCGCAAGAGAAGCTGGTTCAAGGTCAAAAATCGCAGTCGCTTCAAAAGATGAACACATCGACCCAGTTGGTTCACTTGTTGGACAAAGAGGTGTGAGAGTTTCAACAGTTATGTCTGAGCTTGGTGGAGAAAAAATTGATATTATTGAATGGTCAGCAGACCCAAAGAAATTTATTGAGGAATCTTTATCTCCAGCGAGAATTCTTTCTGTAACAGTTGATGAAACCGAAAAGAAAGCCGAAGTAGAAGTTGCCGCCGACCAGCAATCACTTGCTATCGGAAAAGGTGGACAAAATGTTCGCCTTGCAGCAAAACTCACCGGATGGAAAATAGATATTATTTCAGTTGAAGGAGAATATGTTGAGGCCGAGGAAGAAGAAGTAAAAGCATAAAATAGACAAATTAATAGAAGGCGGTTTTGCGAAGCAAAACCGCCTTATATTTTTGTAAAAATTATTTTAAAATATTTGTCCAGGACCAAGGCGGTTGGGTTCCTTGGAAAGATGCGATTGTACCTGATTCAGGTGGTTGGACAGGGATGTGGGACTTTCAAGAAGAATTTTTGGAGTTGTTGGCTAGTGATGCGAATGTAATTGCCAAATGGCCACGTCAGGTTGGAAAGTCAACATGCACT
>CAIJUJ010000012.1 GCA_903823865.1 uncultured bacterium
AGCTTATTTTTACTTTAAAGAATGGTTGTCTGTGTCCGTTTTTCTTGAAGTATCTGCTTTTCTGTTTGTA
Source organism: uncultured bacterium (assembly GCA_903823865.1). Taxonomy (GTDB): domain Bacteria; phylum Patescibacteriota; class Minisyncoccia; order Phycocordibacterales; family GWA1-40-21; genus Bog-1340. The sequence goes on from CAIJUJ010000012.1 coordinate 71, forward strand.
GTGGATGACAGTAACTGTTGGAAGTTTACCTATTTCTTCAATAGTAGCTTCTACTTTTGCTCCTTTTATGAATGGAGTTCCAATAGTGGTGTCTTTGCCGTTATCTACCAAAAGAACCTCTTCAAAGGCAATTTTATCGCCAATTTTAGCTGTATCTGAAAGCTTTTCTATCTTGATAGAATCACCTTTCGCTACTTTGTATTGCTTTCCTCCTGTTTTTATTACTGCAAATTCCATAGACCAATATACTACACAAAAAACAAAGATTTTGCAAGTGGAAGGAGATGTGAAAAACCGATGTTTTTGTACTATTCTAAACTTATTCTCAAATTCTTAAGAATTTGAGAATGTAATTATAATAATTATGCTTTTATCTAAAAAACAAAATAGCCAAGACAGCAACCGCCAATATTAGACGATAATAAATAAAAATATTTAATGAATTATTTTTTAGGAATTTCATCATAAACTTGATTGCAAAAAATCCCACGACAAATGCTGTAACTGTTCCAAATAATAAATTTACTGAGCTCGTTGTAAATGAGCCTGAATGAAGAATGCTAACGAATTCTTTTAACCCCGAACCTAAAAGAATAGGAACAGAAAGCAGAAAACTAAATCTCAAAGCTTCTTCACGCGTGAGACCAAATATAAGTCCTCCGGAAATAGTTGCACCAGAACGAGAAAACCCTGGTACGAGCGAGAGACATTGAAATACCCCAACCCAAAAACCTTTTTTGACCGTTAGCTCTTTATTTTTGGTCGCAAACTTTTCTGCAAAAAACATAACTCCACTTCCAATAATCAAAATTATACAAACAAGTACTGCACTACGGAAAGTCGTTTCCATATATTTTTGCAAAATTAATCCAGCTATTACTGCTGGAATTGTGCCTATAATAATTGCCCAAATCATCACCCTATCTTTTTGTTCGATAAACTTCCCTTGCACCATTTGCCAAAAAGATTTTAATAATTGCCAAATATCTTTATGAAAGAAAACTATAAGAGCAATAACTGTGGCGAGTTGCAAAATAGCATCAAAAGCAAGGTCCGTACTTCCGTGCCAGCCAAAAAGGTCTCGAACAATTATTAAATGTCCAGAAGAAGAAATTGGTAAAAACTCTGCTCCCCCTTGTATAATTCCCAATATTATTGAACTAAAAATTGACATAGAAAGATTGTACCATAGGTTGTCATTCCCGTGTAGACGGGAATCCAGTGTAAATTGAATTAATAATGGATTCCCGCCTGCGCGGGAATGACAAAAAATAAAATGGGAATGACACACAATTTTTTTATGATAGAATAGGTAGTATATTAATAATTTAATTTTAAAAAAATGAATGAACAGAAAAATAATTTAGTAATTCCAGCTGCAATAATCATCGCTGGTTTTGTAGTTGCTGCTGGAATTTATTTATCAAACAAAGGCAACTCCCCCTCACCAGCCGTTAATCCAAACCAAAACAATACATCAAATATAGTTGTAAGCCCGGTAACATCAACAGACCACATTCTTGGAAACCCAAATGCACCTATTACTCTTGTTGAATTCTCTGATACCGAATGCCCATTCTGTAAATCATTCCAAGCTACTATGAATTCAATAAGAGAATCATACATAAAAGCTGGTACCGTTGCTTGGGTTTACAGACATTTTCCTCTTGATTCCATTCACCCCAAAACAAGAAAAGAAGCTGAATCTACAGAATGTGCAAATGAACTTGGTGGTCAAACAGCTTTCTGGAAAATGCTAGACACGATTTATACAAACACACCTTCAAACAATCAGCTTGACCATGCTAAACTTCCGGAATTTGCAAAATCAGTTGGAGTCGATGTCACAAAATTTAATACTTGTTTAGCTAGCGGAAAATATGCAGCAGCTGTGGAAGCCGATTTTCAAGATGGTATTAAAGCCGGAGCACAAGGAACACCTTACAATGTTTTGGTTTTAAAAACAGCTTTGTCAGCTAACGCAGAGAGCGTATTGAATGACTATATTTTGAAAAATGGTTTGGGACAAAACGTGATAATTTCTTCTGATAAAAAAGACGTAGTGTTGAGCGGTGCTCTACCAATTGATATGGTGAAGATAATCCTTGATACGATATTGAATAAATAAATAAAGGCGGGGCGTAAACGCCCCGCCTTTTAATTTTTACAAACAAAAAGCCGGTGGAACTAGGATCCCCCGGCAATTTGGACTTCTCAAATCGGTGTTCCAATAAGGTGTTCCAAATATTGTTTTAAATTTTTTTTGTGATGCGGAGGTTATGCCCCGCACGAAATGGGTCGCCCTTCCTAGTATGGCTCCCATTCCTACTAGAAGTATCTTATCATACTACCCAATATAAGTCAAGCACGAAAATTACCCTTCCTTAGCCACCAAATCACTAAAGAATTTCCATATTATATACATGATTTTTGTATCATACTCGCAGTATTTGAGCATTTGTTTTCTTTTTTCTTCCACCTCCTTGCCTTTTAGTTCCCCAACTGATATTTGTCTGTATGCTTCTATCGCCATAGTTCCGTTTTGGACTTCAAGATCTTTGTATGAAAAATTAGGAGCTATTACCGGCTGGATTTTTTTGATTGATGAGCTTCCCTTGAATCCATGATGAACATAATATTGCTTATCAACAATATCCATCAAATCGTAAGTGCGTTCTACCACAGAATGCAAAAATTCTGCTTGCTCTGGTACAAGCCCGGCGAGTTCTTTATTCCTAGAATTTTCAAAACTTTTATACCAAGAAATTACACTTCCGGTATCTCCAATATTTTCTCTCAAG
>CAIJUJ010000013.1 GCA_903823865.1 uncultured bacterium
CGCCGAACCGCCCTTATTTTTATTTATTTTTGTATAACTTTTTTAGAAACAAACACCGATTCCACCACATACCTATCAGATTTTGCACCAAAATTATTACAAGTAGAAATAGTTAGCATTTCGCTTTTTGTATTAAATTCAACAAGCGCTTTATCTGCCCCAACCATTTTAAGCGAAGTCACTTTGTAATCATATTCATATTTATCAGAAAAAACTTGAATTAAATCTCCGGCTTTTAGATTTTTTATTCCATTGAAAGTTTTAAATGCTTGATTATTTACTATCGGTATTCCGGTATTGTGCCCAAAAATAAAAATATTTCCATCTCCACCCAAAAGTCCTGAGCCAGGATATCTCACAGCACCTTTTAAAAGATAGTTATCCAAAACTTCCACACTTGTAGTTGCTGGATTATAAACTTGAGCATCCACACCAATGACTGGAATTTTTATATTTAATGGAAGTTCACCTATTCTATTTCCTTTTGATTCCGCAACAGGCTCTCTACCAACAATAGATTTAAATGCCTCAGGAACAAGATTGAATAAATACAAAACTGAAATAGTCATGATTAGTATCACCATCAAATATACGAAAAACAAAATTTTGTGTTTAAAAATTGTTTCTCTTATTCCCACCTTTTTATTTAGCTCATTCATATAGCTATTTTAGCTTATTTTCTTACCTTTTGGTATCAGCTTGACATTAAAAGTCTACTGGTGTACAATATTTATTCATTAATTTAATATAAAAAACATGAACAACGAGCCAAGCAAACAAACATTTTTGGATAAGATTAAGGCTAATTTAGGCACCGCCTTTTTATCTGCCGGCATTATCATTGCTGTTTTTTTGGTAATCTGGATTCCCTTCAAAGTTATCCCTTCTTTGTTTAGCAATGGTACCAACTATGTTGCCACCACCCTATCATCTTTAGTCATTCCAGCTTCAACTTCAACTGCAATAGACACTGCGGTAAACAAACCAATAGCAAATGATAATAGTACAACAAACTCTGCGCCAGTTTATTCAACCCCAACTTATTATGGTAAACCCGACCTAGAAATTTCACTTATAGGTACAGGTATTATTGACCCTGCTTCAAGACAATTTATGTCTACTAATTACGCCGGATTTAATGATGAAATTGCCATAAAATTCCAAGTCAAAAATATTGGAACAAATATAACCGGTCCATGGAAATTGAGAATCAATACACCCTCAAGAACCACTCCATACTATGATTCTGATTATCAGCAATCTATAAAACCGGGAGATAGAATTATATTCACAACAACATTTGATAGTCCAATAAATACTGGCGTTAATACCGCATATATTACGGTTGATCCATTGACCATGATTGATGAAGTTTCAAAAAACAATAATCAACTTATAGTACCAATTAATATCCAGGGAACATCATACACCTATAATAATAATTACAACTATGGAACATATAACACATCGAACTTTCCTTATGGGTCAACTTATACATGGACAAATATTACTGCAAATTGTTACGCAAATCCACAAACTGCTTACCAAGGGAGTCCAATAACTTGGTTGGTTTCAGCTTCTGGCGGAAATGGTTATTTCTCATACGCATGGACAGGGTCAGACCAATTATATGCAAATGATAATACAGTCACAAAAACATATTATTCTTCAGGACAAAAAGTTGCTAATGTTACTATAACTTCAAACGGAGTTTCTGTAACAAAACAGTGTGGTGCGTATATATACTAAGAAAAGTCAGAAAGTTAAAAGTTTCAAGTTGAAAGTAAATACAAAAGACGGCGCCGTACGGCGCCGTC
>CAIJUJ010000014.1 GCA_903823865.1 uncultured bacterium
CCCCGCCTTTTTTTATTTGCTAAAAACATAATCAACTATAAATATCATGACTACCTATTGAATGGAAAAATACTGTTTCTTTGTCAATAAATTCAAAAACAACTCTATTTTTAAAATCCACAGAAAAAGACCAGAAACCATCCAACTCGCCAGAGAGTTTATGTGTTTTCAATTTCTTATCAAAAGGATTTTTCCTAAATAATTTCTCCCGAGATTCTGTTTTAAGTTTTAAATCTTTATCTATTTTTCTATACTCGCGTTCAAATTTTTTTGTATAAAATATCTTCATACAAATTATCTGAGGTCTTTCAATGAACGCAAAAGTTTAACTTTGCCCATTCGAGCGTCTCTTTGGCTTTCTTTTAAATCCATAACTAATTTATTATTTTCCCAAGCACGCACAGCATCGCGAAAAAACTCGCTTACTGATGCATAGTTCCCATTTTTTACTGCCAAATCCACATTTTTCTTAAGTGCGGCAGGCATAGAAATATTTAATGTTGTTCTCATAAGCTCCATTGTAGCAAATTGTGCTACAGGATGTCAATAAGAAACAAAACAAACTAAAGACGGATTTTTGCTCCGCAAAAATCCGTCTTTAATAAAGCTTTCTCTCCCCCGAGGTTCAACCTCGTGTGCAAGAATCAAAGTGCAGGTTTATAGTGACCTAAGTACCAAGAACTATTTGCGCGACAAGGAGAAAACAAACTCGTTGCTGCCACTCCACCTACGGTCGGGGCTAGCATCGATGTCACTCAACTCCAACCTGCCATCACCATTGCGAAACACGTCGAACACGCTGGGATCGCCGTCCGAGTCGGAAATTTGTTTCATACCTATATAAAACCAATCACCATTTGGTTGATCTAAATATTGCAAACGCAATTGTGGGCCAACCTCTGCAGGACATAATTCTAATCCTAGTCCTTGTGCTTTTTTATATATTTTATCTGTCTTTGCTCCATTTGGAAATCCTAGATCTTTTACTGATATTCTTACGAGATTTAGATGTTCTTGTTTTTTTGAAGTTGTGAAATCAGGATTGTCTATCATTGATTTGGCATAATTGGAAATCCAAACTTTGTTTTTCTCCATTTCTTTCATCAATTCTTTTTTTGTTTTACCACCAATTTCAGCTTCCATTTTTTTGATTGAACTTTCTGGGAAAAAAGTGTAAATATGTTCGATATTTGTCTGAAAAATGTTTTTAAAAAGCGGACCAATATAAGCTTTTGTGTTTTCCTTTATTTCTTTTTCAGAATAAGCGATTTGTTCTGGCTGACATTCAAAAACTATTGGAGCATCTTCTTTTGGGTTTCTTTGGTCTATGACTTCTTTTATTCTTGGGTCTCTTTGATAACCGAAGCCTTCAATTTTATTGTTTATTTCATAGAGAAAAATAAGTTCTTCTTTTCCAAGAGGTTGTTTTAATTTAGTTTTATTTTCTATTTGGGTTAGAAGCTTCATATCAGCAACTTTCTTTTCGTATTTAGGTCCATCAGAAAATTCTGTGAGCTTCTTTTTTACTACATCGCCAATGTATGGGTCTAGGTTTTGATCTGGTCCTATACCTCTGACTTCCCCTATCTCATCTCCTTGCATACGAATAGCAGCTCGTGGGATATTTGATTTTCCATTTTTATCTTCTGAATAATATACATAAAAGTCACCGCCTTCCAATTGAGCTTTTGCTGTTGATTCTCCTGCTGTGCACCAACCTGTTCCATGACCTTGTAAAGATTCTACAAGTGGCATGTGGTCTTTACCTTGTCTATACTTTACCCATTCACCTTTTATGTTTGTGAGTCCTTTCTCCGACTCTGGTGTAGCTTTATCTATAGCCCATGCGTAGAGTTTGGCAAAATTTTCTCCTTGTAGAAGTGCCTGAAATTCTGGGTCTTTATCGTTTGGTATTCCTTTATGTTTCTTCTCTATTGCATCTAATACATATGCCAATGCTTCTCTGTTTATGTCTGGGAATGGCTTTACTGTGCCCTTTGATCTTTTTGTGAATTGTTTCTTTTCTTTGTCGTATTCCCCCATTCCGAGAAGGTTTCTGATTGCAAAATACTTGAGCCAATCTGGATATGTGGCGTCTTTTGATGATAAATAATCAATCCAGTTATCAAGAGAATCTTTTTGGTCTTTTATTATGACTTCTTGGAGTTGATTTCTTGCTTCATCGGTTATTTCAACATCTCCATGGCCTTGTTCACGAGCGATTCGCCTTTGGTTTTCATAATAGCTTTCTGGAATTTCTTCAGGTTTAATAATGTATTTGTCATCTATAACTCTTTTTATAGCTTCTATCCCTCTTTCTCTTTTTCCTGGTTCCTTTCTTTCTATGATTTCAGTAAACCTATCTAGATAGTTTTGTATTTGGTCTTTTGGGTTTTGTGGCACTTTTTCTCCAGTGCGCTCTTCTGTGCGTTTTGCAGCCGCTCCCACTTCTGGGGCATTATGTAGGTTGTATTTCTCTTTGAGAAAGTCTGGGTTTAGGTTTTCCATGATTTTATTGTATCAGTATTTATTTAACTTTCAACTTGAAACTTTTAACCCTAAACCCCAGTCAAATAAAAAATACATTTGACGGGGTAATGATTTTTATAGTCACGCATCATTTTTTGATAAAAATGTGCGCGCCCCCGACTCGCGCCGTCGCACTCCGTCTTTAAAAAGCTCCGTCGCTTTTCAACACTTTGCTCATTAAAAATCAATTACATTTTTTCTGGCGCTTGAATTCCCAAAAGATTTAGACCATTTTTCAAAACAATTGAGAATGCTTCTGTAAGTGCAACTTTATAAGAAGATTCTGCATCTTTTTTATCTACGATTTTCCCTGTGGCATAAAAACTATTGAATGATGAGGCGAGCTCTATTAAATATGTAGCAATATAATGTGGCGAATATTCATTCCCTGCCCTTTCAACTATTTCTGGGAATCTGTATAATAATTTTTCGAGTATGTTAATACTCGCCCAGTCAAATTGGCTTTTTATTTGACTGGGGTCAAACCTAGATTTCACCCTTTCTTCTTTCGCTTTTCTCAAAATCGATTTTGCTCTTGCATATGAATATTGCAAATATGGCCCAGAATCTCCTTCAAAAGAAAGCGACTTGTCAAAATCAAATACAATGTCTTTACCATTAACTTGTTTTAATATTGAATATTTTAATGCTCCAACAGCAATTTTTTGTGCTATCTCTTTCTTTTCTTTTTCATTTATATCCCTAGCGGTCATTTTTTCAATAACTCTATTTTCTGTATCGGTTATAAGTGAAGTTGCGGGCACAACTTTTCCTGTTCTTGAAGACATTTTCCCTGATGAAAGACTGAGAAAACCATTTGTTATTACTTTTGTTTTTTCTGCAAACTCTGGAAAAACAAAACTCATCGCTTTTAACATAACTTTTGTATATTCTTTTTGCTCATTTCCTGTAACAATAAGGGATTTATCATAGTGATAAAAATCATATTTTTTCTTTGCAAGACCGAGATCTTTGGCTTCGTAAGTAGGAATACCTTCGCTATTTATAAAAACGCGTGTATGAAGACCATAATTTTCTCCTTTAAAAATAATAGCACCATTACTTTTTTCAAAAACTTTGCCAATATTTTTTTCAACAATTTGTCTGCCGAGTTCTTGTGTTTCACTTTCAAAAAATAGGCGGTCAAACTTTGTTCCTAATACTTTATATATTGAATCAAAATATTCCAAGCTGACTTTCCTCCCCCATTCATATATTTTATTTATTTCTTTTTCAGATTTTTCATAAATCTTTTTGTTTAATTCTTCTATTTCTTTTTTTTCATTTCCTTGCGGATTTTCATAAACTTCTGCACCTTTCGCATACATTTTCCCAAGATAATTTACTTTTTCATTTAAAGTTTTCTTCTGAAAATCTTTTATAGAATTGTCTTTTAAGATAGCCCAGATATTTTTAGCAATGTGAAGACCCAAATCTCCTTGATAACATGCTCTCATTACTTTCGCTCCATTTGCTTCAAGAATCGTTGCTACAGATTCCCCAATTGAATTTGGTACTAAATGCCCAATATGAAATTCTTTGAAAGGATTTGGGTCTGTATATTCAATAATAGTTCTTTCTCCTTTTAGATTTTTATTCAAACCAAACTTCTTCCCCACTTTTAATATTTCTTTATTTTGTAAAACGAAAAATTCGGGAGACAGATAAAAGTTTATAAATCCAGGGCCAGCAACTTCAATTTTCGAAATTTCTTTTGGCAATCTTTCTTTTATTTCAGCAACTATTTTCTCTGCAAGTTCGCGTGGGTTTTGAGCAACTTGTTTTGCAAGTACCATCGCAATATTTGTAGAATAATCACCATGAGAAAGGTCTTCTGGGTGTTCCAAGTTTATAACAGGATTTGATTTGTCTATCTTAAGCTCCCAAAGTGCCGTTTTTATTGAGTTTTCTAATATGTTTCGAATCATTAAGCTTATAATACTATAATTTTCGGGTAAATTAAAGCGGTTTCTGTAACAATTAATAAGTGTTGTTAGAACATATTTGATAGAAAGTTAGTCGCTATTTGATATAATTAAAACATGATAGATAAAAAGCTTTTTAGAAAAGGTGTCTCGGCTTTAATTATAAATAATAAAAATGAATTTCTACTAGTTAACCTAGAGTCTTTTGAAACACATTTTTTTGCAATACCTGGTGGAGGGCTAGAAGGAGAAGAGACATTGGAAGAGTCTGTGTATAGAGAGATTGAAGAAGAGCTTGGAATAGGAAAACAATTCCTTGAGCTTATTGGTTTCTGTAATAAACCAATTCAATTTAAATTTAAAACCAAAAAATTAAATCGCGACGGTGTTGAATATGATGGGTCAGAGCGATATTTTTTTGGATTTAAATTTATTGGTGAAGATAGTCAAATTAAATTGTCAGAAAGCGAAATTAGATCCTATAAATGGGTTTCTTATAATTATTTGAAAGATTATCTTTTGTTTGATAATCAACTAGAAGAAACAAAAGAAAAAATACTTGGGCTATTTCCTTTTGTCAGAAAAAATTCTATTGTTTAATATACTTATTTCGCTCAGTGAAACTCCGTCTCGGTTTGTCATTCCCGCGTAGGCGGGAATCCAGAATTAATATAATTTAACCTAGATTCCCGCCTACGCGGGAATGACACACTATATGTTATAATTATCTAGTTATTAGTTTTAATTTAATTTTATGCAATCAAAAACAACAGCAAAAGATTTCTTCCTATGTTTGGGAGTAATCATTGGACTTTACGTAAGTGCAATCAGTTTCCTAACATTAGTATTCCAAATAATAAATAAAATATTTCCACTAGCTGGAGAATATGCTGGCGGTTTTGACAATATTATTAGAAGCAGTCTTGCAGCTCTTATTATTTTCTTCCCTGCTTTTATTTATATCACTTTTATATCCAATAAAGATTTGATAGTTAGTCCAGAGAAAAAAGATATTTGGATAAGAAGATGGTCAATATTTTTAACACTTTTTATTGCCGGACTTACCGTGGCAATTGACCTTTCTACACTTATTTATAGATTTCTTGGCGCAGAAGATTTAACTTTGAGATTTTTCTTAAAAGTATTTTTTGTCCTTGCAGTAGCTATCACAATATTTAGATTTACTTTAAAAGATTTGAAGAGAACTTCGTTTGAAATGACAAAAAATCAAAAAATTTCTACTGGGATTATATCTGCAATAATACTTGTGGTTGTTGTTCTTGGAATAATTACAATCGGTTCACCGGCATCACAGCGAGCAAAAATGATGGATGAGCAGAGAATCAACGACCTTTCTAATATTCAAAGTCAGATAGTTTATATGCAATGGGAAAATAAAGGAACGGTGCCTGCAAGCTTGGATGCTTTGAAAGATCCAATAAGTAATTATGTGGTACCTACTGACCCAGAAACGAAAGCAAATTATGAATACAAAATGCTTTCAAAGAATAGTTTTGAGCTTTGTGCTACTTTTAAGACAATAGTAACAGCACCGACAAATGTAGTTGGAACAAAACCAGTATCAAATTTGTACGGAGCAGATGTAATAAATGAAAACTGGCAACATGAAGCCACAACAACATGTTTTACAAGAGTGATAGATGAGAAACTTTATCCGATAAATAAGAATAAAATATAAGGAAAAGGCGGGGCGTTTACGCCCCGCCTTTTGTATTTATAAGTATTTTGAAGCGCTTTTGCCAGCAACATACCCACTCGTCCAGCAAAGTTGCAACGAATATCCGCCAGAAGACCTATCAAAATCTAAAATATCTCCTACCAAAAACAAATTGTCATATAATTTTGATTTAAATTCTTTAAAATCAACTTCATTTAAATCTACTCCACCAGAAGAAACAATGGCCTTATCATATCCAAGTAATTCGTCAGCTGTGAGCTTAAACATTTTTAGCATTTCTACGATTGCGATTCTCTCTGCTCTTTTTACTTCATTTGCAAACCATTCCCCATCCATTCCCATAATATCTAAAATTTTTAAGTAGATTTTTTCTGGAACCTCGGGAAGTAAAAGATTTTTTATTTTCTTTTTTGGATTTTTCTCAAAAAGTTTTATCATTCTCTCATGCATAACATCTAGGCCAATGCCTGGAAAAAAATCGATAGCAACTTTTACCTCTTTTTTTTCTTTAAGCAAGTCGCCAATAGTTTTACTCATATTTAAAATTGTTGGGCCTGAAAGACCAACGTGTGTGAAAAGTATTTTTCCTTTTTTACCTGCCTGCCGCGCTACCCCCGGCGCAGGTAGGCCCAAAACTTTTTTCCATTCAGACTTATCAGTTTCTTTTTTTAAAACCCATATAGAAACGCCAACATTTTCAAGTGTAATTCCCGCGAGCTCGGCTATCCATTGTTCTCTTAATTTTATTGGGACAAGTGATGGGTTTGAATCTATTACCTTATGTCCAATTTCTTTTAGCCATTTAAAGCCATCTCCCGTTGAACCAGTTTCTGGATGAGATTTTCCACCAGTCGCCAATATAAAATTTTTTGCTTTTATTTCTATTCCATCTTCAAGTATTACTGATTTAATATTTCTATTTTTCTCCGACGCTTTGGTTGGAGCCCCGACTGAAACGTCGGGGTTAATATGTTTTACTGAAACCCCGAGTCTAAATTCCACTCCATTTTCTTTAGCAAGTTTTGTGAGTACTCCTAAAACATCTAAAGCGTTGTCAGATTCTGGAAATACACGAAAACCCGGTTCGGTTTTTGTTTTAATTCCTAATTTTTCAAAAAATCTTACGGTGTCATCTGTACCAAAAACTGAAAGCGGTGAAAAAAGAAAATCTCCCTTTTTACCAAATTTTGAGACAAAATTTCTAACATTTGGATCTGCGTTTGTGAGGTTACATCTGCCCCCACCAGTCAAAAGGAGCTTCTTGCCCATAACATCATTCTTCTCTAAAAGTAGTACCTTGGCGCCATATTTTGCCGCAATAGAAGCAGCCATAAGCCCAGCAGGCCCTCCACCAATTACAACAACATCATAAACCGAATTTTGAATATCGAATTTCGAATTTTTAATCATTGACGGTATCATAAAGTAAAAAGTCCATAAAGTCCATAAAGTCGAAAGAAAATTTCAATCAAAAATCTGAAGTACACCATGGTGTACTTCAGATTTTTGTATTCACTTTATAGACTTTACAAACTTTTGACTTTCAACTTTTTACTTACCTCCCCGTACTTCCAAAACCACCTTCTCCGCGCGGGGTGTCTGATAATTCTTTTACTTCTTCAAAATCTACTTTTTCTTTTTTTTGAATTATCATTTGCGCAACTTTGTGTCCTTTTTCAAAAATATAATCTTCTTTACCAAAATTAATTACACCGACAAGAACTTCTCCTCTGTAAGATGAGTCTACCACTCCACCAATAGTTTTAAGCCCATATTTCATAGAAAGTCCGCTTTTGTCCCAAATTAATCCTACATAACCCTCTGGAATTTCCATTGCAATACCAGTTGGAATAGCAAATCTTTCTCCCTTTTTCACGACAATGGTTTCTCTTGCACACAAATCAAACCCGGCATCATCATTGTGTGCATATTGAGGAACTTTTACATCTTTGTCTAATTTTTTAATTTTTAATTTCATACTCCAATTATACTTTTTATCTAAAAATTTACCAATAAAAATGAGCTCGGGGTTTTATCCGCGAGCTCATTAAACATTAAACTAATTTATCTAATACCTTCTTAAGATCTTGAAACACTTGCTCCTGCGAATTTTCTGCATTTATAATCAACTTTTTTACAGGCTGATTTTTGTTTGCAAAGAATTCTTTAAAGCCTTTTTGGAGCGTCTGGTGAAATTTGATATCTCTCCTGTCAAAATGATTCTGCTGACCTTTATCTTTATCTCTCCTGATAAGACCGATCTCAGGATTTACATCAAGATAAACATAAAGATTTGGGGCATATTTATCCTTATCAAGAATTAATTTTCTTGCGTCCCAATAAATCGATTTCAATTCTTTTTCTTCTTGCCCAATTATCTGATACGCATATGTTGAAGCATCAAACCTATCACTTATCAAAACTTTACCGGCACTCAGCGCTTTTTTGATTTTTTCTTGCATGTGAGACGCCCTTGCAGCACAAAACAAAAAAAACATTGTTTTTGCATCTGCGTCTTTTGCTTCTTGTGAAAGGATCAGCTCCCTAATTTTTTCTGCAAACTTTGAGCCACCTGGCTCCCTGGAAACAACAATTTTGTCTCCATATTCATTTGCAATTCTTTTTAGTAGAGAGGTTTTTCCAGAACCTTCTCCTCCTTCTAGAACAATAAAATATCCTCTTTTTTTTCTTTTCATATTACCTCCGTTTTTTTAGATGTAATTACTTCTAATGTAAAATTATCACAATTGTGAATAATAGCTAGTGTTTCAAAACATCTTCAATTATTTTATCAGTTTTTTTGTACAATTCTTCTAAGGTGCCATTGTTATCTATACTAAGCTTAGCAAAATCCATTACGGCTGGAATATCTTTTTCTGTTTCATTATTTTGGTCAGCCATAAACTGCTCAAAAGTCTTATCTTTATCACCGTTATTTTCATTCCTTGCAATCATTCTCTCGTAACGTATTTTTGCATCAACTTCTACTTTTATTAAATAAAAATTTGGCAATTCTTTTAAATATTTTATATCTGCAATTCTCCTGACACCATCTATAACTATAATTTCTGAATCTAATTTTGATGCATCAGATGCTATTACTTTTGCGAGTAAATCCTGACCAAAACTTTCCCTTAAGGTAGTGGAAAGTTTCTGTAGATTTTCTCTACTTTCTGAAATTGTAAGTCTATTTATCACATCACGGAGTGGGGTTGAAAATTTACAATCTTTTGTATTGTATTTTTTTGCTAGATATTTTTTTATCGCCTCTTTACCACAAGCTATTTGTCCCACAAGACCAATAATTATTTTTTGCATCCCAGTTATAAATTTTAAAGCTAATAATGTTTGATTTACTTATAATTAAGTGTTTAAAATATAATTTTTTGTGCTAAAAGGTCGCTATCGTTATTTATAACGGGACACGTGACTATTGTCTTTTGCAAGAGTACTGCCTGAGTTTAACTTTCGCAAGCTTAAACATTTTTTGTGCTGATTTTGCTGCAGAAGTATCTCCGTATTTATTATTGTCATAAATCACTTCTTTAATACCGTTTTGAATTATTGTTTTTGCACATTCATTACATGGAAATAAAGTGCAGTAAATTTTACAACCTTTGGTGATATTATTGGCATTATAAATAGCGTTTTCTTCAGCGTGACAAACATAAGCGTACTTCGTGTCCTCAAAATCTCCTTCTCTGTCCCATGGTAAATCATTGCTATCAATTCCCCGAGGCCAACCATTGTATCCCATTCCAACAACGACGTTTTCTTCATTCACGACAACTGCACCAGCTTGAGTAGATGGATCTTTTGACCTTTCAGCAATTGTAAAAGCCATTCTCATAAAACATTCATCCCAAGAAATATAATTGTCTCTAGGTCCTAACATAATTCTAATTTTATCTTTTTTTAGAAATAAAACAATACAAAAGGACGGCACTCTTCACGTGCCGTCCTTTTGTTTAAAGTTTATTTCACGTCAACCCACACATACTTTTCTGCTGAAAAGTTGCGCGGGCCCGCCTCAGCTTCACAGCTTCCGGCCGGTAGAAGTTAAAACAAAAGATGTGCCTTTAAGCACATCTTTTTTATTATTTAACTTCTACCCCCATTGATCTTGCTGCTCCTTCTACCATTTTCATGGCGGCATTTATATCATTTGCATTCATATCTACCATTTTCTTTTCAGCAATTGCTTTGACCTGAGCTTTTGTGATGGTTCCAACTTTAACTGTATTTGGTTTACCAGAACCTTTTTCCTGCCCTATCGCCTTCAATATCATACTGGCTGTAGGTGGAGTTTTTAGAATAAAATCGTATGATCTGTCTTCGTAAACTGTAATAACTACAGGAAGAGTGTCACCAATCATTGCTTTTGTCGCAGTATTAAACTTATTGACGAAATCACCAATGTTTATACCTGCCTGACCCAAAGCTGGACCAATAGGAGGAGCTGGTGTAGCTTTTCCTGCTGGAATTTGTAATTTTAATTTTTTTGCTATTTTTTTTGCCATATTTTTATATTAGTTAATCAGAGGCTTAAAGATACTAACGCGAAAACACTAAATAATCAAGTTATACTTTTCTTATCTGAAGCAAATCAAGTTCAACCGATGTTTCTCTTCCAAACATAAGAACCATAACTCTTGCCTTCCCTTTTTCTCCATCTACTTCGCTAATCTTACCTTCAAGGTCTTTGAATGGTCCATCAACAATTTTTACTGTATCACCGGTAACAAAATCCACGGCATGAGAAACTTTATTTGTATCAAGTCTTCCCAAGAAAAATTCAACCTCTTTTTGTGTTAATGGTACTGGGTGAACTCCTGTCCCAACAAATCCTGTGACTCTTGGCGTATTTCTGACGACAAACCATGATTCATCGGTAACAATCATGTCTACCAAAATATAACCTGGGTATATTTTTTCATCTTCTTCAACTCTTTTGTTTCCTTTTATTTTAATTTTCTTTTCAACGGGAACAACGACATTAAAAATTTTATCACCCATGTTTAAAGAATCTATTCTTTGTTTTAGATTTCTCGCAACTGCATTTTCATAACCAGCATAAGTGTGAATTGCATACCAATGTCTTCCACCTTCAATTGTTTGTTTTGCCATATTTTAGTTTGTAGGAAGTAGTTTGTAGCTTTTTAGAAAACTCAAACTAATCCAAAAATTAATTTATTAAATAATACTCTTAAGACCTAGTGAGAATAAGTAATCAAAAAGTCCTAAATATGCCGCAACTGCAATTGAAATGACAATGACAAGTACTGTAAAAATAATTGTTTGGTTTCTTGTTGGCCAGCTAACATGTTTCATTTCCTCTTTTGTCTCTAGAAGATAGTTTGATAGTTTTGACATTTGATTTTTGTTAATTTTTATTTAAAAACCCCCGAAGGGGCAACAAAAATATAGTACCACATAATAACAACAAAAAGCAAGCCGAAAAAACAGGCGGTTTTGCTTCGCAAAACCGCCTGTTTTTCTAATTATTTTATACTTGAAACTTTCAACTTTTAAACTATTTTTATCTTATCTCATAAGTAATACTAACATTTGAGGTAATTTTATTTTCTCCTGTTGGTAATACTGCATCTACTGCACTTTTCATCCCAACACCTGATGCCATAGCACCATAAAATACTGGGGTAGGATTTCCTCCTTCTGAATATCCGACGATTTTAACAAGTCTTACACCCAAAGCTTTTGCAAGCTCTGTCGCCTGTGTTCTTGCGTCTGTGATAGCTAGGTCTCTTGCTTTCAAAACCAAATCATCATATTTATCTTCAGTAAATGTAAGTCCGCTCATATCTGTAACCGACAAAGTTCCTAAGTCAGAAACAATTTTTCCTGCTTTTGTAAGGTCTCTTATTTTTAAACTAGTACTTTGCGTTACATCATATCCCGCAAGCGTTTGCTTCCCTCCATAAGGATATACTTGTGATGTTAAATAATCATATCTAGGGTAAATATTATATCCTGTTGTCTTTATATCTTTTTCCTCATCTACCCCGTTTGCTTTCAAACTTGCTACAATTTTTGCAGATTTTGTATTTACAGCATCGGTGGCTTTTGAGACATCCATATTTTCTTCCATAACACTAAAAGAAATTGTTGCAATATCTGGTTTTACATAAATCTCCCCTTTTCCACTGACAACGATTGTATCTTTTTGAATATTATTTTTATTTGAATAGTCATCTCCACAGATTAATTTCCAAGCAATAATTAAAATGATTATAAAAATAATAAATTTGATAATTTTGTGCCACTTTCCTGCTGGACACCAGCCAAACTTTTGGCACATTTTGCATCCACAATTTGATTCCATATTTTTTTCTTGCATAATTTAAATTGGTTAAAACTAATAACTAATTAATTATAGCATAATTCTCAAATCTTTGAGTGGACCAGCTTTTACTTCAATATTATTTTTTAATGCTTTTTTGATTGACTTACTTTTAGAATTTCCACCGCCGCTTCCCATCGATCCTTTATCGGTAATAAAAACTATTCTACTTGATCCTGAAGCAATCGCCAATTTTACAGCAAGGGGATCATTATCATAAAATCCATTTTTATGAATTGAAAGTTCCTCGCTGTTTAAGGCGTCATTAAGATTCCATATCGTTATCTTTTTTTTATTTTCTGCGCTATGAATTCTGGTTTTTATGTTATTTAAATCTTCTTTTCTTAAAAAATTTTGCCAGGTGGGCTGTATATACCAAACGCCAATCCCATATTTTGCAAATTCATTAGCCCATACATTCGACAAAACCCTAGTCCCTTCAGCGGATAAATCTTGTAATTCTTTAGTGTCTTTAGGTCTTATTTTTAATTTACATAATTTCATTCCCATAGCGACTGCACCAGAACTTACTAAAATGGGTTTCCCTCCTCGCAAATAAAATTCATTTAAATTTTTAGCAATTTTTTTAAAAGCACCTTTTATTTGAAGCGAGTTGGTCCCAACCTTTATCACATATCTTAAATTTTTTTTCATAAATAATTTAACAATTTTAAAACAGAAAACTATTTACTCCATCTGGCAAAAATACCACAAGGTAAAAGTCTGCCGGCTTTTGTCTGCCCGTCCGTAGCCTTTTGGCGAAGGAGGGATTCTTGTATTGTTAGTTCACCTATTTCAAATTGGCCTCCATATTTTTCTACAAGAGGTTTCAAAGCATTATAGTAAGCTTGCGAAGAATATCCTGCAGCATAACCATTTATAATAAAGAAAAGTGGATTATCAGAAAGTATTTTTGAACATTCCTCTAATAGTTTTAGAAAATCACTTTCAATTTTCCAAATTTCACCTTTTCCTCCCCTACCAAATGATGGTGGGTCCATTATTATTCCATCATATTTTCCACCACGTTTTATTTCACGCATTACAAATTTTCTTGCGTCATCAATAATCCAGCGAACAGGTTTTTTATCAAGCCCACTAAGCTCGGCGTTTTCTTTCGCCCAAGTAATTGCGGATTTTGAACCATCAACATGTGTGACTTCAGCTCCTGCAGAAAGTGCTGCCAAAGTTGCTCCACCAGTATATCCAAAAAGATTTAAAATTTTCACCCTGTTAAATCCAGCTTCGCTGGGATCCGCCTTAAGCGGATATTTAACAGGGTTAATTGGTCTCCCAGCGTTTTTTATTTTTTCTTTTATAAAAATCCAGTTTGGTTCTTGTTCAGGGAAAACTCCTGTGTGTTTAAAAGCTGTAGGTTTAATATTAAATTTTAAACCTGCCTGCGCAGGCAGGTTATCAAAAGAGATTTGCCATTCGTTTTGCATACTGGCATTTTTCTTTTTCCAAGTTTTTTTATCAGCACCAAAAGTAGCATCTGCATTTTTCCATTCAGCTTCAGACAAGGTTTTATTCCACAGAGCTTGCGGATCTGGTCTTCTCAAAATATATTTTCCATAGCGCTCAAGCTTTTCTTCGTTTCCGCTATCAATAAGCTCATAATCCGCGCTTGGTAAGGTTTTTAAAATCTTTGATTCCATAGTATAGAATATAGCACATTAAAATTTAAGATTAAATGTCTTTTTTGCATTATCTAAAAGTTGTAATCTCACTGTTTCTAAATTTTCTCCGCGAATTTCGGCGATTTTTTTGACTACTTCTATGACATAAGTTGGCTCATTTCGCTTTCCTCTAAAAGGTATTGGCGCAACAAAAGGAGCGTCTGTCTCTGCATGAATTTTATCAAGCGGGATATTTTTTATAACTTCATCATATTGGCGTGCAAATGTAATAACGCCAGTAAATGATATTGTAAAACCTAAATCAATAAACTTTTTTGCCCACTCTAAACTTCCGGCAAAAAAGTGCATATTTCCTTTTACTTTTCCGCCCGCCTGCGCAGGCAGGTCGTATTCTTTCAATATTTCATAAGCGTCATAATAAGCTGAAACTTCCGAGTTTTCCGAAGGTTTTCTCTCATCACGGATATGGAGCATTAAAGGTTTGTCATATTTGATGGCAAATTCAATTTGTTTAATAAATTCTTTTTTCTGTCGTTCTTTTTTTTCTTCTGATATTACTTTTGACTTTCCACTTTCAACTTTCAACTTTGGATCTACAAAGTAGTCCAAACCACACTCTCCTATTGCAACCACTTTTGGATTTTTTACTAATTCTTCGTAATCTTTTTCATCAAAATTTTCTCTAAGTTCATCGTCTGGATGATTGCCGATACACGCATAAACATTAATATTTTCTTCTGCGAGCTTCACAACTTCCTTTGAACTTTTTACTCCAGTACCTATAGCTATAGTAAAAATTCCAAGATCTTTCATCTTCTGTATTATGTTTTTTTGATCTGCACCATAATCCGCAAAATCTAGGTGCGAATGAATATCAATATATTTTATATTCATACTAATCTTTTCTTATAAACAAAGGAGTTTCTGGTTTTTTGTTTTCTTTTACTAATTTTTTAATTTTCTCTGAAGTTTCTGGTAAAATTGCTTCTAGATGGACAGCGATTTCGTAAACTCCTGTCACTAATTCTTTTATTATTTCTACTGCTTTTTCTTTTTCTGTTTTTATAAGTTTAAAAGGTTGAGTTGTTTGAATTTTTGCGTCCAATTCACCAATTTTCTTCCATACAATATTTGTAGCTTCTTGAAGATTGTATTTTTCTACTGCATTTTTAAAATCTTCAGACAATGATACCTCGCCAATTTCAACTGGCTTTTCAATGTTATTTTGAGACATTGTCATTACTCTACTCACAAGATTGCCAAGCCCATTTGCAAGATTTGCATTATAAGCGTCTTTAAACATTTCTTTTGTAAATGGAGTGTCTTCAAAAGGTGCGATTTCTCTTGTTACATAATATCTCATTGCATCTGTCCCGTATTCATTTATTAATTCGACTGGGTCAGCAACATTTCCAATAGATTTACTCATTTTTATTCCACCAGCACCTGTAACAAAGCCGTCTATAACAATAGTTTTTGAATTTGGAAGACCTGCAGCCATAAGCATTGATTGCCACATCGCTGATTGTTGGCGAAGATTATCTTTTCCACAATATTGGACCATTCCACCCGTTTCGACTTGCCACTCATTAAACTTTTTCATGTCACTCGGCCAGCCAATAGCAGAAATATAATTTATTAGTGCATCAAACCAAACATAAATGACTTGATTTTCATCACCGGGTACTTCAATTCCCCATGGCATTTTTGATTTCAATCTTGAAATACTAAAATCTGTCAGACCCCTTTTTACAAAAGCTTTTATTTCATTGAACCTAAAATCGGGGATAACAAAATTTGGATTTTTTGAGTAAAATTCTAACAATTGAGATTCGAGTGCTGAAAATTTAAAAAAATAATTTTCTTCGTCAATATATTCTATATCTTTATTTGGGTGGTCAGGGCATTTGCCATTTACAAGATCGGAATCTGACTTTTCAAGCTCACAGCCAACACAATATTTTATTTGATAATTCTTTTTGTAAATAAAACCGTTTTTATCACACAATTTCCAAAATTCTTGAGCAGATTTTATATGATGTTTGTCTGTAGTTCTCGTAAAAATAATATCTTTTGATATTCCAAGCAGATTTAATAATTCTTTAAATTTATTTGCGTAGAAAGTTGTGTATTCTTCAACACTTTTTTTCTCTTCCAATGCTTTTTGATAAACTTTTTGTCCATGTTCGTCTGTTCCAGTATTAAAAAAGATATCAAAACCTTGAAGTTTTTTGTATCTTGCTATGACATCGGCACGGACAAACTCTAAAGCATGCCCCATATGTGGACTTGCATTAACATACGGCAGGGTTGTCGTTATATAAAATTTTTTATTTTTGTTAGACACTTTTAATTAATTATTTTCCTCCTAATTCTTCCGCTTTTTGCCAGAAAAGTGTTCTTTTTTTCTGAACATCATCAACTAATTCCATTAAAGCAGAAACCATAGGAACCGACAACACTATCCCGAGAAAGCCAGCAAGTTTAAATCCAATAATAATTGCCAAGATGACAAGGATTGGGGAAACTCCGATAACTTTTTTGACAACTAAAGGATAAATAAGGTGATTTTCAAATTGTTGAATAATTATATAAAGTCCTAGAACTAAAATTGTTGGCGCTATACCACCCCCGACAAAAGCAACAAGTATTGCGGGGATAGCGGACAAAACCGGACCAAAAACAGGAATAATTTCTAAACACCCCGCCAAAACAGAAAGAAGTAGTGCGTTTGGAATACCCAAAATCATAAGACCAAGATACAAAAGAACGGCGATTATAATTCCTAACAATAATTGTCCTTGCATCCACTGTCCTATTTTTATTTGTGATCTTTTCCACAAATCAACAACATATTTTTCATGTTTGAGTGGAGTAACGAGTCGTAAAAATCTTGCAACCCCATCTTCCTGCACCAAAAGATAGAAAGATAAAACTACAATCAAAATAAATGATAGCAGACCACCGAAAATTGCTGATACAATATTTATAAAACCATTTGAGACGTTTGAAGAAATACTTTGAATACTTTTTACAAGGTCACCAAGACCAAAACTAGTGCTAGGAATAACTGTCTTTACTTGACTTTGTGCATCACGAACTAATTGAGTTGGATTATTTACTGTATCAGATAAGGTTTGAACAACTTTTTGGGAAGTCACAACCGTATCACTGCTAATATTTAAAGGATTCCAAAGAGTTGTTGATTCTAAATATTTTGGTAATTCTGTAAGAAGCGAGCTTGCTTCATCCAAAACTGAAGGTACGAAATAAAACATTAGGCCAATAAAAATTGCAAAAATAGTTAAATAAGAAATAATTGAGGCGGGTAACCTTTTGATTTTATATCTTTTGAAAAACGCAATGAGTGGCTCCATTCCCGAAGCGATAACAACCGCTACCAAAACTACCAAAACCAAATCTTTTATAAAATACAAAAATAAAATCAACAAAATTATACCAACACCTTTTAAAATTGACCCCGGAGTAATATTAATATTTATCGATTTATGTTCCTGTTCGTTCATAAATAAAATGATAACACTTAATAAGGTTTTTTAAAAGTAAAAGAGCGGCGCCGTAGGCGCCGCTCTTTTTTTAGTTTTCCAACTCCTTCCACCCAGAAATTACCCAGCCACCAGATGGACCACCACTAAAAGATGGATTCGCTAGACCAGAATCATAAGTGATAGTTGCTCCACCAGAAAGAGAAATAGAGCGACCAACCACTGAATGCACACTAGAATTACCATTAATATTGACATCACCATACGGGGCGACCAAAACAACAGACCCAGCTCCACCAGAAAGTGAAATTGCAGAATTATTATTTTTACAGTGATTTTCTGAAGAACAAACAGAGGTTGAGACAACAATTGGATAACTTCCTGTAATCCCGGAACCCTCAAGCCTTGAATTATCCCCATTTATATTTACATACCCATCAGTTACAATAATGGAACTATTTTTACCTAAACTTGGTGACAATTTAATCTGTCCCCCCCCTGTTAAATCAATATTACCAGTTACCCATAATGTTCCAGTCACCATAAGAGTCCCGTTCCCTTTTACACTTAAATTTCCATTAATTTTTCTTTGTCCAATAACATCATCCTTTGAATCAACACTAAAATCTCCACTGTAAGTACCTCCGGAAAGTGCTTCTGATTTCCATTTATTTATGTTGTCGTCTGTTACTTGTGTTGAAACTGACTCTGGAATACCATGGGTCGTGTCACAAACTTTTCCATTTGCATTATCGCTACCAGTTAAACAATACAAACTGCCAGTGACATTCACATTTGAAACATCCTTCGCCCAAGCCATATCTGTTGAAGTGGAACCAATGTAAAGATAGTCCCCACCATTTCCTAAAATTTTACTACCCGAAGCAGCAATAGCAGAACCTGTAATTTGTACTCCGGCACTTCCAATAATATCTCCATTTGAATAAATATTTCCGATTACTTCTGAACCTCCAGTCATAGTGAAACCTCCATTACCAGCAAAAATTCCGTAATTAAAAGTCACGCCTAAACCTTGTGTTAATTTTGTTTCTATATTTTTTTTGTAACCATTTTGATTTGATAATGTCGTTATTGTTTTTCCAGATACAGTCGTGGTACTCGTAGTAATAGCATCGTATCCATTCAAAGATAAAGTCTCTGTTGTACCAACATTGGTGCTCATTGTGCTATCTTTTAATCTATAGACGACATCCTCCGCCCCAGCCTCTGAAAGATAGTAGCTTTGCTTCGCACTCCAGACATCTCTAGAAGAAAAAATTTGCTGTAGCGTTGGCGTAGAAAGTCCCAAAATAATTACAACAGAAACCATCATAAAAATTATGGTTATGAGAAGCATTACATATCCAGAATTATTTTTTAAATTTATATTTTTCATTTTCTAATATGACCCCTTTAATATTGCAGTATCGTAAAACCATTCACTTTTTGTTTGCCCATCAACAGTTGTTGTCAAATTCATTTGTATTTTTACTGCTTGTGATTTACCTGTGTTTATAGGAAAAAAAATTAAACTTTTAACTATGACATCTTTTGAAATTAACGGGCCGAGATAAGACAGCGTTGATGTGCTTCCTCCCTCAAACAAATTTAATCTTGCGTCGGATGAAGTAGAAAATTGAACTATATTTACTATAGGATTTGTTTGATTCAGCTGAAGTAAACCATCTGTTGCAATAATAATACTATCTGATGCATGTAACTCTCGGACAATAGCTTCAAGAGCTGAATAGGCAGCATTCCTAAGGTTGCTTTCTGCAAATCCTTTTCTGTTTGACTTTAAAACGATGACGATTGATTGAACAATAACCACCGCAATTATAGTCATGAGTGCAAGATATATCATCATTTCTACCAAAGTGAATCCCTGTATCTTTTTTTGTTTTATTTTTTTAAACATTACAAAATGTTTGTTATATAAGTCGAAAGACTTTTTGTTGTTGTAGAATTATTTGACACCCAAGAAATTGATACCGTTAATTTTTTGGTGTATGCATCAATGGTTCCGCCGCTTGAAATTATTCTGCCATTTGCATCTCTATTTACAGAATTTACTTTGAAAGTTCTAACAAAATTGTTATCAATAATAGATGCTGTCGTCGTAGCTTTCCAAATATTATTTGTTGATGAAGATGTATCAAAATATAGATAGTAATCCGTATTGTCTTCTAGGGTACTAGTACTAATATTACTCCAATTTGAATCTCTAATTGTTTTGACCGCTTCAATACCCTCTTCTGCAAGATACGCGGCTTTTGTAGATAATAGATTGGCTCCGGCCCCAGAAAAATAAGCGCTACTGGCATTAATAAGTGCACCCAAAATTATAGAAAAAATAAAAATGGCAACTAAAATTTCTACAAGCCCTGAACCTTTTTGTAAATTTTTTCTTCCCATTTAATTTTTTTCAATTATTCCAGTTGGGTACACTGTTATAGAGTTGCTTTTCGATGAATCATTTACAACAGTAATCTCTATTGTTCCACTTGAAGTTGTACTACCAGAGACATTATTAAAAATAATATCGGTCCCTATCCCGGTGGATGTGCTTATGACAATAAGATTTGAAAAAACAGTTTCTTGATTTTCTGTCCCATAACTGTTTTTAAAAACTACAAATTTATTATTAAAAATTCTTACTCCATATTTTGAAGCATCTTTTGAAGAGACCGCCATTGATTTTGCTGCATTCAAAACAGAAATAGCAGAAATTGTTGATGTGTTAAGTGCTTCACTACCACCTGTCTGCCCAAATGAGGAAACAACAATTGATGCTATCAATCCCAAAATAATAATCACTATAAGTAATTCAACTAAAGAAAAACCTTTTGAAAGTTTTTTGTATGTTTTAAACATTTTCATCTCGAAAAGAAAACTGAAATTATTAATATTTTTTAAAATTTTCATTTTGTATTTTTACACTTTCAATAAAGATTCTTAATCACACTGAATTTCACACTAGACAAATTTTATTGAATTGAATCAGTCAAAGAATAAATTGGTTTTATAATTGCAAGAGCAAAAATCGCCACAGCAAGACCAATTATAACCATGAGCACCGGCTCAACTATTGTAGAAATATTTTTTGTTTTTTGATCAACCGACTCTTCATAAAAATTGGCAACTTCCATAAACATGGATGGTAATCTACCCGTTTCCTCTCCAACAACTGACATTTCCGCAACAAAAATCGGGCACAAATCTGTATTCTCCATGAAGACACTGGAAATCATGCCACCTTTTTCAACCGTGCTAATTGCGGTAGTTAGAACCTCCTTAAAATATCCATTTTGAACAACGTCCCTTGTGATCGAAATGGCTTCGGCATAAGGAACTCCTGAAGATAGGAGCGACGAGATTGTTCTTGTAATTCTTGCAGAATTTGTTTCTTTTGTAATCTCTCCGATAACAGGAAGTTTCAAAATTATATAATCCAAGATTTTCTTTCCAGCTTTTGAACGAAAGAATATATAGCAAACGACAATTATAAATATCAAAGCCAACAAAGTTGTTATTATATTATTTTTTAGAAAATCGCTTGATGAAATTAAAACTTGTGTCATAAAGGGTAATTCTATTTTTAAATCTTTAAAAGTCGCTGTGATACTTGGTACTACCAAAACAAGCATGAGCACACCAATTATTATCATTACAGAGAGGATAATCGATGGGTAAACCATGGCCCCTTGTACTTTTTTTTTCAGTTTGTAGCTTCCCTCTAGCTGGTTTGCAACAATTTTTAATGACTCGGCAACATTTCCTGATTCTTCACCCGCTTTTACCATTGAAGTAAAAAGTTTAGGAAAAACATCAGGATATTCAGAACAAGCCAAACTTAATGTCTGACCTTTTCTTATACTTCCCTCCAAAGATTCAATTATTTTTTTAAATCTTTTATTGGTAATTTGTTTTCTTAAAATATCTAATGCTTTCGCAAGAGAAAGACCTGCGCTTATCATTGAACCCAAATTTCTAGCAAAAATTATTTTTTGGTGTTCTGGAATAGAATCTATAAAAGGGATATTTATGTTGAATTTTGTTTTTTTTATTTCTGATGCGACAAGTAAAGTACTACCTTCGACTTTTAGTTCTTCATATAAAGAAAATTTATCGTTGGATTCTTTCACCCCATCAAATTTTGTACCGTCATTTTGTACTGCTTTAAATTTAAATTTCATTTGTATACGAAAATTATTCGCTAACAACCCTCAAGACTTCTTCAATTGTAGTCAAACCCGTAACGCATTTAAATATTCCATCTTCAATCATAGACAACATTCCCTCTTTTTTTGCCTGCACTTCAATCTCATCTGAGGTTGCACCCTTCATAACAAGATTTTTTATTGTTGAAGTCATATTAAGTACTTCGTGTATTCCGATTCTCCCTAAATATCCGTCACTGGAATCAGAAGAAGGTTTTGCTTTATAAAAATAGATATTATTCCAGCCATCATTTTTACCAACCATATTTTCTTCTTTTAGAGTTCTCAAAACCTTATCTAAATCAACAACTTTACCCAAAGAATCAAGTTCTGGTTTTGATAATATATATCTTTCTTTGTTTTTTGTAAGCTTTCTGACAAGTCTTTGCCCAAGAATAATATTTATTGTAGAAACAAGAAGAAATGGCTCAACTTTCATATCCATAAGCCTTGGTATAGCACCTACGGCAGAATTTGTGTGAAGTGTTGAAAGTACAACATGCCCAGTAAGGGCGGCGTTAACGGCAAGAGATGCAGTTTCATTGTCTCGGATTTCTCCCACCATTATTATATCTGGATCTTGTCTCACCAAAGAGCGAAGCCCGTTTGCAAAAGTAAATCCTATTTCTGGTTTAACTTGTGTTTGATTTATTCTTGCAACTTGATATTCAATAGGGTCTTCAATTGTAGAGATGTTCACATCTGAAGAATTTAATAATTCTAAAATTGTATAAAGCGTTGTGGTTTTTCCTGAGCCAGTTGGTCCAGTGGTAAGTACCATTCCTGTTGCTTGTTTCATTGCTTCATGAACTCTTTCCAGATTTACCCCATGGAAACCCATTGATTCCATTGTATAGGCTCCAACATTCTCTCTGAGTAATCTTAGGACGGCTTTTTCACCAAAATATGTTGGAATAATAGAAACTCTAAAAGAAATTTTTTCATTATTTATTTCAATATCAAACCTTCCATCTTGCGGCAATCTTTTTTCATCAAGTTTAAGATTTGCGAGGACTTTTATTCTGGCAATAATACTGGTCGCGGCAGTTTTAGGAATACTCATTGCATCATGTAAAATTCCGTCAATCCTATATCTTATAAGAAGTGTGTCCTCGAGACATTCTATATGTATGTCGGAAGCATTTTGTAGTGCAGCGTGTTTTAAAAGTGTTTCTACAATTCGGACGACTGGAAGTTCTTCTGCTCTCTTTTTTAAGGTTTCTTCTAATGTTTCTCCTTTTATTTCTGTATCCAGACTGCCAACGTTTTTTAGGTTTTTAATATCTTCTTGAATTATATCCCCAAATTCTGCTCTCAAACTTTTTTGATATTGAAGAATTGCACTTTTTATAGAATTGGAGTCAGTTAGTCTAGGTAAAATTCTCAAACCAACTTTCTTCTTTATAAATTCAATAGTGGAAAGATTATTTATATCTAGCATCGCAACCTCAAGAGAATCAATATTTTTTCGAAATGAAACAATATTATTTTTTCGAGCTAGAGGCTCAGGTATAAGAGACAAAACTGATAAATCAATTTTTTGATTATTTAAATCGACAAACGGTATACCCATCACATAAGCTTTGGCTCTGCGTAGATCATCTTCGGAAATTTTATGCTGGCTGATCAAAACGTTTTCGGGAGAGTCTTTTAATTTACCTTTTTTTATTTGGCTTTCAATTGCATCATACTCAGTCTTTGTAACAAGACCTGTATCTACCAAAAAATCTTTAAGTTGTTTGCTTTCTAATATCATTCTACAAAGAAATGTTATAAATTCTTAGTAATTATATCAGAGATTATTTAAATAAAATAGCACAACAAAATAACACTTAATTTATTTCTTTTTTCGAACTGAGCTATATTTTGTAATAAAACGCTAAATCATTTAGCTAAAATTTATATTTCTTTTATTGTTCCAGAATCCAATTTTACTGTTGTTGTTGTTTCACATTCTAGATTGATGCGAGCCCCACGATCATCTGTTGCTGATATGCTACCGTTTATGTATTTCTGCCCAACCGTTTTATAAATTATATTCAATGGATAGGTGCTAGCATTAATTGGTATTTCATCTCCATTCCATATTGCATTGTTTGGATAATGAAGTTCTATGTTTTTGTTATCTGGAGAAATACTCCATTGTATGTTTTTGTTTATATATAAATCTTGGTCAGTTTGTGTTGATACACATGTGGCATTTGGATTTACAATTTTTCCTGAAATTGTAGTTGTCCCAGTATCACATGCAATTGTAAATGTATCAGTATCTTTTATACCACCTAAAACTTGATAACTACTGGAAGTTGCATTCAAAATGGGCAAAACTGTTGGATTGACTGTACCAATATTCATAATTAAACTACACGACTTTGCACCATCTGCTTCCCATTCAATAATATTAATTGTCTTCCTGTGAATAATTGGTTTCGTAGGAAGCGGCGGATTATTAGAAATGACTTTTATCATCACAGAATCTGTTGCAACGTTGGAAGGCACACTTGATGTAAAAAAATTCATAATCGGCTGAGCTTTTGTTATTGTCACTAAAGGGTATCCTGGTCCATCGATTGGATATGCCCAACCAGTTTCATAACCCGCACCAGCTTGTGACAAAGAAATTTTTGTTGGTATACCTTGCCCGACTTGATCTACTTGTATTGTTGCACCGCTCATTCCACCATACGGACCAGACCCACCAGAAAGTGGTACAATGTCACCAACCGAATAACCCGAGCTCCCATTATATACACTGTTGGAATCATAAGATAAAGAAAGGATTTTTCCATAAATGTCATCTATTCCTACTTGAAGGCCAGTGCCATTACCGCCTGATACATCCCATGGAATTTCACCAATAATGTGAGCCGAAAAATACCCAGAACCATTTTCTATCAATGATATTCCTGTCGCTGAACCATTCTCATCTACACTATCTACATTTATTTTTGCGTCATAATTCCCAGACTGGATCGTTAATTGGTCGCCAACTTTATATCCTGAGCCTCCATATAATATTGATATATTTTTTATTGCCCCCGCAACACCATCTGTTTCAGTGACTTTTATAGGAAGAGTATTTTGTCCACCACTCATTGGCATAAGCCAAGGTTCGTCTCCTACAGAATATCCTTCTCCACCATCGTTAAGATGAAGTGACATGATGCCACCATAAGTATGATCAACACTATCAATATTTATTGAAGCACAAGAAGCATCCCAACACCCAACTTGTTGCTTTGTATAAAGAGCTGAAATATCATCTATGTGGTTTGTGAATGGTGCATACGGTAGGACTGGGTTAAGTACTGTGACTACTTGTCCTTGTTGGTAACCGGAAACGAGGTAATCATAAGGAATACTGCGAGTATCAAAAGTTGCAAAAAATCCAGCGTAACCAGATGAATCCCCCCGACCTATAATCATCAGGGACGAAAATGGTGCAAGTATAGGATTAATAGTTTGAATTGCTCCCTCTGCTGATGTACTTGTCATATTGTTATTCTGACATGCAATACTAACTGTTGTTGTACTTGTAATTGGGCCAACATTTACACCCGAAGAAATATTACTTGCCGAAAGGTTTGAATACGATTGAATGTTTGGGTCATCGGCTGTGATTTGACAAACACTATCGGATTCATTTGCGTTCCAATTTACTTTTACTAAATCTCCCTTATTTACTGTTGAACTTGCGGAAGATAAAGTAACCTTAAATGATTCCGGTAAAACATGTACTGTTAAAGGCATGGAAGAATTTTGGTGGACCCCATTAACAGTGTAACCCCCACCATCACAAGTGGCTTGAAAAGTCGTGTCTGATGTCATATTGTTCGAATACACACTAATAGTTTTTGGTATGGGAACATTCGAAGAATTGTAGACACTAAAATCATATAAAAATGTACCCCCTTGGCTACTTGTTATTGTGCAAAAATCTGGGTTTGTAAAATTACTTATATCTGCAGAAAATACCGTATCTCCACCATAAGACACAGGGTTAGGGGTAGATGTTGATACTATTGTATTATTTTGTGGTGGTGATTGCGGATTAGTTATTACATTTACACTAATAACCTCACTGTAAGTGGTACCTAGAGGGCTTGCTCTATAACTATTACAAATTAATTGGTAAGCATTAGGTGCTTCAGTCAAAGGCCCCGTTGAAACAAAACCAGAAGAACCTAAACCATCAGTAAACAAGGAGTCATTTCTATTTATATAACAACTGGAAGCATTCTGCACAGTCCATCGAAGGTTGGTGCTATCGCCTGAAATAACTGAACCTGAGTCGTAACTAAAATTTGTTATGTGCGCACGGCCACGGCATTGACCGTCAGAGCATCCAAAAGGACAGGTCGACATCAAAGTCTCGTCTGGACTAATTCCAGTCACATGGTCCGGATTATTATAATAAGTCACACTACAACTTCCTCCTATTGTTCTCATCCTTACATCTCCAGCACAGTAATAACTCATACTACATGTTCCCGTATAATCAAACGTACTTGGCGGAAGACAATGAACTATGTCACAACCTGATGTTGCTACTACATTTTTTGTTACACCAAACCAAAAAGAAGCAGCTATAAAAAATAATAAAATTAATTTTAATACAAAATATTTTTTTCTATAAATTAAAATTCCTAAAATTAATACCAGAACAATAATTACGACAAATAGAATGGTTCTGCTTGATTTTTGAGCTTTGACTAAAGACGTTGAACCAGTAGTCGTAATAAGTTGTAAATTATTTGAATCAAGTATTTTGCCATTCATGTCAGATAAAATAACGCTAGCTTTAGGATTTAGACAATTTTTTGTGATTGATAGTAAAAGATTTGTAATTGCAACACCTGAAACTATCTTGCTTGATGTGGCACTACAATATATACCAGAATTATCTCTTATAATTGCCGAAATCGTACTAGTACTCGACTGACTTGAATATATTTGCAAGTTTGCTGTATCACCAGCTTTGTAATATGTTTTATCAAAAACAACATTTTTTATTGTTCCTTGTTCTCCTGCAACGGCATAATCATATGAAATGGTGTTTGATAAAATTTTTGCGTCAGCAGAAGCAAGATAAAATGATAAATTGTAATTTTGTGGTTTCTTTGCTTCTGGCATTGTGATGGTTACATCATTCGTTCCTTTTTTAATTATCATGTTTCTGGTTGAAGTTCCAAAAATTGGAACAATCGAACCAAAAACTGATGGACTTCTTGTAACAAAATTCAAAACCATCGGAGTATCTTTCAAAAAAGTGCTTTTTACTTTACATTTTGCATTTATAGACTCCGTTGAAATCTTGTTGTTTGTAGAAGTTCCGAAATATTTATTTTGACTATAACTAAAAGTACAAGTATTCGGAATAATTTCAATGGCGCCAAGAATATTAGCCGAGATTTTTACATCACCAAGTCTGACAATAGAAAGTGGTAAACCACTCGCGTTTTGACTTCTTATGTATAAAGTATATGCGCCTGCCGAGACTGATGGTGACACGATATAATTAACTGTTTTATGAATAATCATGTTCTCACCTAAAAATAGTGCGTCATCATAAACTTTTTCATCAAAAATAGTTTGGGTTGATGATGAAACCTTCGTCAACTGAACAGAATATTTTACTTTTGATTGAGCACCAGTTTTGTTTGAAATATTAAAAGAAATAACAAAATCTCTATCATTCTGCGAGACAATTTTTGTGTTATTTATACTTACAGTTGCAACAATTACTCCACCTGACAAAGAACCAAAATTGTTTGTCTGTGCAAATATTGTATTCGCAAAAAATAGACCTAATATAATTAAAACAAAAAGTGAAATAAATATTTTTTTCATAAATAAATTTTTTCTTACTAATAAGATTATAACAAAAATTTGTTAAATTAAACAGCAAAAAGAAAGATGGGGCACGC
>CAIJUJ010000015.1 GCA_903823865.1 uncultured bacterium
ATATATAAAATATAGTTTTAAAGTCACAAGTTGAAAGTTTTAAGTTAATAAAATACAAAAGACGGCGCCGTACGGCGCCGTCTTTTGTATTTTATTAACTTAAAACTTTCAACTTGTGACTTTAAAACTATATTTTATATATCAATATTCGCCAACCTAGCATTTGATTGTATAAACGCTTTTCTTGATGGAACATCCGTTCCCATAAGCATATCAAATATTTTATCTGCTTCTTGTGCATCATTAATAGAAACTCTTTTCATCAATCTTCTTGTTGGGTCCATTGTTGTTTCCCAAAGTTCCTCGGCATTCATTTCTCCCAAACCTTTGTATCTTTGAACTGAAACTTTTGGTCCTTTCTTTGTTCCCGCCTGCGCAGGCAGGTCTGTTTCCGCTTCTTCAGTGTTTTCAGCAACAACTTCTGTAGATTCTGCTTCATCTACTTCGCTATCAGAAATTTTCTCTTTCTTAAAGAATGCAACTTTTTCTTCTTCGGCATAAAAATAATGTACTTCTTTTCCAATCTTCACTTTATAAAGTGGTGGCTGAGCAATACAAATATGTCCACCAGCAATTAGTGGTTTGAAATATCTGTAGAATAAAGTTAACAGCAAAGTTCTGATGTGTGCTCCGTCAACATCGGCATCTGTGGCAATAATTATTTTATGATATCTTAATTTTTCAATATCAAATGTATCACCTATCGCAGCACCTAGCGCAACAACAAGATTTTTAATTTGTTCGGAATCAAGCATCTTATCAAGTCTTGCTCTTTCAACGTTTAAAATTTTACCTCGAAGTGGAAGTATAGCTTGTATTTTTCTGTCTCGCCCCATCTTTGCTGTACCTCCTGCAGAATCTCCCTCCACAATAATAAGCTCAGATTCTGAAGCATCTTTGCTCTGACAATCTGCAAGCTTACCAGGAAGAGTCATCCCCTCAAGTGCTCCTTTACGTAATATAGAATCCTTTGCTGCCTTGGCTGCTTTTCGGGCCTTTAGGGCCAAAATTACCTTAGAAACAATGGCTCTAGCATCATCTGGATTTTCCTCTAGAAACGCGTTAAATGCCTCTCCAAAGACCTCCTCGACTGCACCGCGAGCCTCTACGGAACCCAGCTTTGCTTTAGTCTGACCCTCAAACTGTATTTCACGTAATTTTACAGAGACAACGGCGGTCAAACCCTCAAGTGCATCATCACCGGTAAAGTTGTCTTCGCTATCTTTTGTAAGATTATTTTTTCTTGAATAATTATTTAATGACCTTGTAAGTGATGCTTTGAAACCAGTAATGTGTGTTCCCCCTTCTGGGTTTTCGATATCATTTGCAAAAGCTAAAATTCTAGAAGAAATATCATCTACATATTGTAAAGCAACTTCCACCGATTCAACACCTGCAGCTTTTTTCTCAACATAAAAAACATTTTTGTGAATTGGTTTTTGAAATTGGTTGTAAAATTTTACAAGCGATAAAAGTCCTCCTTCGAAACAAAATGATTGTGATGGAACTTCAAGACCAAGCTCAGAAAAATAAAATATTTCTTTGTTGCTCTCAATTTTCTCTTTATACTCTCTTGCATCAATCGCAGTAATTCTCAAACCCTTTACAAGATATGCTTGTTGTCTCATGTGAGAAACCACTCTGCTAAAATCAAAAACAATTCCCTCTTTAAAAATTTCTAGATCCGGTTCAAAATTTACAACTGTTCCATGATTGGTAGTCTTACCGATTTTTTTCACAGCGGCTTTTACTTTTCCTTTTGAATATTCTTGCATATAAGCAACGCCATCTTTATGAACAATAACTTTCATGTAAATTGAAAGTGCATTTACAACAGAAGCTCCGACTCCGTGAAGCCCACCGGAAGCTTTGTATCCGGTATCTTCTCCTCCAAATTTTCCTCCGGCGTGAAGAACAGTCATGATAGTTTCAAGTGCAGAAACTTTTGTTTGTTTATGAATATCTACTGGAATACCTCTGCCGTTGTCTGTAATTCTTACACGATTTCCTGGCAACAAAACAACTTCAATATGATCACAAAAACCATTCATCGCTTCATCGCGAGAATTGTCAAAAATCTCTGTAATTAGGTGATGCAAACCATCAGGACCAGTAGTCCCAATATACATACCTGGACGTCTTCTGACGGGCTCTAGACCCTCAAGAACCTGTATAGAACTAGCGTCATATTTGGCTTCTTTTTTGCTTGCCACGAGGTCAGCAGACTTTTCGTGGGTTTTTTTTATATCTTTTTCGTCTTTTTTGGACATAATTTTTTACGAATTAACGAATTATACTAATGATACGAATGGCTACAAATAGTTAATTATTCATAGCCATTCGTAATATTCGTTGATTAATTTTCGTATACAATTATACCAAATTTTACACACAAAAGAAAGCCAAAATTGACTTATTTGTGCACAAAAATATACAAAATTATCTATATTTAAAGCCAAATACTTGCTATTGACAAATATAATACAATATGCTGTACTTTTTTAAATTCATGTCATAATAAATGGCTTGAAAAATTATAAAAAGGCTGTTCTTTAAAAAGGAGGAATATGAAAAATATAACGAATGTAAGAGAAGACTTAGTTTTTTTGATTGAATTGGCGGATACTTTTTCGCCGGTGGTTATAATTTTTGTAATAGCTGTCAGCCTTCAAAATTCCCCAATGCCATGGCAATTAAAAATATCGATTGCCTTGGCAGGCGCAATTGTAACGCATTACTTATCGCGTTACATATCGGAAAGATTAGTTAAAAAAATCCAGTAAATTAATTTTTAAAGGAGGCACAGTGCTTTAACAATCCAGAGAAAGTACATCTTGAGTTTTTGCCCACATTTTTGTCTAAAAATAACGTGGGGACTTCGAGGGTGGGCAGAAACCCTCATCGCAATCATATATAAAATTATAAGATTGTGAATAAGCCGGAAGAAATTCCGGCTTTTTCATTTCCTATTTTTCAAAAAAAATTGCCATTTTTTTCCACCCTTTTTTGAACTTATCCAATTCAACAAAAAGGGCCTCCCCGCCCTGCTCATTTGGAGCCTCTGGATCATGATAATAAAAACCTTTTACTTTGCTTGCACTTTTTTCATAACCAATAATTACGACGCCATGATGCCTATCTTTTTCTGTAAAATATTTATAAATTGAAACTATTGAAGGTATTCCTTCGTCTAATTTTTTAACAATTTTTTCTATTCCCTTTTCTAAAAATAAATCTGATTTTTTGCCAGCAAACATTTCTCCATTTTTTATATCGACATCAACGGTTTTAAATTCTTGAGCATATGCAAATATTCCATGATTTCTTAGAAGTCGCACAACCCCATCATGCTTCCAAAACTTTCCATCGTATGCGTCAATATATGTTCCCTCTTTTATCCAATCGTCAGCAGGAATTTTTTTGTCGCCCAAAAATTCCGCAACCATTTTTGCACACACAATTAAACAAGAATGTGCTTGCCATTCCGTATCTTTTACATCTGTTCGTTGAGAATAATATGGAACTTGTAATTTCATTTACCCGAGAAAAATTTTTGCCAATAAAAATTGTTTGTTCGACTATATAATACAGTGAAATTGTATCACAAAATCGAGATATTATGATATTTGCTAATTATTCAATTTTTAACAAACGTTGGCAAAAACTTTAACGGGTGAATTTTACTTGGAAACTTCCAAATAATTATGGAGTAATCTTTTTCAATAATAACTGAAACAGAGAATAAAAATCTTTTTGTACTTCAACGGAAGATGTAGCTTTCGTAAATATCTGCCAAGATTCAAAAATTTGTTTGTCATTTAAATTTCTCACGGCATTTTCTAGCTGTAATCTGTCATCAAATGAAACATCTTTTGAGCCATTCAAAACTTTATTCACAAAAAGTTGGGTAAAATTTAATATATCACCGTTTACTTTTTGACTTGATACTTTTGTTTGTAAATCTCTTACAGACATTTTTGAAGAAACAAGCATCCAAACAAAAAAGATGTTGCTTAAAAATAATACTATGACCAATATAACTAATACTTTTGTTTTTTGCATTGTATATTTTAATTATATAATAAATTTAATATTTAAACATTTTTACCACGACGGATAGTAAAAATAGCACCGATATAAATTAATGCTGCAAAAATACCAAGAAGTAAAATATTCTGTAAACTAAATATTTTGAGCCATGACATTTTTGTTTTAAGCTCAATGTTAGTAAAGACACCGCTACTCTCATCAACTTTAAATGGATCACTTTTATATTCTGCATAGCCATTAAGATGGGCTGTTAGATAATACATACCTGTTGGAACAAGGAATGAATATCTGCCTGTCACATCCGTTGTTTGTGGGTTAATTTGTCTGTAGTCCGTTGCTGGCCATAGTTCATAATTATTTGTTTTTGGATTTTGCCAATAAATAGATACTTGGGCATTATTCAATCGTAATTCCTGATTATCAGATAACTTTTCATATACATAGCCTTCCGGATCAACCAACATAATCATGTTTATTTCTTGCGGTTTTGTGACATCTCCATGATTAACAACTGTTTTGAGTTGGTATTGACCAATAGCGATTGGAGCAGTAACGTCAGCAGTCCAAATGCCCGGCGAAGTTTCTTTGTATGAGAACTTAGCTAAAACTAAGTCTGTTGGATTCCCATTAACAGAAGGTACGCTTGTTACAACACTATCACTCGTAACAGCATCTAATACAGAAGCAGTTTGTGAAAGATTTGTTTTTTGTCCAATAGAATTTGTATTTTGTGATACAACACTTGATTTATAAATAATATAACCCAGCACGTTAGTAGCCGGTGATGTTGGTTTTACTACAAGTTTTAGTGTCTGACCTTGAATAGTATTTAGAGTTTGCAATGCCAAGCCGTCATTTCCAATCGAAAGTTTTACACCTAAATCTACTTTTTCATCTTGTGTTCTGGCAAAAATAATATCTGTCGGTATTTTTTCTTTTTGTGTGTCAGATAAGCTAGCTATAGACATTGTACTTGAAGATAAAGTGACCGATTCTGTGAGTCCTGGCAATGATATAGGGTTTGAATTCAATTGTAATATTGAATTCATATTATTTATTCCAATTTTATTCAATGCCAAACCAACTTCAGGAAACTTAGAAACGACATTTGTAAAACTACTTGGCAAACTCTCTGTTATGAATTTACCCAAAGATGAAGGGGTGATGACTTTCCATGAATTGAGTAGCGAAAATGGTGCAACCTCTGGAATTGTGGTTTTAATTTCATTCAATGCAAGTGGTTCAACTTTCTTTGGTGGAAGAATTACTGTGAGAATATTAGATGTTGTGCTTGCAATATTTTCTACGATACTTTGTGTTGTGCTTGCTATGTTGTTTATTACAGAAACGGTAGAAAGAGTGATTGATTCAGATATTGCAGGAGAAGCAAGCCCCTGTGCGTCTATGAATTTTGCATATACATAATATTTTCCATCAGCACATGTTGTGTTATTTTGACATAAATCATATGTGGTTGTTGCTGTATTATTTGCAGGATATGGAATGGTCACAGCATTTGCAAAATCTGGGTTATTGGAAAGAATTATTATTGTAGCACTACCGAGCTGATCGGTAGAAAATTGTAAATTTACTTTTCTATTATTTGTCGTCCATGCCCCACCATTTATAGATACAGAATATATTGGAGCGGATGAACCACCAGATAAAGAATTCAATGAAGAACTTGTGGCAGTATCGTTTTTCCTTCCTGATGGTAATGCATATGTCATATGTGTAGCCGAAGATGAAGTATCTTTATTTCCTATATTATCTTGACATGCTATGTAAACGTTCTTTGTCCCAGAACTACCAAGGTCTGGAAGAATACAAGACATTTGTATTCCATTATTTACAGAACAAGATACATCGGAAGACATCTGGTCGTATGATTTTGCCGTATCAGAAAGTGCAAGACGACAATCTCCAACTTTACTCAAAGTAAATGTGATCAAATCTCCTGTATGTATATTTGAGCTGTTGGCAGGAGCAATATTTGATACTGTCGCTATTGTTTTGTCTATGTTAATAGTTCTTGAAACTGTTGTCTGAATATTCCCAGCCTTATCAGTTGAGGTATATCTAAAATAGGTTGTGCCTGCAGTAGAAATGACAACTGGAGATGACGTTGAATAATCTATTGAAGGATTGCACGTATCTGACGTACTAGTACAATAAGTTGTAGAAGCAACCCCCGATGTCACATCGGAAGGGGTGAGAGTTACGGTAACATTATTATTTGTCCAGCTACCATAAATATATGGTCCTTGGCTAGTTGAAGCACTGTCTCCAGTCGTTGGTACTACAGTATCAATTTTTATTATTTTACTGACTGTATTTTGTATATTATTTGCATTGTCTTCTGATGCATAACGGAAGTATGAAATGCCTTCAAATGGTATAACTACAGGATTGACATAATCTGTACCAGTTGCAGAAGAACATGTATTGTTTGTATCGACACAATATCTAGTCCAAAGAATTCCTGAGCTTGGTGAAGGATCACTTGGTGTTAAAGTTATTGTCTGATTACTATTTGCCCAAATATTATTATTTCTAAAATCATCAGATGTGTTTGGTGCCGTTTTGTCTACTTGTCTGTGCCCTATGATTATTTGTCCTGAATTGCCAGCAATATCAGTTGGAAAATATGTCAAAACATAATCTCCTTCTGATGGAATAGTAAACTGCCAACTTGAAGATGCATCAACAAAAGGTGACGATAAACTTGGATTTGTATTATCCGTTGTATAGTAAATTCGGTAACAACCAGAACCGAGTACTCCGTCGTCACAAGTGAAAACAACTGTGCTTGCGTTTGCAGAAGTGGATGTTGCTACTGTAACTGTTGGTAATTGATTATCAAATTTCAAATGATTTGCATCTGTATATATGCCAGTAGTATTTCCTGCAAAATCATTTGCTTTGTATCTTAATACAGAATCTCCTTCTGTAGAATAAGTAAACGCAAATGATGTACCAGATGTTGCATAATTTGTATCAGGAGTACATGGAGTGCTTGAAGCTAAATATGTACAATAATAAATTTGATTACAACCAGATGTTCCATCAGTACAACTCAAGGTGACAACGATTGGACTTGTATGCCAATTACCATCTGCATTTGATGAAACTGATGATGGAGCTATTGTATCCCAAATCAAACTAAATGTTGATGAGGCTGAATTACTTGCATTGTCTGTAGCAAGAAGTTTGATTGCATACGTTCCGTCTGTGTTGGCAAAAACATTTGTTGTAGATGCGGTTGATGAACTAAATGTTATTGTCCCTGGACCCGAAACTTTGCTCCATTGATATGATGCTACTCCTGAAGTTACATCACTTGCGCTAGCATTTGTTGTAAATGTAGAACTTGCAGTTTTGTTTGTGCCGGCGTTGACTGTTGGGGCCACCGTATCCCATACCAAACTGAATGTTGATGAAGCAGAGTTACCTACATTATCAGTAACAAGAAGTTTTATAACATAGGTACCATCTACACTAGCGGAAATTGTTGTGTTTGTAGATGTCGATGAACCAAAAGTAATTGTCCCTGGTCCAGAAACTGTTGACCAGAGATATGATGCTATTCCCGACGTAACATCGTTTGCGCTGGAATTTGTTGTAAATGTAGAACTTGCAGTTTTGTTTGTGCCGGCGTTGACTGTTGGAGGTACAGTATCAACAGTAAATGTGCTAGTGGCTGCATTTGCATTGGATGTAGTATTACTATAAGCATCAGTTGCTCTTACATACATTGTATGACTTCCATCTGCAAGTGTAGAAGCAGTACAACCAAATCCTTCTGTAGCAGAATTGAAACTCCCATCAGTCGCTGTACAATTTGTCCAGCTTCCGCTTGTTCCGTCAATTTGGTATTGAACATTTGAAACTATTCCAGGATTTGAAAGTGTTCCTGCATCTGTAGATGTTCCATAAATAGTCGGTGTAGTATTACTTGTAAAAGTAGCGACACTACCTAAAGAAATTGTTGGTGGAGTAACATCAAAAGTCCAATTTGTATTTCCACCGCCATCAACACAACCTGTTGTACAAAGAAATGCACTGGAACTTAAATTCGTTGAATTTGCAACATTTAGGTATGATAAATTAGTCGTGCCAGCTCCGGTTTGTTGTATATTAAACACACTTGGCGGTGTCAAATTATTTAATTTAGTTACATCAGACTGAACCAAACCTCTATTGTATAATCTTATATCATCAAGTTTGCCTGAATACCAACCATTGGCACCGTCCCAAGGTGAATCTCCAATAGTTGTTCCACCTTGTGAAAAATCATAGATGGAATTATCTGTGCTACCCGTTTTTGATAGAGAACCATCTATATATAGTTTGATAACTCCACTATTTCTCGTCGCAACAACGTTGTGCCATGCTCCAGAAGAAACAGTACTTACAGAATAAACTGATGAACCAGAGTCATGGGTTGGATTTCCTATACCTACGTGACCTCCAAGGAGACCACCAGCATTTGAACCCCAGACTCTCAAAAACGCGGAATTTGAATTAAAACCAGTAGAAGCTCCAATAAAGTTTTGATAATTTGTAGCTGTTCCGTTCCAATAAAACCATAGCGAGATACCAAAATCACCAGAAAATTTAAATGGTGTTGTAGATGAAATGGTTATTTTATCACTGGAACCATTAAAGGAAAGTGCGGTCCCAATTCTACCAGGTGTTGTTACAATACTAGTACTCCTAACAGAGGTTCCATTATTTAATCCGAGACTGTCCAAAACTGTTGTATTCGCAACATTATCATCCATTAAATAGTGACCAATAATTGTATAATTATCCAAGTTTTGACTAGCAAGGTTTAATAAATTGCCAGCTGAACCATTAAAAGTTAGATTACCGGTGATTATCGTTGTTGCTGTAGGATCAAAAAGCAAAGATGTTGCTGCTGATGTTGTTTTGGTTAAATTACCAAAAGTGTTTGCACCAATAATTGATTGCGTTGTTCCATTTAAATTTACAAGTCCACTATTGTTTGAAAAAGTTCCTCCAGCATTTGTCCAGTTTCCACCAACATTTAGCGTACCAGATGGTGCCGTAAATGTTCCAGCAGAAAGAGTTAAATTTCCTGGGATTGTTAAATTGCTAGTTCCCACAGTAAAAGTTCCTCCGGAACCATTAATAGTCAAATTATTATAAGTCCAATTTTTTATTGCTCTTGTGCTTGTGGTTGCAGTATATGTCACAGTGGAACTTGTAAGGGTCGGCGTAGTAAGAGCTCCTCCACCCACGGCTGTTTCATCTCCAGTAAGTTGAAGAGTTGAACTCACAGTAAATACAGTTGGTGAGAATTTATAACCTGCCAAATTTAATATTCCACTTCCCGACACTGTAGTTGTCGCAGAATATTGATTGCCTGCAAGTGTAACTGTGTTTGAATCTATAGTAGCAATATCATATGGACCGGGATATGCGACACCTTCTATTGAACCAGATGTTCCCCAAGTGGTGCTCGCTTGCCAGTTACCATTTGCAGCATCATTAAATGTTGTTGGCGCTTGGCTTCCACCATCAGTTATCGTCCAGCCTTTTGTAACAATTGCTGCACGCGCCGTTGCTGGGGTACCTGTATAATATTTTGAACTACCCCCATGAAAAGTTACACCTGTTTTTAAAGATTGTGTAGACCAACCTTCTAATAATTTACTATAGTTGGTTGTGGATAATGTTACCCCCTGAAACATGTTGTCTGCCACTGTAGAACTAGAAACAATCCAATTCCCCAAATTTTGATTAAAAGCAGATGCGCCATAAAACATGTTAGTCATTGTAGTTACCTTTGCAGTATTCCAACTACCAATGTCTTGATTAAAAGATTTTGCACCATAAAACATATATAACATAGTAGTCACTTTTGATGTATCCCATGCTCCTATGTTTTGGTTAAATGCCATGGTCGCAGAATCGGCACCAAACATATAGGACATGTCCGTAACATTACTTGTGTTCCAATTTCCAATGGGTTGATTAA
Organism: uncultured bacterium; assembly: GCA_903823865.1. Lineage (GTDB taxonomy): Bacteria > Patescibacteriota > Minisyncoccia > Phycocordibacterales > GWA1-40-21 > Bog-1340. The sequence continues at coordinate 10,055 of CAIJUJ010000015.1, forward strand.
AAACTTTTGCACTATAAAACATAGTTGACATGTTTGTTGTACTTGCTGTTATCCAATTGTTTATTGTTGATGAACCACCATTATTAAATGCATAAGCATACTGAAACATTATCGACATAATAGTGACTTTTGCAGTATTCCAAGAACCAATATTTTGGTTGAAAGACTGGGCAAAATAAAACATACCGCTCATACTTGTGACATTGCTTGTATCCCAGCTACCTATATTTTGATTGAAAACTATAGCACGCATAAACATAGCGCCCATGGATGTAACATTCGAGGTATTCCAACTACCAATATTTTGATTAAATAAAGATGTATTTGGACCTGTGTAAACAGAATAAAAAAACATTCTGATCATATTGGTTACATTCGACATATCCCAACTATTCATAGAAGGCACGGTGTCGATACCTGAGTCGGCAAATGCATAAGACATATCCGTCGTGCCGGTGGTATCCAAAATATCGGTTGCAGTTATTTTCAAATTTGTTGTACCATAAAAATATCCGTTTGCGTTTCCAAGTTTTAATATTCCAAATTGACTTATGTTTTTTATTTTTAATACATCACCAGAGTTGTTAAAACGGAAAGATGTGATTGTTCCTGTGACACTTATTGTTACAGTAGTTGTGCCTGTGTTTGCACCAGTGTAAGTGTGTGTGGCAGTACTACTTGTACTATTGTCTCCCCAATCAACGACATATGTTCCAGTAATTGGTAAAGTAATATTACTTGTGGCACTTGAAGTCGTAGATGTTTTTGTACTATCCCATGTAGAAATAAAGGCTGGTTGAGTTAAACTTCCTCCATCATTAATAGTCCAGCCTTTTGTAACAATTGCTGCACGCGCCGTTGCTGGAGCACCTGTGTAATATTTTGTGGTGCCAACGTCGAGTGTAACACCCGTTTTCAAAGTTTGTGTGGACCAGCCTTGCAATAAATTGTTGTAATTTATTGTGGAGAATGAGGTGGCAGAACTAAACATCGTGGACGCACTCACAATATTTGAAACATTCCAGCTTGAAAGGTTTTGGTTGAAAGCACCTGCTAGTTGAAACATGACTGATGTTGTCGCGACATTTACCGTATTCCAACTACCTATATTTTGATTAAAAATAGTGGCATTATAAAACATACCGCCCATGTCAGTAACATTTAATGTATTCCAACTTCCAATTGGTTGATTGAAAGCCGTTGCACTGGAAAACATATTTTTCATATTTGTCGTGCTTGCGGTTACCCAATTATTTATTGTGGATGTTCCTGCATTATTAAAAGCAGTTGCACCTTGGAATGTATAAAACATAGTGGTGACTTTCGCAGTATTCCAACTGCCTATATTTTGATTAAAAATAGTAGCTTTATAAAACATACCCCTTAATGAAGTAACGTTCGCTGTATTCCAATTATTTATTGTTGATGTGCCAGCGTTGTTAAAAGCCGAAGCGTCTGAAAACATAGCTGTCATATCACTAACATTGCTTGTATCCCAAGAACCTATGTTTTGGTTAAAATTTGTAGCATCCGCAAACATTGTGACCATGTTTGTTGTGCTTGCGGTTACCCAATTATTTATTGTTGATGCTCCGCCGTTATTAAAAGCAGTAGCACCAGAAAACATGTTAGCCATTGTAGTTACCTTTGCAGTATTCCAACTTCCAATAGGTTGATTAAAAGCAGTGGCACCAGCAAACATGTTAAGCATTGATGTAACATTTCCCGTATTCCAATTATTTATCGTAGATGTTCCAGCATTATTAAACTTTACATTGTAAAACATATAGGACATATTTGTGACATTTGATGTATTCCACCCTCCTATGTCTTGGTTAAAGTTGGGCTTACCACAATTATCACCTTGAAACATACTTGCCATATTTGTAACCTTCGCAGTATTCCAACTTCCAATAGGTTGATTGAAAACACAATTTTCCTGGAACATTGAAGTAAAATTAGTAACGTTCGCTGTATTCCAATTGCTTATATTTTGATTAAAAGGGGTTTCAATAAACATAATTGCCATATTTGTAACTTTGCTTGTGTCCCAATTTCCTATATTTTGGTTAAAAAGCCAAGCGCGATTAAACGTACCGCTCATATCAGTAACATTCCCTGTATTCCAACTTCCAATATCTTGGTTGAAATTATGCGCACTACCAAACATATAACTCATATCTGTGGTACTTGCTGTAACCCAACTTCCAATATTTTGATTAAAAACTAATGCTGCAAAAAACATACTATTCATGGTTGTAACCTTACTAGTATTCCAATTGCCTATGCCTTGATTAAAATTTCTCGCGGAATTGAACATACTTGCCATATTAGTAACATTACTTGTATCCCAGCTATTCATATTATTAACAGTCGTTAAAGCGGTGGCGCTTGAAAACATGCTCGTCAGATTAGTTGTTCCTGTCAAATTTAATACATCGGAAACTGAACTTAGATTAAGGTTGGCACATCCATAAAAATATCCATTAGCATTTCCCAATCTCAAATCTCCCCAAGAGCTAACACTTGTAATTTTTAATATATCGCCAGTATTATTAAATCTCCAACCAGTGATACCTCCGCCTGTTCCTGTAATGCTGATAACGACAGACGTTGTGGCAGAATTCCCGCCAGTATAAGTGTGAGTTGCTGTTGTGCTTGTACTATTGTCTCCCCAATCAACAACATAACTTCCTGTAATAGGCAAAGTTATTGAACCACTAGCACTTGAGCCAGAAGATGTCGCTGTTGTATTCCAAGTTGAAACAAATGGAGTAGCTGGATCCACTATATAATCGAATTCAACACCAGTTGAATTCGCCCCGAGGAGTTCCGACGACGAGGGGCCTATAATCTTTAGGTCGAATACGTCTGTTGGAGTTTGCAGATTTCCAAGGAGTATTCTGTATTTACCGTTGTGGTCTATGTTATCAAAATTTGGATTAGTATTGTCATCAACTAATGTAAGTTTATCGCCATCGGTTGCATTGCCATCCTCATCAAAATAAACTGGGTAAACTTCTATACTTGCTGAACTTGTTGCATTCGTTGGTTTTGCAAAAACCGTAATATCGTTTGAATTATTTAAAATTTTATCAAAAGTCACTCGAACATATTGTCCGTCTTCTACAGATGCCCAAGTATTGTCTTTAGTTTGAACTTGGTCATAAATATCAGCAACAATATTTTTGTCTGCATCAAGCTGGAATGCTTTTGAAATGAAGATAATTTCAAACGTTTGTGTTGAAAGGTGTGGAACTGTCCATTCTATATAGTCTAGCTTTCCATTACCATTTAGGTCGTATGCATGGAAAGTAACATTTTGGTCTCCGTTGTTGACCCACTTGATGTGTATTTTATCTTCTTGACCGACTTTGTATATTTCTGGAATATTTGTGAATGCTAAAACATTTGTTATTTGTGTATCTGGAGTATCGGTAGCAGAAACGGTGACAATTTTCCCCGTGTCAGTATCTGCTTCTGCAATAACCGGCGCCGGAGTTTCGTATGTGACATCTACTGTTGTTGATGCTGTTGATGACGCAGTTGAAGATGTATTCGCAAGTGTAGATGTTGCAGTGGATGTTCCTGTCGAAGTTGCGATTGACTGCTCTTCTGTTGTTGATGCAGTAGTTGATGCAATCAAAGAAGATTCTGGATTGTTTGAATTATCAGTTGATGTAGAAATATTTTCTGTTGATGTTGATTCTGAAGAAGTTGAAATAGTTTGGTCGGAAGTTGTTGATGTAGAGGAATTATCTGTTGGTGTTGGTGAGACTACTGGTGCAATATCTATGACGGTAGTATCTGGTGCTGGTGCAACTGCGTCCTCCGCCGTAGCAAACATATTTGACATCGCATTTCCAATTGCGTGAAATATTTTTCCAAAAAAACTTAATTTTTTATTTGCTTCAGCGTTTTGTATTTTTATTTTTGCTGCTAATGCAAGAGTAGAAGTGGAGTTTATTCTTTGTTCGGCTTCAGCTGAAAGTTTTTTTCTGTCTGAGTTTGTAAGTTGGGAAGTTTTAAGCGGGGTGGTAATATTTTTTGTTGAAGTAGAAACTCTAACTTTTTTTGCAATACCTGGAATCTCCACAAAGTGAGTATCATTATTTATTTGATTTACTGCAACTTTCTTTATCCATTTAATTGGTTGACCTGGAACCGCAGGAAGTTGAGACAAAGAAAAACTCTTTACAATTTGATTTGTAATAGTTGTTTTTTGTTGAAATCCAGAAATTTTATAGACACCAAAAATAACAATAAAAATGGCAACAATAAAACCAAGGATTTGTAACGGTTTCTTGATTATTTTTTGAAAGCCTTCCTTATTCATTTATTTCATTATTGATCAAAACGAGAAATTTAAGGCACTAAATAACGTAGCGCTATTATTAAATTAGATACATTATTATCCTATCATTTAAATATGAAAAAACAAGTAGATTTTGGCTAATTTGTTGGTGTAGTTTCAAGGCGAAATTTACCGGACATTCCAGCCGGATTTTGCATTCATTTTTGCTGTGATTTTAGCCATTATTTCATTAACCTCTTCGTCAGAAAGTGTTTTTACATACGACTGAAATATCAAACGGTATGCATAAGAAACTTTTTTTGTTCTGTCTGGAAATGTTTTTGTAAAAACGTCAAACAGTCGGCTTTTTACAACAAGTTCTCCAACTTCTTTTTCAATTATTTTGTAAACTTCTTCTGGCTTAGTGCTTTCTGATGTAAACACGGCAATGTCGCGAATCATGAATGGATATTGAGAAATCTTTTTATATTTTTTTGTGTTGTCCCCCACTTCTGAAATAATATACTCTGTTGCTTCTGGTAACTCTTCTAAAATTTTTGTGAAATTAAATTCAGCAATATTTCCAGCCCGCCCCGAGGTGAGCGTATCGAACTTTTCGGGGTTTAAATCTATATTTAATTTCTCTGAAAGAGTTTTTATTGTCGCATCAAGAACTTCTTTTTCTTTTGGTTTTTTTAATCCGAGTGGATTTTGAACTCCAATTACAAAATTATTTTCTTCGCCATTATTTTTAAAAACATGTCCAAACTCAAATATTTTTATTTGTGGCATATCAACAAGCTCAGAATATCTAGCGTTGAATTCTAAACAATTTTTCAAGCCGTTTGAAAGATTTGTTCTTAGGAATTTTCTCTCTGGCGATACTGGATTTGCAATTTCTATTTCGCCTTTGTCCGTGAAAGAATAATTTATTACTTCCGAAAATCCTTCTTCATAAAGAATTCTTCTTATTTTTTCTTTGTATGCAAAACTCTTTTCTATTTTTACTTTTTCTTTTGCTTTTGATACTGGTACGTCTTTAATTTTTTCATAACCATAAACTCTACCGATTTCCTCTGCCAAATCTTCTTTGATTCTTAAATCAAGTCTTTCGTCGGGAACGGTTATGACAAACCTTTCTTCATTCTCAGACATCCTTCTTACTCCTACAATATTTTTAAATTTATCTGACTTATCAAGTTCTTCAATTATTACTCCTTTTTTTGATTCAGAGGAGTGAATTATTTTTCCATCACCAAGATATATTCCACAATGGTCAACCCCCTCTTTTACTTCAGTGCCTGGCAAAAATTCTATACTTTTATAATCGATTTTTCTTTTCAAATCTCCTGTATTTGCAAAAACAACATCACCTGGCCTTATATCTTTTTTATCAATTTTTCTACCGCAAACATATTGGTCAACTGACATTCTTGGTATTTGAATTCCCCCCTGAACAAACAGATAACTTACAAAACTTGAACAATCAAATACTTTAGGCGCTTCATAAGTAATACTTGCACCATTTTTGTATGGAACTCCAAGAAGTGTTGATGCGATTTTTAGTACTTCATCTACTGGCTTAACTTTTTTATATTCAAACCAAAATGTATCAAAAATATCAGAAATGTCAGAATCTTTTATTGGAACACCAATAATTGAACTCGCTTCCTTTGCCGAAATACCGAGTTTAAATTTATTTGGTTTTTTTGGATAATTGTCTATAACTTCACCAACTTTTGTATCTTTCGTACCAGCAATTTCTACGATAAGTTTTGTAAGAATGTCCATCGCTTCTCCAGCAATTTCTGATGAAAAATCATTTTCGTATCTTTTTGAAGCATCTGTCTGAATTTTTAATCTTTGTGAAGTTTTTCTTATCTGCACAGCGTCAAAACTCGCTGACTCAAGAATTATATTTTTTGTGCTAGCTTCAAGCTCGGCAAAATTTCCACCTTTTATACCAGCAATGGCTAAAGGATTTTCTCCATCAGTAATAAGCAAAACATTTTCATCAAGTTCAACATCTTTTTTATCGAGTGTAATTATCCTTTGTCCTCTTTCTGCATTTTTTACAACTATTTCATTCCCAATTTTATCTGAATCAAAAGCATGCATTGGCTGACCGATTTCAAGCATCACAAAATTTGTTGCATCAACTATGTTATTTATTGACCTCTGCCCCAAAACTTCTAATTTTTCAGCAAGCCATTTTGGTGATGGGCCAACTTTAATATTTTCAACTACCCTGCCGATATATCTTTTACACAACTTTCCATCCCCTGCCTGCGCAGGCAGGTCAATTTTTACAGAAAGATTTTTTGAAGTTTTTGAAACAGTAAAATTATTAAATTCTCTAGAATATAAATTTGGTTTAATACCTGTGAGAACCCCAATTTCACGTGCAATACCCCGATGACAAAGACACGAGTGATTATTATTTGGTAATGTTTTTGCATCCATAACTATATCAGACCCAACTTTTTCTAATCCTTCAACTTCCATTGTATGCATTGTTAAAAGATCTGAAACTTTTTCTGGTTTTGGTGCCTTGCCTTTCAAATATTCATTTATCCAATTGTATGATACTTTCATGGGTTAATTGTTTTTACGATATATATAAATCTGATACAGAATAATACCAGTGGTTACTATTCCTAAGCCTTGACCTAAATAAACCACTGAGTCATTTACTAGAATTCCATGCAAAGTCCAGAAAACATATGTAATAAAAGAAAGGATATAAAAAGCATTTGAAATACCTTTGGTAGATTTCCTTTGGTAATTTTTTTTCATTTGGTCTGGAAAACCAATAACTTTTATCAATATAGTTAGTACTGTTGTAATTATTCCAATAATAACAATTAATTCTAATTTCATAATTTTAAAATTGATTTATAAATCTTAAATCTCCAGAATTAAATAACCTAATATCATCTATACCATATTTCAACATTACCAATCTTTCAATACCGCCACCAAAAGCAAGTCCACTCCATTCATTTGTGTTGATACCAAGATTATTTAAAACTTTTGGATGAACGACTCCAGCACCTAATATTTCAATCCACCCAGAACCTTTACATATTGAACAACCTGCTTCACCACCATTACATTTAAAACAAGAGATGTCTACTTCTGCTCCTGGTTCAACGAAAGGAAAATAACTTGGTCTAAATCTTACTTTAACATTTTTCTCAAAAAATTTATCTAAAAATTGATTTAGAACTGATTTAAGGGTTGTCAGAGAAACATTTTTATCTACATAAAGACATTCATATTGTTGAAATTGCATTTCATGCGTAGCGTCTGTCGCTTCTTTTCTGTAAGTTTTCCCCGGACAAATAATCCTAAACGGTGGTTTGTTTTTTTCCATAAAATGAACTTGCATAGCACTCGTCTGTGTACGCAAAAGCCTTCTTTCCACTCCAGGAAAATCTTTGCTTGGTTTAACCCAAAAAGTATCTTGCATATCTCTTGCGGGATGATCTTTCGGTGTATTAAGAGCATCAAAATTATAGTATTCAGTTTCCAACTCTAGACCATCGACAAGAGTAAATCCCATCTCAAAAAATATTTTGTTTAAATCATCAATCACACGGGTAATAGGGTTTACATGCACTACTTTTTTATCTAAATCTGTCATGTTTACCCGAGAAAATTTTTACTAATAAAAAAGTTACTTAGGACCTTTTTGATATAATTTCTACCATATTGTGTTTTCATATATTTTTCTCGATTAAATGCGTCTGTACTATTAATATACGCCTCATAATATATAAGTATATATGGAGTATGCCTCTTTGTCGACGTAACTTTTTTGGCATTATGCAATATTAGTCTTTCTTTTAAATCTTTGGTGCAACCAACATATAGTTCTCCATCTTTCGTACTTTGTATTAAATATACATATTGCATAATGTGTTAGTAAAAACTTTAACGGGTTAATTATACAGAAAATTCAAAAAAGGGAAAGATAATTTTTGTTTATGGCACTTTTCTAAAATACAAAAAAATGCTATATTGTATTTATGATTTCAAGTTACATTATCTACGTGTTTTTGTTTTGCTCTTTGTATTTTGAAGTTTTTTTGCTGCTCACATATATTGAAAAGAAAAAATATATAAAGACAGAATATTTGGAGAAAAAAAATGAATACTGGCCCTCAGTGGACATCGTCGTACCATGTTTTAATGAAAGCAATACTATTATCGCAACAATTAATTCTCTTTTGAATTTAGACTATCCAAAAGATAAATTTAAAGTCGTCGTGATTGATGATGGAAGTACAGATGACTCATTAAAAACACTTCAGATTTTTAAAGGAAATTCGCAAGTACAAATTCATCACAAAGAAAATGGTGGTAAATTTACTGCACTAAACTTTGCGATAGAAAATAGTCAGGCAGATCTTTTTGGATGTCTTGATGCAGATTCATTTGTTGATAAAGACGCATTGAAAAACATGATGCCATATTTTGAAAATCCAAAAATAATGGCGGTTGTTCCTTCTATAAAAGTCCATGCCCCAGGAAATGTTTTACAAAAAATGCAGAAAATAGAATACGGTTGGGGAATTTTTGTAAGAAAAGTTCTTACCTATTTAAATGCACTTCACGTTACGCCTGGGCCTTTTACAATTTTCCGCAGAAAAATATTTGAAAATGTTGGTAAATATAAACACGCTCATCATACGGAAGACCTAGAAATGGCACTCCGTTTACAAAAACACCATTACAAAATCGCAAACAGCCATAGATCTATCGTCTATACCGTAACCCCAAAGACAATCAAGACCCTCTATAAACAAAGACGAAGATGGTCTTATGGTTTTTTAAAAAATGCCATGGACTACAAGTTTATGTTCTTCAAAAAAGAATATGGTAACCTTGGTTTCTTTATTTTACCTCTAGCGGTAATATCAATTTTCTCTGCTATCTATCTTGCAATTAATTTTTTGGTATCAAATGGCCATTTGGTCTTTGAACAAATATCAAAAATTGCGACCGTTGGTTTGTCTTTTAGTAAAATACATTTTGACGCATTTTATATAAATACAAATTTGGTTTCTGTAATAGGTTTATTTACAATTATAGGAACTCTTATCTTGGTCTTGTTATCAATGAAACTATCAGAAGGAAAATTAAAAATCAAATCTGATTTGTTCTATTTTTTAATTATATATCCTCTCATAGCACCCCTTTGGCTTTTTGGCGCAGTATTTAATACAATTTTTTCAAAAACAATAACATGGAGGTAGAAAATAAAAGAGAAAAAACTGACTGGTTAAAATATTTTTATACCTTTTTAATAACAGCCGTAATATTTGGCACTGCTATATATATAAGTAATTATTTTAGCAATAAAAAAATGACTCAGCTAAAAACGATGGAAGATAAAATTTCATTGGATATCCTTTCTTCAGAGACACAATTTTCACTACTTGTTGAATCTTCATGTAAAAATATTGGAGATAATACTCTTTCGCAAGAAGTCGGTCAGCTTGGAGACAAACTTTTATACACAGAACAAAAAGTTGGGTCAAATGATTCAGATTTTCAAAACTTAAAAACATACTATTCCCTACTTGAAATAAAAGACTACCTTTTGATGAAAAAAATCAGTCAACAATGCAACGACAAAACAGCTTTTATACTTTATTTTTATTCAAACCAATCTTGTGACGACTGCCAAGACCAAGGCTTTGTCCTTACTAAAATACATGAACTTTATCCACAGATAAGAATCTATTCTTTTGATTATGACTATAATATTCCGACAATTGAGACTTTAAAATCAATTTACAATATCAAAAATCAATTACCGGCATTATATATAAATGGAAAAGTAACATATGGATTAAAAACGCTTGATCAAATAAAAAAACTCATCCCAGAAACAAAGACTTGGGATAAAGAGGCTACAGCGTCGAGTACAGTGGAATCTGGCAATTAGTTTATGTTGTAATTCACTCCCAGATTTTCCCGCGACTCTCGCCTCGTCGCCACTTGGCTCGGCCTGGGCACCTTCCTTACAGGAACAGTACACCATTTTGGATATTATATTTCGCCATGCTCATATAATATCTCAAAAGGTTTTTCGGTTGGGTCCCAACCCAATCCTCAACTCATTCGTCCCGCAAGCTTGCGGGACATCATTCCGGCGTTCAAATCTGGACGCAAGCAAAGCAGTTTGCTTGCTGAGGTGGCTCAATCAAAAAACACTGTTTCCAGTGTTTTTTATCTTGAGCCACCTCCCAGTTTGGCTACCACGTAGCCAGGTACTTTTCCATCTCATTTCATTCGATAGGGAAAAGTCTTTCAAATCTGGGACGTGAGCCAAGCAGTTGACTCACTAGTTGGCTCAAAAAATAAAACTCCCATGATTATGGGATTTTTATTTTTTGAGCCACCTCCCAGATTTGAACTGGGGACATCCACTTTACAAAAGTGGCGCTCTACCAACTGAGCTAAGGTGGCCTAAAACATTTTTAAATAAAAATGTTCGGCCGAACAAATTTTTAGCTAAAAATTTGTTTTAGGCAAACAAGTCTCTAGCCAATATAATCTAGCAAAAAAATAGAGAAAATACAAATTATCTTATAGGATTTTTTGTATTCAAAGATTCTTTATATTCTGAAACTTTCTTGAGGAAAAATGATACTGAATTTTTTGTAATATAACTTGGTTTTTGTGGAGCCAAAAAGAATGCCGGCTGTTTACTATCAAATCTTCTTTTTAAATAAATACTTTCTCTTTTTATAAATTCGGCAATCAGTACAGATAGTTTATGAAAATTTTTAAATTTTAATTTAGAAACTATTTTTTTACTATGATGAACAAGATTGTGACAATGTTTATCATTCTCACAAACAAGATTCGAAATCACTTCATGATGTTTGAATGAAATATTAAAATACTTCATCAAAATCATGACGCCAAGGAAAAACAAAGAAATGTAGAACAAAGTTATCGCCATAAAGTTATACCTATAATTATAGCACAAAATAGCCTAAGAAAGTGGCTTATTTTGAGGTGCTAAACCTTACAAATCGAGCAATTTCTATCTTTTCACCAAACTTTTGTATAGCATTCTGAATAAGGGTATTTATTGTAATACTTGGGTCTTTTATGAAATCCTGTTCAATCAAGATCTTTTCTTTAAAGAATGCATCGAGCTTGCCTGCCAAAATCTTTTCTTTCATTGCTTCTGGTTTACCTTTTACTTCATCAACAAAGGCGCCCGAGACTTTTGCTTTTTCCTCGGCAGAAACATCTTCTTTTTTAATGTAAGTTGGATTCGTAGCGGCTATCTGCATAGCTATATCATAAGCTAGTTTTTGAAAATCTTCGTGTTTGGAGACGAAATCTGACTCACTACAAAGCTCAACGAGTACGCCGACTGTTCCAACACCGTGAACGTAAGAAACGATTCTGCTTGATTTCAAAATTCTTTCAGATTTTTTTGCTGCAGTTTCTGCTCCTTTTTTCTGAAGATAGACCATGACTTTACTCATGTCGCCTTTTGCATCCTCAAGTGCTTTTTTACACTGCATTATTGAAATGCCTGTTTTTTCTCTAAGCTCTTTAACTAACTCCATTGATATTTCCATAATAAAAATAAATTATTTTAATAAT
>CAIJUJ010000016.1 GCA_903823865.1 uncultured bacterium
ATAAGAAAGGAAAAGCTCTGACTTTTATAGGATAATTTTCATTTACGCCATGGCGTAAATGAAAATTATCCTATAAAAGTCAGAGCTTTTCCTTTCTTATTTGCTCTCCCGGTTCTTCCAATTCTATGAACATAATCATCATAAGTGGCTGGAACATCATAGTTAATAACGTGAGTTACATCCGGGATATCAAGTCCCCTTGCAGCGACATCTGTAGCAACAAGAATTTGAATATGGTCATCTTTAAATTTACCAAGTGCTCTTTGTCTAGCTGATTGATTTTTGTCTCCATGAATTGAGTCAGCCTTAAAACCTCTTTGTTCCAAAGTTTTAGAAAGTCTTTCCACACCATGTTTTGTTCTTCCAAATATTAAAACTTTTGAAAGTTCTGGGTTATTTAAAAGTTCATGCAAAACATCTATTTTTTCTTTTCCATTCATTCTTACAACATCTTGGTCAACACTTTTACAAGTATCTCCAGTTTTTACAGATATTGTTACAGGATTTTTCAAAAATGCTTTAATTAATTGTTCCACTTCATGAGATACTGTGGCTGAAAAGAATAATGTGTGTCTTTTTGCTGACATTTGAGACATTATAAGTTTCATATCAGCAATAAATCCCATATCAAGCATTCTGTCAGCCTCATCAAGCACGATTGTAGAAAATGGTTTTAAATTTAAAGCTTTTCTATTTACCAAATCTTTCAATCTTCCCGGCGTACCTATAATAAAATTATTCCAATACCTAAGCATTGAAATTTGTCTTCCTATCGGAGCACCTCCTACGCAGCAAACAGAATATATTTTCATACCTTCTGTAAAACTTTTTAATTCTTCTTCAATTTGTTGTGCAAGTTCTCTTGTTGGAACCACTATAAGAATTTCTTCTTTTGGATTCATAAGAACTTTTTGAATAAGTGGAATTATAAACGCAGCAGTTTTTCCTGTCCCCGTGTCTGCAATACCAACGACATCTTCACCACGCAAAACGTGCGGAATTATTTTATCCTGGATCGGAGTAGGTTCGTTATAACCTTTTGCAAAAATATTTGCTTTTATTCTGTCGTCAATATTAAAATCTTTAAAAAGATGTTCTGGAACAAATTTTTGAACGACTTCTGTAATAACGGCTTTATTTATAAATTTAGAAAAATGAATATCTGAGCCAGTGTTTCTTCTTCCACGTGAATTTGAAAATCCACCCCTTCCTCTGCTACCACTAAAACGACTTCTTCCAGAAAATGATGACTTCCCACCAAAACTTGGTCTACTATTTCCACGTGCAAATCTACTACCACCAAAAGATGGTTTGCTTGCAAAAGCAGGTTTAGCACTTTGGCTTGCATGACCAAAATCAGCACGAGGTTTACTTGCTGTATGGCTATTATCAGAATTGGTTTTTGGACCAACTCTATAATCACTTTTATTTGTTGCGAATCTTTTTGACTTTCGATTATCAAATCTGTCAAAAGGAGCGACTTTTCTTATAACTTTTCTCATATTATTTTTTAAGCGATTAATATCGCTTGTTAGACCTATAAAATAGGCACTATTAAATGTAAAAATGTCGCACGGATTCTGCGACAATTTGATACTTTACGCTTAATCAGTGAGATGAATCTCAAGTGAGATTTATTTACTTTTCAATAATAGCAAATAATAGCTTTTCTGTCAAGAGCTATGTTATTTCTTATTTATTTCTATAAATTAATGTGAGAATAAGTACAAGCCAAGAACCAATAACACCTATAGAAAAAGTTATAATCACTGTCATATCTTTTACTAATATTCCATAAATAGTCCAGACTATTGTACCTAAAGCAAAAATGGCAAAGGTTAAAATTGAAACATTCTTGGCAGATTTATTTTTCCAAATATTATAGGCTTGGGGATAATAACCAAGTGACATTAATGTACCGACTATGATTGTTAAAATTGTAAAAAATTTTACCATTAGGCAATTGTATCAATTTAAATATTATATATCAATTAATTTGATGTATTATTCGTAGCCATTCGTATCATTCGTTCATTCATATATTCGTATGTTTATGTCATTTCTCCAAGTTAAACACTTCGGTAATTTTTATTTGTTTTACAAATTCTGGCACGTGGCTAACAAGTATCATTGCTCCTTCGTATTCACTTAATGCTTTTGCTATCACGGGTAAATGGCGAAAATTCATATGGTTTGTTGGTTCATCAAGTATTAAAAGCCCTGGCTTTTGCAAAACAAGTCGTGCTAATGCCACAAGTCCTTTTTGTCCCTCCGAAAGACTTCCAATTTTTGTATAAACCATATCTCCTGTTATCAAAAAACCAGCTGCAACATTTCTCATGTCTTGTTCAATGTGTTTATCCATCACTGACATTAAAGAATCAAAAACTGTGTCTTCAAAATTTAATGTAGAAAAATCTTGTCTGTAATACCCCACTTTTATACCTGGGGCTATTTTACTTCCAACAGCAGTTCCCGAAGCGATTGCTTCAAGCAAAGTGCTTTTTCCAATTCCGTTTGGACCAACCATAAGTAAATGTTGTTTTTTCTTTATTGAGATATTTGTTTTCCTAGCAACTTTTTTATGATTTTTAAAAATAAAAAATTCAGAAATGTGAATAATTTCTCCGATCATATGTTCTTGGGCTGGAATATGAAATTGATGAATTGTTTTGTCTTCTCTTCTAACATCAACTTTTTCTTCTTCAAGTTCTTCCGCTTTTTCTCTCATTCTTTTTGCAACAAGTCTCATCTGACCTCCTTTCATTGCAAAAAAGTTTGCTTTATCTTTATTTTCTTGAATTTCTTTTGCAAGCTGAGCATTTTTCATATTTTCTTTTTCAATTCTTGCTGTAATCTGATCTCTTACATCAAAATAGTCTCCGACATATTGTTCAACTTTTTTTGTATAAATATCTAAATACAAAACTCCGTGAGTAAAAGCATTTAAAAAGTCGGCATCGTGAGAAATTACAATGCAAGATTTTTGATATGCAACTAAAAATTTTGTAAGGTGAGCGATTCCCTCTTTGTCTAAATTATTTGTTGGCTCATCTAAAAGTAACAAATCTGGGTCTTGAATAAGTGCAGATGCAAGAAGAAGTCTTGCTTGTTGCCCGCCAGAAAAAGTTTTTACAGCTCTATCAAGCGGGGCTTTCAAATTTACAACCTCAAGTATTTCTTCTATCTTTGGCTCAATATCATAAACTTTGTGTTTGAAGCATTTTTCAAAAAATTCTTTCACGGTCAAGTGCAAATCTGCACGTGGAATGACCTGTTTTGCGGTCGCAATTGTAAGCTTGTTTTGTATGTGTATTTTGCCCGATTCTGGCTTGTGGTGACTTGTTATCAGGTTGAAAATGGTGCTCTTTCCTGAGCCATTTTGACCCATTAGGGTCACTTTTGCACCCCTTCGTAGGGTAAAATCAGCCTCCTGTAAAATAGGTTTATTGTGTCCAAATTCAAAAGAAACATCTTCAAATTTTAAGATAATTTCTCCTGCTGGGATTGAATCATTTTTATTATTGTGTGACTGCTTAGACATAAGTGTCTAGATTACATCATTTATTGATAAAATGAAAGAAAAAAGAGGGGCGACCTTCAGTCGTCCCTCTTTTTTCTAAATTAATCTCCCCAAATAGTGTTTCAAAGTATAAATCCAATCCTCATCACTTACCTCATTTTTCATTTTTTCATTTAAAAGCCATTCTAGATATTTTTTGTCTATTTTTATAACATCAGAAATTTTTTCATCTTTATGTTTACCAAAACTAAATTTATTAAATAAAGTTGGGTTTTTTGAAATCTCAATCATCTTTTCAATTGCTTTATTTTCATCTTTCGTTTCCTCCTTTGTTTTTTCTAAAAGTCTCAAAAATAGCGCACGAAGAACTTTTACATCATCTTCTGCGTCGTGAGCATGAGTATGTGCTGGCATATCAAGGTCAAGAAAATACCTAAGAAATTGCAAATTGTATTCTGGAATTTTGTTTTCTTTGTCTAAATATCTTGCGACTCTCAAAGTACAAATAAATTGGGAAACTTTTATTCCTTCAGCTTCAAGCATTGCAATGTCAAACTTCGCATTATGAGCAACAAGAATATTTGTTTTAAAAAGATTTTTTAACTCTTTTTGCATTTCGCTTCCATCAAAACATGGTTTATCAGCAAGCATCTTGTTTGTAATATGAGTAATACTTGTTGATTTTACTGACACTGGAAGCGGTGGTTTAAAATATTCTGTTTTTATATCAGGACCACACTGATAACAAACCTGGCAAAGTCTATCTTTACCAATTTCATTTCCTGTTGTTTCTGTGTCTAAAAATATTAATTTGTCCATTCCATTTATTTTAAAAATTCTTTTAATTTACTGTTGTTTGTGGCATCATCATATCCAAGTTTAAATGTTTTTTGGAGGTCATTTAGGCTATGATCTACAGCACTTATAGTCGTAGCCGTACTTGGTTCTATATAAAACATCTCAACATTTTCAGGTATAACGTAATCTTTTTTTGCTTCATTATTTTTTATCGCATTACGTATTGGGTCAGTAGCAATAAATGAAACAATTTTCCAGTACAATGATGTATCGGTTGGTTCATTTGGTAAAGTTCTTTCATTTTCAATTACTAAAATTTTTGTTGCACCCTCCTTAATTGCTTTTTGTATGTTTATGTCTACAGAAGATCCAACATCCCCATCAACATATTCGTTTCCATTTATCTTAATTTTTTTGTTATAAACAATAGGTAGTGCCACAGTCGCACGTGCCGCTTCAAATATATCAGCGCTACCATCATTAGAAAAATATTGTACTTGTCCAGTGTCATAGTTCGTTGCACTCAAAAATAGCTTGGTCTTAGATTTTAAAATTTTGTCTGTATCAAGTGGAGCTTGTTGTTTAAAAACTGTATCTACCAAATAATCCATGTCAAAAATAGGATATATTCTTGTAAAAGAAATAAACTTATCTGTTGATAATAATTCTGTCCAAATCTTTGTACCAAATTTATATTGAGAAGAAATATAATATAGCAATGATGCCCCACCACCTGAACTTCCAACAGCAATATCCGGCTCAGCAAATTTTAATTGCTCTCCTAAAGCCATAAGCACACCAGCAGAATACGCGCACTTCATTCCACCACCGCTAACCACTATTGCGATTTTTTGTTTTTCTTTAGAAACTTTTGGTTTAACCCTCGTCGAAGTACTAATAATCGATAAAAGGACAAGAAGCAAAATACAAAATATTAGTGAAGTGAATAAATAAATTTTTTCCATTTGAAAATAGATTAAATAATAATATTTGCTAATAATTCTGGAAATTCAACTGTTTTCATTGATTTAAATGTAAAGTGGCGTTTTCCCGTGAACTCTTGAAACTCAACATTTTTTAGTTTAGATTTAAGAATTTTTATACTTTCAATAACTTCTACATGATCATCAGTCGAATACATTATTTTTATTCCAGCAGTTTTTGCTGCAATATTTTCATCAATATTAAAATTAAAAAACTCTGGCTCAAACATTTCTCTAGGAATTTTCGTAGGATATTCAGGATTAATCCACGGCGCAACAAGAATAACTTGCCCAACTTTCACAATATTTTCACTGAGCCATCGAACTATAAATCCCCCTCCACAAGAGTGACCTATTAAAATAGTTTCTTCGTCAATTTTAAATTGTTCAAACAAAATTTTCCAGTCTTCATAATGCGGCTTGTAAGCCTTTGGCATTTCTGGGGTTTGTGCAAGAATATCTTTTAATAAAAGCTGTCTTTGAATCCATGGAAGCCAGTGCATATTCGAAGGGCTAGATACATTAATATCATAATATTCTTCTTTATCAGGCCAACCGTGAATTATTATTGCTGTTTTCATATTTTATCTATTTAACCAAGTTACAGTAAGTTGTAAAATTGTTGCAAAAGAAACCCAGAGTATGTAAGGAATATTTATATAAGTTACCCAAGGAATATGAGGAAATATAGCTAAGAGTGCCCAGATAAGCGTTCCAAGAACTAATAAAATGTCTATTGCGGCCAAAATATTGCTTTGAAGGCCAAATTGGATTGGAGTAAATGCAAAATTAAAAATAAGATTGAGAATAAATGGAAGAAGAACAATAAAAGGAATTCTTTTTGTAAAAAATAGATAGCCAACATATCCATAAGAAATCGCTATTAAAATATAAAGCACTGACCATACTGGACCAAAAAGCCATGATGGTGGAGCAAAAAATGGTTTAATTAATTGTGAGTACCAAGAGTATGCTTGTGACATTTTTTATTAAATTAATAACTAATAAACTTAATGTATTTTATCATTTTTTATTCCTTTTTGAAATAATGAGGTCATAGGTCAATTTAATAAAAATAATTAAAACTGTAAAAATAAGAAATAATTTGGCGAAACCAGATGCAACAAGTGTTCTGTCAAAGCATATCATTCCACTGCAAATGTCTGGTGTCGTGATTGTAATAATAAGGGAAACAATAAACACGGGAACCATTATTTTCGCCCAAAGTTTGAAGGTATTTTTTGAGAAAAAAAGTAACAAGAAAGTGGAAATAAACAAATATGGCAAAAAACTATACAGAGGCCAAGCAATATCCCTAGACCAAAAAAATTCGCACAAACCATTATTATTACAGAGCCATAAATTATTAATAAAATTAGGATATCTTAAAAAGCTAGTAAAATAAAATAGAATCGCAAATACAAGCATAAATAGAAATATAATCATTCTGTATTTATTTTCA
>CAIJUJ010000017.1 GCA_903823865.1 uncultured bacterium
AAAGCGCCCGCCCTTTTGTATTTAATTATTTTTTCAATTTTGCTGCTGCTTTTTTCTGCCACCCTTCTACAGTAACAAGAAGGTTTGAGCCAATGAAAATTGATGAGTACGTTCCAAAGAAAATACCAACAAGTAATGCGAGTGAAAAATTCTTTGTTGCTGCTGGACCAAACAAATGAACAACTAAAATTGCAAGAAGTGTGGTGAGTGAAGTATTGATTGATCTTATAAATGTTTGTGAAATACTTGCACCAACTATTTGGTCAAATGTTAGTGGATTTTTAATACCACTATTGTTTCTCAAATTTTCTCGAACTCTATCAAACACAACGATTGTGTCATGAATTGAGAAACCAAGAATAACTAAGATTGCTGTAACAAACAAAGTGTCTATTTCAAAACCATGGTAAAAGTGACTTAAAATTGCAAAAATACCTGTAGGAATAATAATATCGTGGCAAAGTGCAACGATTGAGATAACGCCGTATTTCCAAGAAGCAACTGGGTGAGAAACTTTTCTAAAAGCAAATGTTAAGAAAATAACTATACACAAAATAACTAAGACAATTGATATCAAAGCTTTTATTGCAGCTTCTTTTCCTAGAGTTGGTCCGACAGAATTGAATTTTTTGATCTCAACACTATTCGCAGTATTGCTTGATATTACAGAGACGAGGCTTGCTCTTTCTGCTTCTGTAACTGTTCTAAGATTTAATATATAACCTTTATCACCTGTTGGTACTAAAGTATAACTGCCATTAATTGTTGGTGTAAAATTTAATCCGTCAATTTGTGCTTTTACAACTTCAGCACTTGGTCTTGAAACTGCATATTGGAATTCTACGGAAGATCCACCTTTGAAATCAATTCCAAAAGTTAAACCCCAAACTGACAAAGCTATAATTGAAATAGCAACAAGTGCGATTGAGAAAGAATAAAATATTTTTCTATTTTTTACTATAAACATATTATTGTTGGTTAGGGTTTTTAAATTTTCCTCCAAAAAGGAATGTTAATACGCGACCTGCTTTATCGTGTTTAATTGCCAAAAGTAAAGTTCTTGAAGCTGTGATTGCTGTGAACATTGAAACAGCAACACCAATAAAGAATACGAGTGCGAAACCTTTTACGACGGCTGTACTTGAGAACATATAAAGAATTACTGCTGTAATCAAACTTGAAGTATTACTATCACGAATTGAAGTCCATGCTCTGTGAAAACCTTCTTTGATTGCGTCACCAAGCTCTCTTCCCCTTTTCATTTCTTCTTTCATTCTTTCAAAAATAAGAATGTTTGCGTCCACCGCCATACCTATAGAAAGAATAAATGCGGCAATACCTGCAGCTGTAAGTGTGACTGGAATAAGTTTAAATAATGCCAAGTTGAAAATTGTATAAATAATGAGTGCAATAACTGCGAGTAATCCAGGCAATCTGTAAATAAGTATCAAAAATACTGCGATGACGATGAACGCAATTATTCCGGCTTTAACAGAAGCGTCTACTGCATCATGTCCTAATGAAGCACCTATTGTCTGAGATGAAATTAGTTGAATTGGAACTGGCAAAGCTCCAAGGTTTAAATCGTCAACAAGAGTTCTTGCTTCTTTTATCCCGGCACTTGTATTGAAACCTCCAGAAATAACTGCATTTCCACCTCTGATTTCTTCTTTTATATTTGGCATGGATTTCAAATCTCCATCCAAAAAAATTGCGAGTTGTTTTCCAACATTTTCTTTTGTTATTTTTGCAAACAAATCACTTCCCTCAGAATTGAATTGCAGAGAAACCATTGCTTCTCCAGTGTTTTGGCTAAATTCTAATGCTGATTTTTGTAACAATCTTCCTGTAAGGCCAGTGTAAGTAAACATCTGATCAGCAATTTTTTGTTTTTCTGCCGTGGTTGAAGCATTTTCCAAAGCTTTAGAAAGTGATGCTGTATCTGTTGCAACCAATTTAAATTCCAAAGTTGGAGTTTCTCCAATCATTGCAATTGCTTTATCAATATCTGTAACTCCTGGAAGTTCAACAATAAGTTGTTGCTCACTATCTGCTCCTGTAAAACCAATTCTTTCTACACGAACAACGGCTTCGGAAACCCCGAAAGCATTTACTCTTCTTTCAATAACGTCGCGAAGAACTGTCATTGAGTTTGAAATTTCAGCCGCAGATGATGACGCTTTTGTTAAATCAGCTTTGTAAACAAGTTCTGTTCCACCATTCAAATCAAGACCAAGTTTGAATTTTGTACCAGATGATGAATTTTGACTTGAATAAACAAAATATCCTACTAAAAATGAAACGAGAATTAGAACTACCGCCCAAAATCTTTTTTTAATCATAATATGGGCATTATAGCGACTTTTTTCATTTTTGCAACTCAAAAAAGTCGCTATACCATGCCCAAATACAAAGAAAAAGGGCGGCTGCGAACAGCCATCCTCTTCTATTCTATTTTATAACAATTCTTTCAACCCTTTTTCTAAATCTATTTTTGGCTCCCAATCAAGCAAGAATTTTGCAAGTGAAATATCGGCCAAAGAATCTTTCGGTTCTATTCTTGGCAATAAATATTCAATTGGTCCTCCAATAATTTTTGCA
>CAIJUJ010000018.1 GCA_903823865.1 uncultured bacterium
ATAATATTTAATTAAAATTCTTTCCACAAAATATTGGAAAAAATTAAGCTTTAGCTATTTTACCAGCTTTATACGATTTTACTATTTCTGCAATAAAGAATGCAACGCTTGAAACAGATGCATCGTTTGCAATTATAGGAAAATCGATATTTTTTATATTACAATCTGTATTTGCGAGTGCAATTACTGGAATTCCAAATTTGCCAGCTTCTGCAACTGCAATAAATTCTTTCTTTGGGTCAATTACAAATAGCGCTTTTGGAGCTTCTTTCATACTTACAATTCCTGAAAACATTGCGTCAAGATTTGCTATTTCTCTATCAATAAGTAGTCTTTCTTTTTTTGTATATTTCAAAAGTTCTCCTTTTTCTTTTTGTTTTTGTAGATCTTCAAATTTTGCAATTCTTTTTTTAATTTCTGGGAAATTTGTTATGGCACCACCTATCCATCTTCCGTCTACATAAGGCATATTGATAGACTCCGCACCAATTTTTAATGCTGTTTTTGCTTCACTTTTTCCACCAACAAAAAGAATTTGCTTGCCCAATTTGGCGATACCAGTTACAAACTCCTCTGCTTTTTCAAGCTGAGAAAGTGTTTGCTCAAGGTCTATTATTTCTACTTTATTTTTTGTTCCAAAAATATATGGAGTTGTTGAGGCATCTCTTCGTGATTTTTGATAACCAAAATGTGCGCCTGCTTTGAACATTGCATCAATCTTATCATTTGTTTTTATTTTCTTTTCTTCTGTCATGGTAAAACATACTATCAGAAAAGGGGCTGATTAGCAACCCTTTTTTGCCTTTTATTCATCGTCTTCGGCTGAATCTCCGGACTGCGGTTTGCAATCATTTTTGACAATATAATCTACAATATCAACCATTCCATCCCCTGCTAATATATTTTCTATATTATACCAAGAATGTTTAACTCTGTGGTCTGTAACTCTGTCTTGTAAAATATTATAAGTTCTAATTTTTTCAGATCTATCGGCTGTTCCGATTTGTTCTTTTCTTTCCAACGCAAACTTTTTTGCGTCTTCTTCATTTTTTTGCATTTCAAGTTTGGCGATAAGAATGGACATCGCTCTTTCTCTATTTTTAAGCTGGCTTCTTTCGGCAGTTGAACGAACGTCAATACCTGTAGGCTTGTGAACAATTCTTACCGCAGTTTCAACCTTGTTAACATTTTGCCCTCCAGCTCCACCAGAGCGAGAAGTTTCTATAAGCAAATCTGATGGCTTAATTTCAATTTTTGATTTCTTTCTGATAGGCAATATTGCAATTGAGGCGGTAGAAGTATGCACTCTTCCAGACTTTTCTGTTTCTGGAACTCTTTGAACTCTATGTACGCCCGTTTCAAATCTCAATTCTTTGTAAACTTCTTTTCCTTTTATTTCAATTGAAATATCTTTATAACCACCGAGGGTGGTTTTTGATTCATCTACAATAGAAAATTGCCATCCTTTTAATTCAGAAACTTTTTTATATATTCGTAGAAGGTCAGCAACAAAAATAGCTGCTTCTTCCCCACCAACACCTGCGCGAATTTCCATAATGACTTCGTTTGGGAATTTTTCTGCATCTTCCTCCACTGCAGTAATACTTTTCATTTGAGCTAGGAGATTTTTTTTTTGGGAAATAATATTTTTTACTTCATCTTCCGCTAAAGAAAACATTGCTGGATCTTTTTCCGCCATTTTTTTAATAGATTCTTCTTCATTTTCCAAACGAATATACTCTTCGGCTAAATAAGTCGTTTTTTTATTTTTTCTAAACTCTTCTATTAATTCTTGGTTTGGATTCATTTACCCGAAAAAATTTTTACTAATAAAAAGTCGAATGTGTAATTTATTATATGTGTTTCTTTAACCATCGACTCTTTGTATAAATATCACTCTATCACCAAAATAACTTTTTTGCATTATGCGGTTTTGTTATTCAATCAAAATTTTTACTATATATTATGTTTCTGACGATATCATTTAATGCAAAACGAAAACGCCGCATAATGCGTTAGTAAAAACTTTAACGGGTGAATAGTTATTTAGCTGATTTAGAAACTTTTTTAGTAGCGTTTTTTGTAACGCCCGCTGCTTTTCTTGCTTTGAATTTCTCTACTCTTCCGGCTGTGTCTAGTACTTTTTCATTACCAGTATAAAATGGGTGGCAATTGCCGCATATTTCAACGTTTATTGTTTCCTTTGTAGAACCAAAATTATAAGTAGCCCCACATACACATGTGGTCTTTGCTTTCTCAAAATATTTTGGATGTATATCTTTTTTCATAGAAAGCCATATTATCAGAATTTTATGGAAAATACAAGGGCGGCGAGGCTCCGCCTTGCCGCCTTTGTATTAATATTTTCTACAAGCTAAGTGTTGCTATATCTTTCTCAAATTGTAATGCTCTAGATAAAACTGAAGATCCATAACCATATCTCATCGAGGAGGAAAGTTTTGAGCCAGACAAACTTAAACCACCATAATATTTTGCAGCGGAACATGACCAAATATCATTTCTTTTTGTAAATGCAGTTTTGCATCTTGTTTGATTATCTTTAAGTAAAACTGCAGAAGCAGTAAACGCAGCTAGATTCTCAAAGGGTGAGGGATATGCCACGCCAATAAGATTTGATACTCTTTGTGTGATTCCATCCCAAGTTAGCGGCATAAACTGTGCCGGACCCATAGCACCCCCATAACTACCATCCCTACAAATTGGACATGATATGGGCGAAGTATCAGCGTTTAGACCTAGGTTCGACATAATTTTCAAATAATATGGCTTTTGTGTATCTGACATAAC
>CAIJUJ010000019.1 GCA_903823865.1 uncultured bacterium
AATTTTGGTTATATTATATGGATTTTACATGATAAATTCTTTTTTTACAGATGCTCCGTTTGTGCCTGTTAGAAAAAGGGTTATTGAAAAAATTATTGATACGTTAAATTTAAATAAAAATAGTGTCCTATATGATCTTGGGTGTGGAGATGGAAGGGTTTTAATTGAAGCAATTAAGAAAAGAAATATTAAGGCTGTTGGTGTAGAAAAGAACATTACTGTTTATTTATGGACTAAATTTATCACCAGAAAAACTAACATAAAAATAATTTGTAAAGATATTGAGAATATTTCAATAGCAGATGCAACGCATATTTACCTATATCTTTTTCCAAAAATTATGGATAAGTTAATTATTAAAATTAATAATGAGTGTAAACCTGGTACACGTATTGTTTCCTGCTCATTCAAGTTTACGAATTTAGACCCAGATGAAATAATCGATCTACCAATTCACAATGACAAAATGTGTAAAAGACTTTATGTGTATATAATTAAGTAATATTCATACTTATTTATTATTGACATTATATTTTATAACTATATTATTAATATAGAGAGTCTGTACACCAGGAGGAAGTATGAATAATAAATCAGATAGTTTATTAATAGTTTTTTTATTTTTGTTTATTGGATTAATTATTGTTTGTTCTTCTTTTGAACAAGAATTGGTTCAAGTTATTGCTCCATCCATTATATGTTTTGCAATTGGAGGGGTTACTTTGTACAAAATAATTAATGATTTCCTTTCACGTAATATCAAAAAAGAGGTTGAGGAGGAAGTATGAAAATACTAATATATGTTGCAATAGCTGTTGCCATTGTTTCTTTACTTGGTCTCTTCGACAGGTACATGATAAACAAAAAAATACGAGAAAATGAAGATTGCAGAAATTTGTTCAAAAAGCCGAGGGATTAACTCGGCTTTTATTTTATATATTTTTCCACTCAGTTTCTTGTCGGACAAGTAATTCCCCTGCCTTATCTGGTTCTAACATTATTTCTTCAACTGTTCTCTCCATTCTCATGGATTGGGAACCTTTTATTAATATAACATCGCCTTCTTTTAATATATTTTGTAAAAATTTTCCTGCTTCAACAGAATCTTCAAATTGATAAATGTTTTTCCCACTCAATAATCCATCTAAGGCTCCTTCAGCAATTTTTCTTGAACGAATACCAACTGTAAGTAAAATGTCACATACATCTGCCACAAGTTTTCCTGCTTTGTAATGTTCATCGATAGAATGCTTCCCGAGCTCCAACATGTCTCCGAGAACTGCAATTTTTTTTGCGCTATTACTGACCTTTATTTCCTTTAAAGTATTCAAGGCTGAAATTAAAGCTTTTGGAGAGGAATTGTAAGTATCATCTATTATTGTGGTATTTTTAATCCCTTTTATTATCCTCATTCTTCCTTTTGACGCCTCAAGATTAATCAGTGCTTCAGCAGCTTTAACGATATTAATCTTCTGACTTATTCCAACAGCGATTGCAGCAAGAGATGAATACAAACTCTTATCTCCAAGCGCACCTTTTATGATCACAGGCACTATATTTTCTTTATATTCAACTTTAAAAGTAACACCTTCTATTCCACCATCTTTTCCATAATAATTTTTAATTTCAGTAGCAATTAAATCTGCTATATTGCTTGTGCCATAAATTATTGAAATATTTTTTGCTGATTCTTTTATTTTTACTGAATCCTCATCATCACCATTCACGATTAATATACCATCGTGTTTTAACGCATCAACCAAATATTTTTTCTCACGTATTACGGCATCTCTGTCTCTAAAAAATTCAACATGAACTGGCACTTTAGCAAAAGATGTCAAAACCACGACGTTTGGCTTTAACCATCTTGTGACATTTTTAATATCTCCAGGTCTATCAGCACCAACTTCTAAAATCAGCCATTCTGGATATTTGTTTGTAAATAAAATTAATTCAAAACCACGAAAAATATTCCTACACCATTTTATTGGATCAAACCAAGCATTCTGGCAACCTAAAATAGTAAGGGGAATACCTATATCACTATTAAAACTTTTTTCGCTTTTTCTTACAAAAAATGAACTAGACATAACTGCAAAAATTGCATCTTTTGTAGATGTTTTTCCAACGCTTCCGGTGACTGCTATGATCTTTGGTTTATACTTTCTAATAATCAAAATAGCTTCACAAGTGATTATCAATGATATTATTTTTTTAAAAATTGATTTCATACAATAAAATTAGCATACTTTTTATACTTTGGCATTATCTGAAAACCGTGACTTATCTATCTGGTGCTATCTCATAATAATTTATTAAAAATTTTGTTATATCAAAAAATGGAGAAGTAAGTGTCTGCGATGCATAATTTACGTTTTTTGGATCAACTGTATATAGAAATACTAAAAATCTTGGATTGTATGCTGGAAAATAACCAAAAAATGAGTGGAGCCATTTATCTGGATAATATCCACCACCTTCTTTTATTGGTCTTGAAATTTGAGCTGTACCAGTTTTTGCAGCAATACTATAGTTTTTCATTTTCATTGTTCCCCCCGCCAATGCTTCATCCACAACTCTTACAAGCATTCTAGTAATTTCCTCTGAGGTTTGTTTTGTTATTACTTGTTTTGCTTCATCTACATAAGAAACATTTTTTGCAAGACCAACTTTATAATTAATTGTTTTAACAACGTGTGGAATTATTAGTTTTCCTCCATTTGCTAGTGTCGAAAGAGCTCTGACAGTGATTATTGGTGTCATAGAAATGCCCTGTCCAAAAGATGCGGTAATATACTCGATTTTTTTATTGTTATTTAAATTATTAAGCAGGTTTCCTATATTTCCCGCAGCTTCAGCTGGAAGATCTATACCAGTCTCTGTTCCAATACCATAATTTTTAAAATATTGTAAAAATTTATCTTTACCCATACTGTTCATAACAAAAGCCGCCCCTGTGTTTAATGAGTTATTTAAAACTCCTTGCATATCAATAACCCCCCTACCTTTTTTGTCAAAATTATAAACTGTATAACCGTCTGATTGTACAAAACCCTTATCGTCATAGGTAGTTTTTGCTGTGACATCTCCATCGTCAATACCTGCCGCCATAGTAAGGGGTTTAATAATTGAACCCATCTCGTAAGCGTCAGAAACAAGCGGGTTTGAAAAAATACTTACGTTTGTCTCGTTTTTAAAATTGTTTAGATTAAATGAAGGAGTAACCGCCATAGAATAAATTTCTCCTGTATTTGGGTCAATTACAATTGCACCAGTTAAGTTTGAACTCCATTTTTTGTTTGTATCTGAAATCTCTTTTTCTACATAACCCTGAACTTCAGGATCAATAGAAGTGACTATATCTGCTTCTCTATTTTTATTTTGAATAAAATTATTGCTAATATTTGAAAATATTTCAGCAAAAGTATTTACATATAAAGTACTGCTATCTCTCTTCAAATTATCTTCGTAAAATTTTTCGAGACCATATCTTCCTAAAATATTTATCCCGCTATCATCATAACCAGTAAAACCTATAACATTGGAAGCCAAACCATCACCTGGATAGTATCTCCACTTTTCTTTTTCTATGATTAAACCAGGGAGTTTTAAATCGCTAATTAATTTTATTTTGTCTTCTGGAATTTGTTTTTGAAATTCTTCATATGGATCATTAACTTTTGATATTTTTGAATAAAAAGTTCCAGCATCAATAGGGATTATGCCTGAGATTTTTTTATAATACATTTCTGTGTCAGTTGCAATAAGTTTAGTATTAACAGCTAAAATATATCCAGTTTTTAAACTTGCTGCTGATATCAAATCTCCGCCTTTATTTTGAAAATAAATGCTTCCCCTATCAAAAGTATCTACTGAGATGCTTGTGTACTGCCTATCTGCTTTATCAGAATAATTTTGGCCATGAACTACCTGTAAAAAATATAGTCTTGTGACCATTATCAATGCAAAAAACACTATAATACCAAATATCCATCTAACTTTTTTTTGAAAAGAATTAGTTTTCATTTACAGACAAAGATAGATTTTTTTGAACTGAATTTACGACTGCAAATTTATCTATTGCGACTGAAACAAACCCTTTCGACTCAGCTAAGGCTAAAGTGATACTATTTTTTAAGCCCAAATATTGAAATTCAAGGGTATTTACATCTGAATTTAATGAAACAATATTTTTTTCCATATTTTGTTGAGACACACCGTTGGAAAATATATTGTTTACTAATATACCATAAGAAATAATTAAAAATGCAAACAACGAGAAAAGTACCCAGAATATTTTCTTTTCTCGATATTCGATTTGTTCTATTTGTTTCTTTATTATTTGTGCGACCATTATATTTTTTCTATTACTCTCAATTTTGCACTTCTCGCTCTTGGATTTTCATTTATTTCTTCATCTGTTGGGATTATTGGTTTTTTATTTATTAATCTTCCTTCGCCAGATTTTGCTTTTTCTTTAAAATATTTTTTTACTTCTCTATCTTCTACGCTGTGAAAGGAAATTATTGCCATTCGTCCTCGGTTTTTTAAAAAACCCCAACCTTTATTCATTCCTTCTTTAAGTGCTGTGATTTCATCATTTACTGCAATTCGTAGTGCTTGGAAAGTTTTTGTGGCGAAATGTGTTTTTCCTCTTCTGTAACCTGCTGGAACTGAATTTTTGATTATCTCTACTAAATCAAATGTTGTTTTTATTGGTTTTACTTTCCTACATTCCACTATTGCTTTTGCAATTCTTCGGGAATATCTTTCGTCTGAATATCCGTATAAAATATCTGCTATCGTTTCCTCACCCCAGTTATTTAAAATTACTTTTGCATTTACTTTTTGTTCATTCTCAGAAAAAGTCATAAGTAGCGGTTCATTATTTCTAAAAGTAAATCCCCTTCCTGATGTGTCTAGTTGATCTGAAGAAAGTCCTAAATCCAATAATATTCCATCAACTTTTTCCACCGATAAATTTGTTAATACTTTGTCTATGTTTCTATAATCATCAAGTATCAAATCTGCATTACAACCAAATTCTGAAAGTTTGTCTTTAGCATTTCTTATAGCCAAATTGTCCTTGTCTGTAGCGATAATTCTGACTGTTCCACCAAAATCTGAACAAACTTTCAAGCTGTGTCCTGCTCCACCCAATGTTCCGTCAAAAAAGATGGATCCTTTTCTAAGTTTAAGATTTTCTATTGATTCATTTAAAAGAACTGTCTTATGCCGAGTAGTAGATTTTGACATTGAATTTTGTTCAATTATTTCATTTCCTAATGTCATACTGTTTTAATAATTTATCTACTACTCACACTTAATGTTTGTAAAACGATGTCAAAATTCACTACCCGGTTGTGATCATGTTTTTATAGTGCTCCTGCCTGTCCTAGCTTCTCTGCCAATTGATCTGCTTTCTTTTCAACTACATTTTTGTATTCTCTCCATGCTGATTCATTCCAAATTTCAATTCTGTCTTGAACTCCAACTACAGCGACTTTACTTTTTAATGAAGCACGAGAAACTAAAAATTCAGGTAATAGTATTCTGCCAATTGTATCTACTTCAACTTCTGTTGCTGAACCAAACATATATCTATTGAAACTTCTGTTGTCAGCTTGAAGCATTGAGAAATCAGAAAGTTTATCTGATATTTTTTTCCACTGAGCTTGCGTAAATATCCATAGGCAATTATCCAGCCCAGCAGTAATAATAATTTTTTTGCCAACTTCTTTACGAAATTTTACTGGGAGTGAAACTCTCTTTTTTTCATCTAATGTGTGAATGTATTCTCCAATAAGCATAATAGTTTTATTGAGAAGAAATTTAACTCCCACTTCTTCCCACATATAGAGTATTTTATAGCACTTTATCCCACAATGCAACAACAAAACTCACAGTTATTATTTCAAAAAAATAACTTAAAAATACGGCTTAAAATAAACCTTTTTTCATGTTTGTGATGGTTTTTGTTGTGGGAAAATTATGTAGATGTGGATACGGTTGCATCATATAAAGACGGGAGTCGAATAGTTCATCAAGGGGGGCTACTCCTTGCATGGGGTACGCGCGCGGGCACTCACACCCTGGACCA
>CAIJUJ010000020.1 GCA_903823865.1 uncultured bacterium
AATCATTCTGTATTTATTTTCACCCAAAAAGATTTTTTTAATTTTTTCAATCATTTAATTAATTATTTAATATAATATTACCTTTATTTATGAAAAAAGAAAACTGATAGAATTGATTTAATTATTGAAGATAAAATATTAAAAAAATTTGGTATTTTTGCAGAACCAACAGAGGCTGTCATTTCCAAATTATCTTTTTTAGTAGTTGTTGCATAAACCGAGGACCCACCTTTTTCCACTTGGCCATTCAAGGAAAAACCTCGGTTTATTGTAGTTATTTTTTTAGATTGTAAGTTATCTTTTTTTATTTCTATTTTATTCAAATCAGGTAATACTGCTACAGTTATAATAGAAGATGTTGCTTTATCACTTATAATATTAAAAACAGGAACGGTTTGAGTAACATTTTCAATCGGTGATATATCTAAATTTGTGATATTTGCAGATATATTAACATTGCGTCTTGCTCTTCTACCAATAACTTTTATTATTCTTGAACTTGTAGCAATATTACCGGAAGAATCTGTAACGGTATAATCAAAGTAGTATGTTCCTGGTTTTGTAATATCTAGATTTGTAGAAGTAGATACTAAAGAAGTTATTTCTCCGTTAATATCATCAACGGCATTGGCTCCTAAATCTGTATAATTATCACCGACATTAATTGTTGTTTGATTATCGCCTAGTATTGTAAGAACTGGCGGAGTTACATCTTGATTATCGCTTGATACAATATTAAAGTCTGTTATTCCATCTCCGTTTGAATCTATCAACAAATTTGTCGGGGTAGAACTTGTAGCATCAAACGTGTCTGAAGAAATATTCATCTCCCCAGTTGTATTTTTTGTAGTAGAGATATTTGTATAACGTCTTCTTTTTAAAACAGTACCATCGCTAGAAATAACTTTTGCTTCAATAGAAAAAACGGCATCTTCTGTCCCATTTAATTTTACAGTGTAATCTTCTCCTTCATTTAAAAAAACGTTTATATTATCACCAACATTTATATAACGACTTCCAGGTATATTTTCTTCAATTACTTCCAAATCTGAATCCGGAAGTGGGTTTGCCACTATACCAGTATGTTCATTTTTTGCACTATACACACCCAAAAGCACAGGAGAATTTAGTGATAATTCTAATATTTTATCTGTAGAAGTTGGTTTTTCTTTAGTTATATATTCTGGTAAAACTTTATTTGAATTCAAAACTATATTATTTACAAAATTTATGGTTGAGGTAGCTTCAAAAATATTTATATGTGTGTATTTATAACCCATACTCTTTAAATCCAAATAATATTTTTCTGCAAAATCAATTGAGGTAGCGCTCGGAACAACCACAGTACTATCCCCATCTTCTGTGACAATCGGATTTCTGTCCATAATCTTTTTTGGCTTAAAACAAAATATAAAACCTATTTCGCAAACATCATTGGCAAAATATTCTAGACCACTGACAGTTTTTACTCCCCAACCAGCAAGTTGAGTAATTTTAATATTTGAAGGAGGGACCCAATTATCAAGAACATTATGATTATCTTCTGCAAGCCCGAGCAAATTTGTTTTTAAAACATTTGGAGTAATAGTGTCACTGTTTACCGGCTCGCTTCTACCATCTACACCTAAAAGAAAATCACGAAGTTCACTATAATTATCTATAACATCACCATATTTTGTCCTTAAATTATTTACACTATCAAAGGACTCGTCAAATTTAATAACTGGCGAGGCCACTTTTGTAAAATATTCTGCCTGCGGTAAAAGATTGTAAGCCCCCATCATATTTTCACCCAAAGTTCTTGCAGTTGGCTTATTCAAAAAATAATATAATCCTTGAATTGCAACTATTTCCTGCCCATCTCCATGAAGCATGGCAGAAATGGCACTTGGGGTACCGAGTTGCGGTGCAGCGACCATTATTAAATTATCAATCAAATTGTCTTTGCCACGTTTTTTTAATTCGTTTATCAAAACTTTTGCTAAAAGTCCACCATTACTATGCGTAACAATTGCCACTTTTCCCGTCTGTGAAGAACTTGCCATTTTAATCACTTCATCGATAAAATTTAGTTTTGAACCGTCTGGAAGTAAGACACTATCGGAAATTATTTTATTCAAATCATATCGCCAATCATAAGGTAGTGCTTCCCAATTATTTATTTTTTTATCTGCTATTAAACCATCAAGCGAATCTGCAAAACTTTTGTAAACATTTTCATCCCAGATACCAAGCCCCACATTTGATCTCTTGATTATATCTCTCGTATAAATATTTGGATTTATACTATTTCCAGAAGAATCTAAATATAATTTTACAACATCTGCATTACGATTTGGCTCCCAAAGCTGGTTTTCAATAAGCAAATTTTTTGTATACAGTCGGCTACCTTCAAGACCTGGAATAAATATAACATTCGAACAGCAGGCAACGTTGGGAAATCTATCCCCTTCCCAACCATTTTTATATAGCCAAGGAAAATTATCTGTTACATTACCGAAACTAATCGCTCTGTCACAAATAAAATCATTATTTGTATCATTACAACCACTTTTAGAATTATCATAGTTGTAATAATAATTGCCACCAACCGGCATTTGCTGAAAAATTGAATTGCCTGAATTACTAAATGATAAAATAGTTGGGCTAGATAAAAAATTATTATTGTAAATTTTATTTTTATTTGCGTTTGAACTTAATACCAATCCTATATTAGTTACTGTAATTGTATTATTAATTATCGTTGACCAATTTGCTGTACCGCTTAAATATATTCCAGTACTAGTAATTTGTACGTTAGGAATATAATCCGCATTATTAGTAATTGTGTTACCATTAATAATATTATAGGAATCATTAAATGAAAGATAAAATCCCATACCAAAACCACGTGTTTCGTTGTTTAAGAATGTGCTATTTGTTGTTTGAAAAATTCCAAAACCTTCATCAAAGCCTTCAACAACTAAATTTTTTACAGTAATATTATTTCTGAAAGATATACTGACTCCGCTTCCTTTCCCAAAACCATTTAAATTTTTGACTATTTTTCCATTACCATTAAGTGTAATGTCATTATTTACAATTTCTATAACTTCAAAAACATCCTGTGTCATAGTACACGTTAAGGTATTTTGATCCCAAATACCAAAAGTGGAACAGTCTCCACCGGTTACATCATTACGTATAGTTTTTGTACTTGGATATGATTTTATAAAAATAAGGTGCGGTTTATTTCCATCTAAATTAAAAGTCATAGATGGGCCATCATAGATAGAATGCGGTAGTGAGTATTCAAGCGAATCAACATAAAAGTAAAGATTCTTACTAGGTAGACTTTCTAAAACAATGGTTAATTTTTCTCTACTAACCTCGGGAATAGACAATATTGCTGACCCAGGCAATATTTCATTTGTAATTTTAACTTCAAAATCAGAAAGAATATTAATATCTGCAAAATCTTGAACCAATGAGTAATTCTCTGATGTTGTCGCTATATAATTTACAAAAATATTATTTTTTTCTACAGGAAATAAATTGCTATTATTCTCAGTTAAAGCAATGTTTCCATTCACCTCCATACCTACATCTGT
>CAIJUJ010000021.1 GCA_903823865.1 uncultured bacterium
AATTAAATATAAATATGGATAATTCAATAGTTATTAATATTCTCTTAGCTTTGTTGTTTGGGGCCTCTATTGGTTTAGAGAGAGAAAGTGGTGGACAGCACGCTGGTGCTGCTGGTGGAATACGCACCTTTGCCTTGATTTCACTACTTGGGGCTTTATGTGGTATTTTTTACATAAACAATTTAACAACATTAGCTATTTTGATAGCAGCAGTGTTTTTTATCATATTAATATCATATTACATCACCAACTCTACCTTTACTAAAAGCTTTGGTATGACAAATGAGTTGGCCATCTTTTTTACCTTCTTGATTGGTATGTTGCCAATGTTAAAAATAATATCACTTAAGCTCATTGTCGTTATTTTTGTTATTATCGTTTTGATACTTTCATTGAAAGAAAAAATTGCCAAGTTAGTGGCTGGAATAACATCAAAAGAAATTGAGTCTTTTATAAGTTACGCAATAATCGCTCTTGTTGTTTTACCTTTTTTGCCAAACATTGGTTATAAATTAATAGATATTCCATTTTTATCATCTGTCTTTAGTAACTTAGGTATAAACTTAGGAGCATTCGCAACTTTAGAATTAATAAATCCATATAAAATATGGATGACAGTTGCATTGATTACGGGTATTGATGTTTTTGGATATGTATTAGGTAGAATAATTGGAAATAAAAGTAGTTTTACTCTAGCAAGTTGTGTGGGTGGTTTTATTTCATCAACATCAACTACCCAATCATTAGCACAAAAAAGTAAAAAGACAGGTATTGTAAACTATTTGGTAGGAGCAGCACTTTTAGCTAATATGGCAAGTTTCTTACAAATATTTCTTTTAGTTGGGCCACTTAATGGTAAATGGCTGATAACAATAATCCCAAGTCTATTAATAATGATAGTTACCGCCGTTATACTTGCTATTATATTTTTGAAAAAGAAAGACAAGGAAACAAACAATGAAAACCACCCAGAAGAAGAGAAAAAAGCAGATGATAATATTTTTTCGTTGGTACCAGCCTTAAAATTTGCTTTAATATTAATTATTGTTAAATTAGCAACAAAAATATGTTTAATAATTTTTGGTCAGTCCGGATTTCTAGCAAGCTCTATGGTGGCATCTTTTGCTGGTATTGACGCAATAGTTGTAAACTTGGCAGAAATGGCGGGCGGAATAATTACTTATAAATTTGCTTTGATAACATTCTTGTGTGTAAGTGCAACAAACTTGGTAAGTAAATCTGTTTATTCATATTTTCAGGGAAATCGAAAATTTGCAGCCAGATTCTTCCTATCAGTCGCATTAGTTGCCGTATTAAGTTTTGCTGGAGTGTTATTAATAAAATAACATTATAGATTGGAATTTTAACAATTAAAACAATTGAGGCGGTTTGCGAAGCAAACCGCCTCAATTGTTTTATGCGTTTTTTTATGATAATATTTTTTGTCTAGGGCGGTTAGCTCAGTTGGTAGAGCATTTCTTTGACGTAGAAAGGGTCAGAGGTTCGAATCCTCTACCGCCCACAGACAAAAACTAGATGAATTTGAATGCGCGGAACATTTAGCTGTTTTTGAGTGGAAGATAGAGGATTTGAAAGACGGAAAGAAACTGTAAGTTTCGAAACTCCTCTGCCACACTAATTTGTTTTATGTATTATTAATTACAATACTTCTCACAAACTTCTTTAACTTTATCAACTATCTCAGAAGGAATATATTGGCTCTTCACTAAATATGCCACCGCGCCCAAATTTATCCCCTTTCGTTCATCACTTGGTTCGTACATATTTGTCAAAAATACCACAGGAATATTTTTTAAATCTTTATCTTTTATTATTTCTTCCATTACATCAAAACCATTTTTTCTTGGCATCTGACAATCCAAAAGAATAATTTCTGGTTTTATTTCAAAATTTTTTAATTTAGAAATAGCTTCTTCGCCATCCATGGCAAACTCAATATCAAACCCACCAGCCTGAAATTTCTTTCCGTAAATATGAATAAGCAAAGAATCATCATCTGCCATAAATATCTTTGTCATACTAATATTATACTACTAGTATTTGGAAATACTATTTTTGTTATAAACTGTGACCTTACGGGGAATCGAACCCCGATTCCAGCCTTGAAAAGGCCGTGTCCTAACCGTTAGACGATAAGGCCGAGAAAATACAATAAGCAATATAACATTTTTTGAGAAAAAGGCAAAAAATGTTATTGTTATTTTGAGGAAGAGTGGCTGAGAGGTTGAAGGCGCCGCACTCGAAACGCGGTAAGGGTGAAAGCCCTTCGTGGGTTCAAATCCCACCTCTTCCGCAAAATAAAATTATGATGGTTTGTTTTTATTAATTTTTCTGTTAAATTAGATTCTATTATGATAATTCTTGGTATCGAAACATCCTGCGACGAGACAGCAATTTGCCTTATTGAAGCAAAAGATAATTCGGTTAAAATACTTGGCAATCAACTTTATTCTCAAGTAGCGCTACATGCACAATATGGTGGAGTTTTTCCTATGATGGCAAAAAGAGAGCATGGAAAAAATCTAACTCCCCTTTTAGAAAAATGTTTAGAAGAAGCAGGTATGGCCGAATCTCGAATATTGAATATTGAATTAGATAAAAAACTAAATTCGAAATTCAAAATTCTAAATTCAATTCTAATTAGAGAAGAAGGTTTGTTTGAACCGCTATTAGAATTAGCACAAAAAATTGAGAAGCCTAAGATTGACGCGATTGCTGTAACAAACGGTCCGGGACTTGAGCCAGCTCTTTGGGTTGGTGTAAGTTTTGCAAAAGCATTATCAACACTTTGGAATATCCCTGTAATCCCTACAAATCATATGGAAGGTCATGTGGTTGTAGCTGCGCTAGAACCAAGTCAAAAGTTGAAAGTTGAAAGTCGAAAGTTAGAATACAAAATCAAAACAATTAATTATCCAGCAATTGCACTTCTTATAAGTGGTGGTCATACTCAGCTTGTTTTAATAAAAGATAATTTAAATTATGAAATAGTTGGGAATACAAAAGACGATGCAATTGGCGAAGCTTTTGATAAAGTTGCAAGAATACTCGGACTTCCATATCCTGGTGGACCACAAATATCAAAGCTTGCAGAAAAAGAGAGACAAGAATTCCCAAACAAAATTCCTCCATTCCCCCTTCCTCGCCCAATGATACATTCTCACGACTTAAACTTTTCTTTTTCAGGAATAAAAACCGCCGTTCTTTATACTGTGCAAAAAATTACTAAAATGACTGACACTATTAAACAAGAAATCGCCAAAGAATTTGAAGATGCTGTCGTAGAAGTAATTGTTAAAAAAACAAAAGAAGCTGTCGAGCAATACGGTGCACAAACAATAATCATGGGTGGAGGTGTCAGTGCAAACAAAAAAATTAGAAATGATTTTACAAAACTTGCAGAAGATTTGAATATAGAATTTTTAGTTCCAGAAATAAGTGCCTCAACAGACAACGCTTTTATGATTGCACTTGCTGGCTATATAAATATAAAAGCTGGTAAAAAACCAGAATCAGAATTTAGAGCAAAAGGTAATCTAAGCTTATAATAAGCCAAAAAGTTATCAACAGTTTGGTGTTGCCTTTTTTGTTAATAGGAATAACATACTCCAAATAACACTGTGGAGGAGGGCAATGTAGGCTGAATCCTCGTGAATCAGCCTCGAATAAAAGGCCGGTAGCTCCAAGCTTTAGGTGTTAGGGGGACCGAAATATTTTATAGGTTCCGACAGGGGTTCTTGTGTAGCCGCACAGAGAACCCCTTTATATTTTGTAAGTTATATTTGCTTTTTTATTAGTATTGTACTAATATTTATTTTCGTACGGGGTGTCGCGCGTCGCATAAAACTTAGGGCGAACCAAATCTGTGAAGCCCGACAATTAAGCGTCGCCTCCGCACCCCGTACAAAAATAAGTTATTTAAGACTTATTGCCCCTTTTTATAAGGGGTTATTTTATTTCCAATTTTACATATTTTTGCTATTATAAAGCCACAATGCAAGATAAATTTTTAAAGCCATATAATTCACAAGAAACTGAATCAAAAATATACAAATTATGGGAAGATTCTGGCTTTTTTAATCCCGACAATCTTCCACCAAGACATAAAGAAAAATACTCAATAATGCTTCCACCTCCAAATGTGACGGGTATTCTTCATATGGGCCACGCATTAACATTAACCATTGAAGATATTATGATTCGCTACCAAAGAATGCGTGGTAAAAAAACACTTTGGGTTCCAGGTACAGATCACGCTGCAATTGCAACACAATCTCGAGTCGAAAAAGATATCAAGAAAAAAGAAGATAAATCTAGATATGATTTGGGAAGAGAAGAACTATTAAAAAGAATAGGTGTTTTCGTAAAACAAAGTCATGACACAATTATTTCTCAATCAAAAGTAATGGGCGCATCTTTGGATTGGTCACGTGAAGCATTTACTATGGATGAAAAGAGGAACTTAGCAGTAAGAACAGTTTTTAAAAAAATGTATGATGATGGGCTTATTTATAGAGGTTTTAGAATAGTTAACTGGGATCCAAAGGGTCAAACAACAATTTCTGATGAAGAAATTGTTTACGAAGAAAGACCAGCAAAATTTTATACATTCAAATATTCAAAAGACTTCCCTATCTCAATATCTACCACGCGGCCTGAAACAAAAGTTGGTGATACAGCAGTCGCTGTCCATCCAGATGATACACGTTATCAAAAATATATCGGTAAAGAATACGATACAGTTTTTTGTGGTGTAAAAATTCATATAAAAATAATTGCTGATGAATCAGTTGATAAAGAGTTCGGTACTGGTGCTTTAGGTGTTACCCCAGCTCACTCGATGATTGACTGGGAAATTGGTGAAAAAAATAAACTCCCTGTCGTGCAAGTAATCGATGAAAAAGCAAGAATGATGGTTGGTGGAGAAAATATTTTTGGTAAAAAAGTTGCTGAAGCAAGAGAAATTATTGTTGAATGGTTAAAATCTGAAGGATTATTAGAAAAAGAAGAGGAAATAAAACAAAATGTTTCTACCGCAGAAAGAACTGGTGGAATTATTGAACCATTACCAAAACTTCAATGGTTTGTGGCTGTAAATAAATCTTTTAATATTGAACGTTCAAATATTAAAGGTGTACAAAGTGGACAAGAAACAACCCTCAAAGAATTAATGGAGAATGCTGTAAAAAACGGACAAATAAATGTTATTCCAGATTATGTAAATAAAACTTATTTTCACTGGATTCATACACTAAGAGATTGGTGCATTTCAAGACAGATTTGGTATGGACACCGCATTCCCGTTTGGTACAAAGACAAAGAAATTTATTGTGGAATAGAGGCCCCAAAAGAGTCTGGTTGGACTCAAGATGAAGATACTCTTGATACATGGTTTTCCTCTGGTTTATGGACGTTTTCAACCCTTGGATGGCCAGAAAAAACAAAGGATTTATCTTTCTATCACCCAACGGATGTTCTTGAGAGTGGTTATGATTTAATTTTCTTTTGGATAGCAAGAATGATACTTATGTCAACATATGTTTTGGGCGATATACCATTTAAACATGTATATTTTCATGGAATGGTCCGCAATCCAAAAGGGCAAAAAATATCAAAATCATTAGGAGACAATATTGACCCTGTAGATATTTCAAAAAAATTTGGAACTGACGCATTAAGAATGGCTCTCGTTATTGGAAATACCCCCGGCACTGATACTAGATGGTCAGATGATAAAGTGAAGGCTTATAAGAACTTTGCAAATAAAATTTGGAATATTACAAGATTTATTTTAGAGTCTACGAAAGAAGAAAAATATATTCCTAATTTTGATAATTTTTCTGATGCTGACAAAAAATTAATTGATGAAAGAAATAATTTTGTTGCTGACATTACGAAAGATATGGAAGAGTTCAGATTTTACATGGCTGGAGAAAAAATTTATCATTATGCATGGCACACATTTGCAGATATAATACTTGAAGATAGTAAAAAAGTTTTTGTAACCGAAAACGCAGATGAAACATCAAAAACATCCAGAAAACAATTTTTGTTATCTACACTCCGAACAATACTTATTATTCTCCACCCATTTATGCCTTTTATTACTGAAGAAATTTGGCAATCAATAAACGAAGATAAAAGTATTTTAATGATTGAAAAATGGCCAATATAATATGATTGAAGGAAACACACAACTTGGAACGATTGTGATTGCATTTATAAGTGGTGTTATACCAACACTAGTTTGGCTTTGGTTTTGGACTAGAGAAGACAAGGAAAACCCAGAACCAAAAAATATGATAGCTCTTGCCTTTTTGGGTGGAATGATTGCCGTTGTCATATCATTATTTCTAGAAAAATATTTTTACGGATTTGGATTAAAAAATTTATTCTCAAGTGGCATATTCAGCCATATTTTGCCATGGTTTCAAAGTATCGCAACAAAAACTGGTATTACAATAGACAAGGTTTTGCTGGTAATGATAGTTGCACCTATCATTGAAGAGCTTTCGAAATTTGTTTTAGCATATATTTTAGTGCTTAGGTCAAAGGAAGATGACGAACCACTAGACCCAATGATTTATATGATTACCACAGCACTCGGATTTGCTGCTATAGAAAACATGCTATTTTTAATTGACCCTATTTCAAAACAGAATGTAATTGCCTCGATTAATAATGGAGACATGAGATTTATTGGGGCGACACTGTTACATACAATTTCTTCCGCTACAATTGCATTGTTTATTAGTTATAATTTTTTTGACAAAAAAGTTGAAAAAACGGTTTATACAGTTTTAGGTATTATTGTAGCCGTTTTTGTACACGGGGCATTCAATTATTTTATGCTGGGGAACCAAGGTGCATCTGTTACTGCATTGGAACTTATTTGGATTGCTGTTATAATAGTTCTTATAGCCTTTGAAAAAATTAAGAAAATTAAACTCGAAAAAATTTAATTTTATATTTATTAGATTAATTATTTTAAATAAATGAAGAAAAAATCTTTTTTTGAAAAACTGACTGGGATAATTAGAGTTGATGATGATAAACAAGAACTTGAAGCCGAAAGTGATATCGAAAATGAACTTCTAGATGCTGAATCAGAAGAAGAAGGTCAACTCGCTGTTGATATGTATCAAACTCCATCAGAAATAATCATAAAAACGATGATTGCAGGTGTTAAACAGGAAGATTTAGACATTTCTATTACAAGAGATATGGTTGTGATAAAAGGACATAGAGAAGAGTCAAACGACACACTCGGGAATGATTATTTTCACAAAGAATTATATTGGGGTTCATTTTCAAGAACAATAATTCTTCCACAGGAAATTAATGTTGATGAATCTGAAGCGATAAATAAAAATGGTTTACTTGTAATAAGGATGCCAAAGATAGACAAACACCGACAAGCGAAATTAAAGATAAAAAGTGCGTAAAATAAAAACTCCCCGTAACTTACTGGGGAGTTTTATATTCACCATCCAAAACGTTTTTTATGATTTTTTCTACGAGCATTTTCATGCTTTTTACAAAGTGTGGAAAACCAGGAATAAATTTCCACTGTTTTACCCGGCTTACCGCATTTTTCGCATGTTTTATAAGAAAGACCCTCTGCCTCACGGACGTATTCTTCGAATTCTTCTGGGGAGCATGTCGTATAATATCTTAGCCCGCCATATTTTTCCTTTATATCTG
Organism: uncultured bacterium; assembly: GCA_903823865.1. Lineage (GTDB taxonomy): Bacteria > Patescibacteriota > Minisyncoccia > Phycocordibacterales > GWA1-40-21 > Bog-1340. The sequence goes on from CAIJUJ010000021.1 coordinate 7,726, forward strand.
TAACGTTGTACATTTCGTACCGCTCAGGATTTTTGTCGTACACGGCTTTAATTTTTGTACACATATCCCATATTAACTTATACCAGCCCATTCCAACCAAAGGATAGTAAAATTCGCGAGATTTCCATATTTTTTTACCACCTTCCAACACAACATATTCCCTGAACCATGGAAATGTATTAACGAGCTTTGTCCACTTCTTTGTTGCGACATCAATTCTTTTCATTTTTCACCCCCCTATTTTTTAATTACTCATGACAATGCGTAGCATTACGTCTGATTTAAGATTACAATAAATTTAAAATAGTGCAATATAGAATCAAAGCAGTTTGTTTGACTTTCTTATCACAAAAAATAATGCGAAAGCGTTATTTTTGTTGTGCCAAGGGCCGGAATCTCTCCTTCACCTTTCATTTCATCGCCACTCAATTCGGGCTAGGCACCAGTTCATTCACCCCGCAAGCTTGCGGGGTATCATTCCGCTGTTCTCGTCCGGACAGAAGCAAAGCAGTTTGCTTCCTCCCTCAAGCCAATTTTAAAAACACCAAATGTTGGTGTTTTTAAAATTGTGCCAAGGGCCGGACTCGAACCGGCGACCACATCCTCTTCAGGGACATGCTCTACCAACTGAGCTACCTTGGCAATGACAATTTGTTTAATTGTTATTTTAGATATTACACTATTTAGTAGAAAAATTCTAGGGTTAAATCAATTTATTTTATTATATTCGTTATAGAAGTAGGAATTTTACTTGTTACCGATTTAACACTATTTATATTACCTTGTAAGTTCTGGTATGCTTTAAGCGCAGCATCTAAATACGGTTGAATGAAATTATATGCGATGACTGCTACGACAATAATTATTATCCAATAAATAATCCTGAGGATTGAAGACCAGCGATTTGCTCGTCTCATCCCCTTGAGCATATGGTTGTTTTCTTTTACTAAATCGTAAATTTCTTTTTCGTTTGGGTTCATAGAAAGATTATATCATAAAGTTGTGCCGCCAGTAAGAATCGAACTTACATCTATCCCTTAGGACGGGACTGTTCTATCCATTGAACTATGGCGACAGGCTATGAGAAATATAGCACAAAATAACTAATCAAAAAAACCGCCTGCCTGCGCAGGCAGGTTTTTAGGCGGTTTTTTATTTATTTAATTTCTAGCAATTCCCTCAATCTGTCTTCATCAAAACCCTTGACCATTTCATCATCAACAAATATTACTGGAACGCCCATCTGTCCACTCCTTTCTACCATTTCTTTTCTTTTAACTAAATCTGTTTGCACGTTAAATACTTCATAAGAAATATTGTAATCATGAAAAAAATCCTTTGCTAAATTACAATAATGACAAGTTGGTGTTGAATACATTACTACTTTTTTTTGCATATTTTTATTTATTAACTTATAACTTTTTTATTATATCATAAGTTTTAAAAAGCAATACTTAATTTTATTATGTGCGAGTGGCGAGAATTGGCTATTACTTAGCCAGGTGCTTTTCCGCCTCACTTCGCTCGTATATAAAAGCCTTTCGATTCTCGCCCACAAGCAAAGCAGTTTGCTTGTTCACTCGAATTTAAAAACTAATCGTTTTTAAATTGTGCGAGTGGCGAGAATCGAACTCGCGCCCGATGCTTGGGAAGCACCAGTTCTACCACTAAACTACACTCGCCCGGTAGTAGAATTTGGCATCAAAAAGTTTTTCAACCAAATTTTTCTACAATTATCTATTCAACTATCAAACTACCTTATAACAACATAAACATCAATATATAACTTTTTAAAAACAATGCCAAATTTCACTACGGGGCTCACATGATTATTTAAAAATACTCCAAAAACTTGCCCAAAATCCTTTGTTCCCACTACTATTCTGGCTGGAAGTACTACTGCTGCCATTTATAACAACAACGACAGTTTCCCCCGGTTTTGCCACATTGAACTTACTTCGTATTTCTTCCTCCACTCCGTTGTCAGTTTTTAATCTGCCTATTTCTGAATTTAGCATATCCTTTCGTGCATTCAAACTGTCATACTGCTTTTTTATGGTTGCATAATTTTCTGCATTTAACTTGTATTTTTGATAAATATTGTAAGTTGCTTTTGCTAAAAAAATAATGATAATAAACAAAATTACCAATGTAAATTTTGAATACAGAAACTTATTTAGTTTTTTCTTTTGTTGAAAATCTATCATTTTGGTGTATAGTTAGTATATAACATTTTAAAAGAATAATTAACCAATAAAACTTGTCCAGTTAAAAATTCAATGGATGTGAATAAAAAGAGAAATATTACTAAATAGTAAAATGTAAATGAGTCGAAATAGTTTAATAATTTAAAATTTTGTACTGGGATGCTTTTCCACAAAAAAACTAGAAAATTTATGAAATATGCTTGGATTGTAATTGGAGCTTTACTAATTCTAAGTATGATTGTGCTTTATTCTCCTTTCTTGAGGTAGTTTAAATTCAAAAGGCGGGCCGTAAACGGCCCGCCTTTTGAATTTATTCACTCTTCATCATCTTCAAAAATACATCCTGTGTTATATTTACTTTTCCTCTTTCTTTCATTCTCTTTTTTCCTTTCTTTTGCTTTTCTCTCAATTTCATTTTTCTCGTAATATCACCTCCGTACAAATAGTCCGTAACATCTTTTTTCATTCCAGAAACAGATCTTGATGCAAGAATTCTTCCCGTGGCTTTTGCCTGGATTTTAAAATTAAACATTGTTCTTTCAATTGCTCCATGAAGTTTTTCAACTGTTTGGTCAGCTTCCTCTTGCATTCTTCTTCTGGCAACTATTTTACAAAATGCTGGAACTGGTTCATCCGCAACTAAAACCTCCATTTTTACTACATCGGCTTCCTTCATAGGCATTGCTTCATAAGAAATTGATGCGTAACCAGAAGTCATACTTTTTAATTCGTTGAAAAAATTTCTCATAAGTTCTCGAAGTGGCATTTCAAGCGTAAGTGATGTTCTATTATCTCCAAAACTTTCAGAATCTCCTATTACAGCCTCGTGCTCATAAAGTTGCTGCATTATCGCACCTATATACTGTCCTGGAGTTATAATTCTTACCCTTACCCATGGCTCCATAACTTTGGCTATCATATGGTCCTCGGGAAATAATGATGGCGAAAAAATCATTTCTTTCTTTCCATTATTAAAAGTTACTTCATAATTTACGCTCGGTGTTGTGACAATGAGTTGTAAAGTAAATTCTCTTTTTAATCTCTCAACAATAATTTCCAAATGAAGCATTCCTAAAAATCCACATCGGAATCCTCTTCCTAATGTTCCGGAAGTTTCTTCGTCAAAAGTAAAAGACGAATCTGAAAGTCTAAGCTTTCCTAGTGCAAGTTTTAACATTGCAAAGTCATCAGCACCTTCTGGATAAATAGAAGCCCAAACAACTGGTGATGGTCTGAAATATCCATGTAGTGGTGGTTGATTATCATTCACATGAGAAATAGTATCTCCAACAGAAGCAATGTCTGATTCTTTAATTCCGGTAGTAATATATCCTATCTCACCTGCAGATAAAGTTTCTGTTGCTAGCTCAGATGGGGAAAAAATACCGACTTCTGTTGCAGTAAATGATTTTCCAGAAACCTTAAACGTAAGTGGAGTATTTCTTTTTGCTTGTCCATTAAAAACGCGCACAAAAACTGTGACACCACTATGATTTGAATATTTAAAATCAAAAACTAAAGCTCTAAAAGATTTTTCATTTATTTCTAATTTATAATTTTCTTCACCAAATTCCCCACGTGGTCCAGGAATTTTTTTTATAACTTCATTCAAAAGTTCGGAAACCCCTTCACCTGTTTTTCCGGAAACTTCTAAAATCGTGCTTACATCAATATTTAAAAGTTTTGCAATTTCTTCTTTGACTTCAGCTGTTCGTGCAAGTGGTGAATCAGTTTTGCTAACAACAGGAATTATCACGAGATTTGATTCTCGTGCCATGTTTAAAGTGGTTAAAGTTTGCGCTTGAACTCCCTGAGTTGCATCCACTAAAAGTATAGATCCCTCAACGGCTTTTAGTGCCCTAGAAACCTCGTAGGAGAAATCAATATGCCCAGGCGTATCAATGAGGTTCATCACATATTCCTCGTTATTTAGGTGCCATTTCATGCGAACTGGCTGCATTTTAATGGTTATTCCACGCTCTCTTTCAAGCTCCATACTATCAAGAACCTGGTCCATCATTTTGCGTTTTTCTATGGTGTTTGTAATCTCAAGCATACGATCTGCTAGGGTCGATTTTCCGTGGTCTATATGCGCTATAATACTAAAATTGCGTATATTCATAACTATGGTTTAATTTGAAAAACAGACTCAAAAATTGAGATGCTTGTCCCGTAGCTAACTTTTTCCTTCAAAAAAGTTATGGTACTGGGATGGGCAATAATACTGAAGTTTCGAATATTCATGTTTGTCCATATTAGCAGAAAAATAGTGAAAAATGAAATGAAAAAAGCCCCAGCGCGTGGACGCTGGGGCTCGAGTTTGAATCTTCACTGTTGGAATATTGATACTGTGATATCATACAGAGCTTCAACAACTTGTTTATTGTATTTTAAGTTCGGATATTTTCCGAACTTATATTCCTTGAGTTTGGTGTCAAGGATACTATAATACTTCTTGGATATTCCATCTCTATTAAAATGGAATTCTCCTGTTCTTAAACAATAAAGCAGGGAGTTGATAAAATATCTTCCCTGTTCTATGCTTCTTGTTACATAATCGAGTTTGTCTTTATGGTTGTGAACTTTAACAATTACTAAATCTGAATCGTAATTTTTTGTTAAATCTGTCCCATCTCTTGAACCGATTGAGACAGCCCACTCTACGTCATTTACTTTAAAAAAAGCTACTTTGCTATATATCATGAAACCTATACTTCCATGATATACCGTGACGACTTCTTGAACCGCCGTCACATTTACTTCTTGGAAATTATATCTCTTTTTTAATGATTGATACAGTTTTTCCAGTACCTCTCTTGCTGTAATTCCTGACTGCTCCATTTAATCCCCCTATTTTTATGCCTTGGATTTGATTTGTCCTTTTGGGACTTCCAAAGCGAGAACACCTAATCATTTTATAGCATGAAATAAGTTTATTGCAAAGTCTTAATTTTTTTCAAAAGGTTAAGACTTTGCAACAAAAAACCAGCCGTTGAAATTATCTCAGGCTGGCTTAATACTTTAAACCTTTTTTATATTGGAAAGAGCACTCTTGCTTTTGGAAATGTCTTCAGATATTTCATTTGTTCTTTTTGCGGCCGCTTCTAGAGTCTTAGACAACATGTCTAAGAAAAAGAAAAAACGAGGGTCGGCTGGATTCTCAGCGAATTCTTTAATATAAGCTTTCGTGAATTCTTCGCCGAGCTCACGGTACAAAATGTCTATAGCTTTTCCACAGCATTCTTCAATTACTTGCAGGCCTAGAACTCTGTTCACTATGTATGATTGGTCTCTTCTTTCAGGGTGATTTGTTCCACAAAACTCACATGTGACAGGACCGTATGTTCCATGAGCATCGTTATTCCACCCAAATCCGCCTTCAGGTATTTCACTTTCCCCAAAAGGTTTAGAAACGATCGGTGCTTTTATATGCATATTGGACCTCCGTCCATCAGAATTTTGAGCTTTAACTTCTAATGAAAGTAAAGCATAGTTAATTTGGTAAATCAAGAAATTGACGGACATAAAATTCGGGTCCATCACATAAGTGCATCCTAGCACTTACTCTGGACGCACAAAAATAAAAACGCCATAGAAGCGTTTTATTTTTGTGCGCCGGGAGGGACTCGAACCCCCGAAGGCCGAAGCCGCAAGATTTACAGTCTCGTGTAATTGCCACTATACGACCGGCGCAGTAAAAACATAGTATCATTTATTTTTCAGAATTTCAAACCCAGTAGTGAATTTTGGCATTATTTTTTAAAAAATATTTTGTATTCTATTTCTACAATAAAACGTTTGCAAATATATTAAAAAACAGATTATTTTTGTGAATAAAAAATATTTTTGATGCCAAAATCTACTACAGGGCAAACAAAGAGGGGTTTCGCTTCGCGAAACCCCTCTTTGTTTTTTGAATTGTATCTTAAACACTTTCAACTAATTGTCTTTCCAATATCATCCCCTTTCTCCCTTTCTTAACACTGAAAGACATCTCATCATTTTTTATATCAACTATTACTGTTCCGCCTTTTAATATTCCTTCTGAAATAATAAGAGATGCGATGTGATTCAAAATTTTGTCCTGAATCAATCTTTTAAGTGGTCGTGCACCATATTGAGGATTGTATCCTTTTTCAGAAAGATATTCTAAAGCTTTGTCTGAAATTTGCATGACAATTTCTTTGGTTTGCAATCTTTCTTTGACTAAATTTATTTGTATATCAACAATTTTTTTAATAGCTTCTTTTGACAAAATATCAAAAATAATTACATCATCAAGACGGTTCATAAACTCTGGTCTGAAAAAATCTTTCAAGCTAGCAAGTATTTTTTCTTTGACTAAATTGTATTCATTTTTCTTTTCATCTTTTGCCGTAAAACCAATTTGCTCCATTTTATCTATAAATTGAGCCCCAATATTTGATGTCATAATAATCAAAGTGTTTTTGAAATTGACCACTCTGCCTTTTGAATCAGTAAGTCTTCCATTATCAAGAACCTGAAGTAATAAATTAAATACTTCTGGATGTGCTTTTTCTATTTCATCAAATAAAATAACTGAATATGGTCTGTGGCGAACAGTTTCTGTAAGTGCTCCACCTTCTTCATAGCCAACATATCCTGGAGGTGAACCAATAAGTTTTGAAGTAGAATGTTTTTCCATAAACTCTGACATATCTACTCTTATCAAAGCTCTTTCATCATCAAACATAAATTCTGCTAGTGCTTTTGTGAGTTCGGTCTTTCCTACTCCAGTTGGACCCAAGAAAATAAATGAACCGATCGGTCTGTTTGGGTCGGCAATTCCAGCACGAGATCTTTTTATCGTGTCAGCAATTTTTCTAACCGCTTCATTCTGACCAACAATTCTTTTTTCAAGCTCTTGTTCCATTCTAACAAGCTTATGTGCTTCGCTTTCAAGCATTCGAGAAACTGGGACGCCTGTCCATTTTGAAACCACTGAGGCGACATCCTCTTCTGTAATTTCTTCTTTCAAAACTCTTCTTGAAGTTTGGAGTTTTTTCAATTTTTTAAGTTTTACATCCAATTCTTTTTCTGCTTCAGGGATTTTTCCATATCTAATCTCGGCAGCTTTTGAAAGATCTGCTTTTATTTCTGCATTTTCCGCTTCAATTCTCAAAACTTCTAATTGTTTTTTGAGAGATTTAATGCCACTCAAAATTTCTTTTTCAGTTGTCCATCTGAGCTCAAGATCAGAAGTTTTTTCTTTCAAATCAGCAATTTCTTTTTCAATTATCGCAACTCTTTTTTTAGTTTCTTTCTTTTTTTCTCCTTCAACTTCTTTTTTGAGTGCTTCTTTTTCAATTTCAAGTCGCATAACTTTTCTTCTTGTCTCTTCAAGAATAGGCGGCATATTTTCCAAAGATATTTTTAACATTGATGAGGCTTCATCAATGAGGTCCACTGCCTTGTCTGGCAAAAATCTATCGGTAATATATCTTGAACTTAAATTCACGGCAGACAAAATTGCATCATCAGTAATTCTGACTCCGTGATAAAGTTCGTATTTTTCTTTGAGACCCCGAAGTATTGCAACAGCATCTTCTACTGATGGTTCGGCAATCATCACAGACTGAAAACGCCTTGTTAATGCGGGGTCTTTTTCGATTTTTTGATATTCCTTTATTGTTGTCGCACCAATGGTTCTAAGTTCGCCTCGCGATAATGCTGGCTTTAACATGTTTGAAGCGTCCATTGAACCCTCAGCAGAACCAGCACCAACAATAGTGTGTATTTCATCAATAAACAAAATTATTTTCCCTTCTGATTTTTCAATTTCTTTTATTATTCCTTTTAATCTTTCTTCAAACTCTCCCCTGTATTTTGTTCCGGCAATAAGAAGTCCAAGATCAAGAGATACAAGCTCTTTGTCTTTCAAAGATTCTGGAACATCGTTTGTTGCAATTCTAATTGCGAGACCCTCAACGATTGCTGTTTTTCCTACACCAGCTTCACCAATAAGTATCGGATTATTTTTTGTTCTTCTAGAAAGTATTTGAATTATTCTTGAAATTTCATTGTCTCGCCCAATAACTGGGTCAAGTTTATTATCTTTTGCGAGCTTGGTAAGATTTCTAGTGTATTTTAAAATTGCTCGGTATTTTTTGGGCTGATCTATATCACTCCCCTTCAAAGTTTTTAATTCTGAAAGAATTTTTAATATGGTTGTTTTATCAATTTTAAATCTCATCAAAATATCTCGGGCAGAAGTTGGTGTATCAAGTAATGCCAAAAAAAGATGTTCAGTTGAAATAAATTCGTCTTTCAAATCTTGTGCTTCTTTTCCAGACAAATCCAAAACTTTTGCTAGATCCGGAGTTAAATAAATTTGATTTGCTGGAGAAAGGGTTGTTGAGCCAGTACTCGATTCGATTGCTTCAAGAATTGAATCAGTAAATAAAATTAAATCAATTTCTAATCTGTCCAAAATTGAAGAGACAACGCTTTCCTCTTGAAGTACAAGTGCTGCCAAAAGATGTAAAGGATTTACATGATTTTGCCCACGTTCAATAGCAAGCTCATGAGCTCTTCTGATTACTTCTTTCGCTTTAGTTGTGAAGTTGTTAAATGGTGGCATTTACCCGAAAAAATTTTTACTGATAAAAGTTGTTTTGACCTTTATTACTAATTTAATATACTCTTTCTAAAAAATAAGTGCAAATATTCATATTTTGAGCAAAATAAACAACTTTTTTGCATTATGTGCTTTTTAAAAAGAAGTAATTTTTATATACTTATAGCTAATTATAAATATTTTTTGACTCCAAACACTAGCTACGCACATAATGCGTCAGTAAAAACTTTAACGGGTGAAGGTTTATTGAGCTTTTTTCTGTGAGTCAGCAAGCGCATTTAGTGCATTTTGGATATCTAGGCTTGGAGTAAACAAATCTGACTTTGAACTATCCATATATATAGTCTTGATTCCGACAAGTTCTCCAGAAAGATTTAATAACAAACCACCAGAAATAAAATTGGCAGGAACTGATGTTTCTATTGAGGATATTTTAGTAGTAACTGGTGTAGATGTAGAATTATCAGTCGGCTGGATTTGTTTAACAGATAATGTTGAGACAATTCCTGTTGAAACTGAATCTTTTGATTCTCCTCCAATATAAATTACTGATTGTCCTAGTTTCAAATCATTTTTTGAAATAGAAACTGTATTATATTTTACAGGATTTTTTTCGTCATTTTTAATTTTTAATAATGCTACTTGTTCTCCTGATACAGATCTTAAAACAGAAAGATCTATTAATTTATTATCTGAATTGGTAATAAAATATTTTCCACCATCTGAAATAAGATTATTATCTGTAGCAATCATGCCGTCTGTACTTATAATAACCCCTAATCCAACAAATACCATAGAATTTGATCCAGATGATGGATCTGTATTTGTTCTATAAATTCTTATCAAACTATTTTTATTTTTTTCTACAGCTCCAACTATTTGATCGTCTGTGCTTACTACTACGGTTTCTTTAACAACTGTTTGGGTTTCTTTTGTTGGACCTGTGACTGTTTCAATTGTTCTTTCTACAACTTTATTTATTGTTTGAACCACTCCAACTGGAGCTTGGTTCATAAGTGCAACAGTAACAATACCCGTCGCAATAGACGTAACAAAACTTACCAAAAGCGCAAGTAAAATTAATTGTTGTTTGGTTAAATTCTCCATACACTAATATTATATATTATTTAAAACAAAATAGAAACTTAAAAAAAATTAAGAGAATCTATATAAAATACTCAAAGAAATTATGCCAAGTAAAATACCAATAATTTCTATGGCTGATAGCTTCTCGTGAAAAATAAAAACGCTAATACCAGTGACCATAATAATACAACTTAGACCAAAAATGACTCCAAGGGTAGAAAGCTTCATACTTTTCATAACCAATACCCATCCGATTGCACTTATTCCATATATTACAGCACCAATTAACAAAGACTTATTCCAAATATTTGGAAGCTGAGATGCTTTTTTAATAAAATAATCTGCAAGCACTGCAATCGCCGATAATATTATTGCTGTAATAAATGCTAAGAATTTTGACATAATTTTTTCAATGTATTTAGTAACTTTATTATATCACTTTTTTTTGTTTCCTTACCCATTGAAAATCGTAGGGTTGATTTTGCTCTTTCACTTGAACTAATTTTTTTTACAACTTCAGATTCCCCACTGCCAGAAGCACATGCACTTGATGAAGAGCAAATTATTCCCGCTTCGTCGAGTCTAAATACCATCATTTCTCCATCAAATCCTGGAATTGAAATATTTATATTATTTGGAAGACGCTCTTCCAAGTGGCCGTTAATAATTGCGTTCGGGACGAATTTTTTGACAGAGTCAAAAAATTCATCTCTCATCTTTATCAATCTTTTACTTTCCTTCTGTTTATTTTTTTGCGCTAATTCAAAAGCATAAGCCATACCAACTATAAGTGGAATATTTTCTGTTCCACTTCTTCTATTATTTTCCTGACCACCACCAAATAATATTGGTTCAATTTTAATTCCATCACGAACAAATAAAGCACCGACTCCTTTTGGTCCATACATTTTTTGTGCATCTAAAGTCATAAGATCGACGCCTAGCTCTTCAACATTTACATTCAAATAAAGCCCAGCCTGTGAAGCATCTAGGTGCAAATATGGAAAATTAATTCCAGCTCTTTCAAATTCTTTTCTTTTGTGGCGAATTTCTTTTATTATTTCTTTGATTGGTTGTACCACGCCAATTTCGCTATTTGCATATCCAATTGAAACGAACGCAGTTTCGGGTTTTATTAATTTTCTCAAATCTTTTGAATTTACAATTCCAAATTCATCAACTTTTAAATAATCTACTTTACATCCACCTGATTCAAGCTTTTTAAAACATCCAAGAATTGAGCTGTGCTCGATTTCTGTAGTAATCAAATGAATATCAGAATATTTTTTACCATTTTTAATTAAATTATTTACAACTCCAAAAATAGCTAGATTATTTGCTTCTGTTCCGCCCGATGTAAAAACTATTTCCCTATCATGACCAACAATAATATCAGCAATAGTTTTTCTAGCTTTTTGTAAAGCCACTTTAGCTTTAACACCCATTGAATGAATAGAGCTTGGATTGGCAAAATCGATTGACCAATATTTGGCCATTTCGAATAAAACCTTTTTGTCTAAAGGTGTGGAAGCTGAATTATCTAAATAAATCTTTTTCATCTTAAAAACTATAACAATTTGAGCACCTTTTTACAACAATTAATAATTGCAAAAAAAACAAAAAAATATATAATTAATCTCATGAATTTTGAAATATACACAATTGTTGGAGTTGCTTTAATTATTTTATTACTATTAGTTTGGATTATTCGACTTGAAATTAAGCTGAAAAAACTTCTTGGAAGTAAAAATGGTTCAATGGATGATGTTATAAGTACTTTAAGAAAAGATACAGATATTTTAAAAAAATATGCGCAGAAAACAGTTGAAGAATTAGATATAGTAGATAAAAAGCTTAAAAAGACCGTGTCTGGAAATCAAACTGTAAGATTCAATCCATTCAAAGGTGACGGCTCTGGAAGTAACCAAAGTTTTGCTACAGCCCTTGTAAACAAAGAAGGTGATGGTGTTATCATATCTAGTATATATTCTCGAGATCATTTGAGCGTTTTTTCGAAGCCTGTAAAAAATATGTCTTCCGAATATGAACTTACTCCAGAAGAAAAAACCGCCTTGCAAAAAGCCAAAGAAAGCATTGTCTAGTTATAAGCTATCAGCTTTTAGCTGTTAGTAAAAACAAATACAAAGACCGAGTTTCGCTCCGCGAAACTCGGTCTTTGTATTCCTAGAAGCTAACAGCTTGGCAAAATAACTGGTAAAAAGACCATTAAAATGCTAAACTGGCAACCTATGCACAAAAAACTCTCTGAAAACTCAATAATCAAGCGCTCTCCTATTGTTTGTGTAATGGGTCATATTGACCATGGAAAATCAGCCCTCTTAGATTATATAAGAAAAACTAATATCGTAGATACCGAAGCAGGTGGAATCACCCAGAGAATTTCTGCTTATGAAGTTATTCATAAAATACCAGACACAAATAAAGATGAGAAAATTACTTTCTTAGATACTCCTGGACACGAGGCTTTTGGTGCAATGAGAACCTGTGGTACAACCATTGCCGATATTGCAATTCTTGTTGTCTCTGCAGAAGAAGGTGTAAAAAAACAAACACTTGAAGCTTTAAAATGTATTACAGAAAGCAAGATACCTTTTATTGTTGCTATCAGTAAAATTGATAAGCCGTCTGCAAATGTTGAAAAAGTAAAAAATAATTTGGTTGAAAATGGAATTTATATTGAAGGATATGGTGGTTCAATTCCGTTTGTTCCAATTTCTTCAAAATCTGGGGCAGGAATTCCAGAGCTTTTAGACATGATTCTTCTTGTCGCTGAAATGGAAGAACTAAAGGGTGATAGTAAAAAACTTGCCGAAGGTTTAGTTATAGAAGCCAATCTTGATAAACAGAAAGGTATTACAGCAGTTCTTGTCATTAAAAATGGCCATATAGAAAATGGAATGTATGTTGTTGCCGGAGATAGAATTGCTTCAACAAGAATGATGGAAAGTTTTTTGGGCAAAAAAATAGATGAAGCAATATTCTCATCCCCCATCAGGATTATTGGTTTTGATAAACTTCCAAAGGTTGGTGGTCCCTTTATGACCTTCAAAACAAAGAAAGAAGCTGAACAATATATTTCAGATGAAAAAGAAAAGGAGAAAAAAATTCCAATTAAAAATTATAATAATGATGCCTCTGCAGATGATGCGGATCTAAGCTACATAAGAATAATGATAAAGACTGAGGCGGCAGGCTCGATCAATGCAGTTGAGCATGAGATAAACAAAATAGTCAGCGATAAAGTAAAAATAAAAATTATTGGTGCAGGAATCGGAAATATTTCAGAAAATGACGTCAAACTTGCTTCCGGAAGAAATCCAGCAATCATACTTGGTTTTGATGTTGGAATGGATGGTTCTGCTAAAGAATTAGCCGAAAGATATAAAGTTGAAATAAAAACTTTTGATATAATTTACAAAATTGCTGAATGGTTAAATGAAGAAGTCACAAAAAGGACGCCAAAAGTAATGGTTGAAGAAGTTACAGCTGAAGCAAAAGTTTTAAAAGTATTCAGTTCTATGAAAGACAAGCACATTATTGGCGGTCGTGTCGAGAAAGGAACTGTTTTTGTTGGTGAAGAGGTTAAGATAATGCGAAAAGATACAGAAATCGGGAGAGGAAAAATCCGCGAATTACAACAGCAAAAACAAAAAACTGGTGAAGTCCGTGAAGGTGTTGAATTCGGCTGTCAATTTCAATCTGAAATCACTCCAGCACCTGGAGATAAATTACAAATATTTAAGTTGATAGAAAAATAAAATGTCTGATAATAGATCTGATAAAATTATTAAAATAATTAAAAAAGCCGCTGCTGAATTTATGCAGAAAGAATCAAATGGTGCATCACTCGTTACAATTACTGATGTGAAGCTTTCAAATGATGAAAAATATGCTAATATTCTTTTTACAGTTCTTCCAGAAGATAAAGAGGATGCAGTCTTGGAGTTTACCAAAAGAATAAGGTCTGAATTTCGACAATATATCAAAATCAATACAAAACTTGGTAGAATTCCGTCATTTGATTTTCAAGTCGATTTGGGTGAAAAACATAGACAAAAAATAGACACTATTCCTCTTAAATAATATAGGCCTGGTTGCTAAGTGGTAAAGCATTCCTCTGCAAAAGGAATACGCGGGAGTTCGATTCTCCCCCAGGCCTCAAGAAATATCATGAAATGATATTTCGGGGAGAATCGAAAGACGGAGTGAGCTTGGGTTGGGACCCAAGCGCAAGACCTGTGATAGTTTTATATGAGTGAAAGCGAAATATAAAACAGAACAGGTATACAGATTCTGTAAGAATCACGAAGTCCGTTTTCAGCAGAAAACGGGTGCGAGTCGGGGTCGAGAAAATTTGTGAGCGACGGCGAACAAATTATTCGTGACCGATTCACAGTATTATTAATGCCTGGGTGGCGAAATTGGTAGACGCTAGAGACTTAAAATCTCTCGGTGGCAACATCATGTGGGTTCGATTCCCACCCCAGGCACAGATTAAAAGTGACCCATTCCTTGGGTCACTTTTAATTTGTCAGGTGGGAATCGAAAGACGGAGCGCGACGGCGCGAGTCAGGGTCGCGAGATTTTTCAGCAGAAAAATACTTGTGACCGATTCCCTAATCTTGCTTACGTGTGGGAATCGAAGAACCTTGAGTATATTTTTGAGCATGTACCCATGTGAAAAAATACGAAAGGTGTACCGTCCATGTAATGGAAGATAAGCGAAGCGGTCCCACCGTTTCTTTAATTTTATTCGGGGTGGGACCCAAATAAAATTTTGTCGAAAAATACTTGTGACCGATTCCCCAGTTTTAATTGATTTTCCTTCATTTTTCTGATATTTTATTGACATGCGTCCATAGCTCAGCTGGTAGAGCAAATCCCTCTTAAGGATAAGGTCGTTGGTTCGACTCCAACTGGACGCACAATTAAAAAACACCACTTATGTGGTATTTTTTAATCTTTAAAAGGTTTTTTAATAAAATTAGTTAAACTATTTATTTTATCTTTCAAATCCTGTCTAAATTTTTCTTTTCTTTTTTCTTTCAAAAATTTTTCATTTAGTCTTTGAACTGCTTCTTTTGCCAATTTTGGTTTATTTTCATTAATATATTTAAATAAATCTTGCTTATCTATAAAATTATCATAGTCAATACTGTTCTTTATTTCTTCAGCAACTTCTAATTCTCTTTTGTAACTTAACAATCTTTGGTCAGGGGTCATAACCTCATCAGCAATGTTTTCTAATTCTTTTATAGAAATAGAATCATTGGAATCTTGATTTTTATTATATAAATTTGGTTGATTTTCTGAAAACATATGATTAATTAAATATTAAAATCCATTATATATGATAATTCTTTTTGTTTAAAAAAACAACCAAATTATTGATTTTAATGTTATTTCAGTATAGAATGCAATCCATAAATGCACGGGTGGTGAAATGGCAGACACGCTAGCCTTAGGAGCTAGTGCCGTAAGGCATGGAGGTTCAAGTCCTCTCCCGTGCACAGTAAGAAAACGCCGATAGGGCGTTTTTCTGTGCGCAGGAGAGGACTTGAAAGACGGACTGAGCAAAGGCGAAGGAGCCGGGGTCGCGCAAATTTTCAGCAGAAAATTATGCGTGACCAAGTCCTCTTGTGAAATAGAAAAAATACGAAGACTATACTGACCATGTAATGACCAAGATTCCTCTCCCGTGTCGTGTATTTAATTTGGGGTGGGACCAAAATTAAATACTCGTGACCACATTCTATTTTATTTATGTTTTGACATTTAACCAATATTAATGTATTGTCATTTCAGATTAAAAATTCGTACACCCAAAAAACAAGGAGGAACAAACTATGTTAGGAAAAGGAAAGTGTGAAAAATGCGGTGTTATTAAAAAAGTATACAGGAACAGAAAAACGGGCAGAATAATTTGCATGAATTGCGGGAAACGCTTAAAATATCACGACCATCTGACACACGAAAGGTGCGTAAGTTGTGGAAAAATTGCGCATGTACAAGGACGTGATAAAGATGACGAACCTTTGTGCGTAAACTGTTGTACAAAAAAATACCGAAATAATTTGGAAAAGCACCAAAAATGCTCAATGTGTGGAAAGGTTGCTCCTGTCATAGAGAGAAATGAAAACGGAGAACCTATATGTCAGAGCTGTTATTTAGATAAGTATGTAAAAAATGTTTCAAAGCATGAAAAATGTGTCATGTGTGGAAACATTTTACCAGTCCATACAAGAGATGAAAATGGGAAACCTCTATGTAATAACTGTGGTTTCCTATTCAAAAAAAATAAGAAAAAACTCAATGTCTAGATTAAAAAGCCGTCGCTTGCGACGGCTTTCTTTTTTTTAAATTTTACACGACTTCACACGTTCCCCCCGCACAAGCCAACTCCTTTTTCATATCGGAAACATCTGTCTTTTCATAAGTAATGATTTTTGAAAAATCTATATTACCAATTTTCTTTACAAGCTCATTATATCTTGCTTCATTTATTTCTTCATAAGGGGCTAGCTGATATACATGATCATTTCTTGGTAAAAATGAAAGTCCGCCAATAATATCCCAATTGCTATAAACCCAATTTGCAACCTCAATCCATTCACTTTCACTAACATAAATAGTAACTGATGGATTGTGCTCTGTATAATTTACTTTTACCATTTTCCAAAATTCAAGTTGGTCAATTGCAGAGATATCATTTTTAACTACCGCTCCTTTTGGTGCCCTAACTGGAAATTCAAAAACATAGGTTGTCGCATTTTCTTTTGATTGTCCTACTTCTGGTTGATAAGGAACCCCTTGGTCGCGAATCATTTTAAATAGTGAATCTGTAGCGGCAATTCTAATTCTTCGAATATAGTATGGTGCATATCTTGGATGCATACCTGATGCGCAATCAACTGTCTGGGAAACTGTTCCAGACGGCTTCACACAAGTGACACAAGTTGAAGGATTTATTTTAAATCTCTTTGCAAAGTTTTCATTTGCTTTTATTGCTTCTTTTCTTAATTTTGCCAAAACTTTTTTATCACGAACAACGTGACAATCCCACTGTCCAGTAATAGATACTCCGAGTAATCGCTCTTTTTCACAATTATCTTTCCATTCTTTTGAAAGATATTGAAAGTTTGTAAGTGTTGCCTGATATGTTCCAAGAAGTGTAGCTAATTTAATTTTCCTTAATAAATTAGATTCTGTATCATTTGCTCTTGCAACAACTTCAGAAAGATTACAAAACTGTTTTGATTGTAAAATAATTTCTCCACAAGGATTAGTACCAAGATTTCCGATAAAACCTCCAAGTTTTTTCAGCCTTCTTTCTGGTAGTGACGTTGCTAAACTACCTCTATTAAATATCCCCCTTTCTCCTGAGCCTGATTTCATAAGTGCAATCCATTCATCAAAAAACTCAGTAGCTGATGGTTTATGCATATACACAGCCGAATTGTTAGCTATACTTCTTTGTGGCTCTGTAAGGTAAAATTGGCCCTTTTTTGCATCTCTCATTGCCTCATCATCCAAATCTGACAAAGAAATAAGGGCACTTCTCCTGACTCCACCAGCAACAACACAATCCCCAATTGCACAGATAATATCATGGGCATCTAGATTGGATAATCGTCTCCCCTGCTTTGCAAATACTTTTGTCCTTACCAAATTCATTAGTCTGATTAATGGATCAGGTCCTGAAGCTTTACCGCCCATTGTTTTTAATCTTGCGCCCGCTGGTCTGATTTGAGAATAATCAAATTCAACATCATTTCCATCATACCAAGTTTTTAGTCCAAAAGTTAAAGCGTCTGCCCAACCTTCTTTGCTATCCGCAACAATATGTTTTGCTAATTTTTTTCCAGTTTGAAATTTAATTTGTGGAAGCGACTGAACATTTTGACTTTCGACTGAAAAACCAACTCCTGTTCCACACATTGAGATGTACATTATTTCTGCAAAGTCAGTTAACATTGATGGAGCAATAAAAGAACAATTGTATGCGCAGACATTTGTTCTATCAACTGCTGACCCAGCAAATTGTAAGAGTCTCATTGACGGCATAACTTCCTGATTTAATATTGCTTCTCTCAAATCATTGTATTCAGAATCTTTAATTAGCTTTCCAAGTTTGCCTTTCATAAATGACATATACCTATCTACGGTTTCAATCCATGTTTCTCTTCTGGACTCTGAATCAATCCACTTAGAATAAGTTCTATAATAAACAAATTCACCAAGTTGATTTTTAAAATATTTTTTACTGTCTGATGTAAGTTTTTTTAATTTTGCTGGCACTTGTATTCCAACGTTTCGAAGTTTTGCTCTTTCTTGTCTATAAATTATGTATTCTTTCGATGATTTTACATATTCACTAAGTATAAGTTCCCTCTCAACAATATCCTGAATACCTTCAACATCCGGCATGAAATCCTTAAATTTCTTAGCTATTTTTACAAGTTCAGCCAAAACTTTATTTGCAACAAGCTCTGCTTCTTCTGGTGACCCCTCTCCACAAACTGACATTGCTTTATTTATTGCTGATGTAATTTTTGACAAATTAAAAGGGACAATTTGTCCGTCTCTTTTTTTAATGCTTGTTATAAGATTCGCTCGTCCACTTCCTGTTTTGACCATGTTAGTAAAAATTAATGATTAATAAAATTGTAGAATAATTTTACACCTAAAATGAACAAAATAGAACAGGAAAACAACTTTTTTACAAAAAATAAACTAAAATTTATGAGCTGTAAAGCAGAGTGTTATTACATGCTTAAAAATATAGATGTTTTGACACACAAAAATTTTTTTTAATTAATTACGGTTTTTTGTTTTAAAACAAATTTGAAAAAATTGCCTTTTAAAAGGGATTTTTATGAAAAATATTAGAAAAACCATTAAAAAAATTAATTTGAATTAAAAATAATTTTGTCACCAACTTTTATATTATTTTTATCACAAAAACTGGCAGAAACTTCCAAAACATACTTCGCAAAATATTTTTCTCCGAATGAGTTGGGGTATGTACTTGGCGAAAGAGATTTTTCTATGCCAACAATTTCAAAATTATCATTTATCCACAAAATATCTATCGGAAAATTCATATCTTTCATCCAAAAACCATGATTACCAGCTTTATCAAAAATAAAAATCATACCAGAGCTCGAAGCAAGACTATCTCTTCCAGAAAGACCGAGTTCCATATCATTTTTACTTCTGGAAACTTCAGCGTGTATTGTTGAACTTGCAAAAGTTATATCAAGATAACATCCTTTTGTTGGTTTTTCTGTGGAAGGATCCCCATGTTTAATCCATTCCCCATTTTTACATAACCAAGTATCTTCATTACCAGAAAAAATTCTGACTACAATAAAAATAATGACAACTATAATTATTATTCGAAATATATTTTTAAAAATTTTCATAAATATTTAAAAATTAATTACCAAAAGTCATAAAATTTGAACTTTCATATCTTCTAACTGCTCTATTAAAAATAAAAATGGAAAATATAAACCAAAATATTGTTAAAATAATTAGTAGTAGTAATTTATCCAAAGAAATATTTCTAACTATTTCAACAGGCAAAGTACCTATTAGAAGTGATGGAATAAAAAATGTAAAAACAAATCTCATCACCCCCTGAAAAGCACCTCCATGAAAAAGTGCTGGAGTAAAAAACAATTCAAATATTCCACTTGTCACTGTATTTGCATCTGTAAAGAAAAAACTTGTTGAGTAAATTAATATTATCATTGATAAAAAAGTAATCGTTGATATTATAAGCAATAATAGTACTAAAAATATTTGGGATATACTTGCACTTATAGCAAAAGAATAAATCACCATACATACAATTCCAAAAACAACGTCCCCGATTGCCGAAACACCAAAAGATGATGTCGCTATTCTTATGAGTAGATTTTTTGGTGAAAGCATAAAACGATCAAGTGCTCCAGACGCGGTATAGTCTGCGATTTTCCTTAGTCCATTCGCTGTAGAAAGGATAGTTCCATAAGACAGAGCAATAAATCCTTGTAAACCAACGATATCCATAGCAGTCCACCCACCAATCACCCCGACCGATTTAATTAGAAACATCCATATAATTATAAAAGCTATGTTATTTATAGCCATACCAACAATATTCATTAGAAAACTCGTGCGAAGCTCCGCACTGCTTTGAATATTTTTTTTTATTGCATATAATGCAAATTTTAGTTCTTTTTTCATAAAATTATCCTCCATTTACTGATACTTTTTGTTTTGCCTTTTTAAACATAAAATAAACAACTAAGCCGAACAAAATAATCCAAAACAATTGAATGCCGACGAGCTGATACCAATTATTTTGCCAAGATTCATATACAGTGTGTGTTACAAACTGAGCAGCACCAAAGGGGCTATATAAAGCAATCTTATACATAAAGGCTGGAAATAAAGCGACTGGAAGATATGATCCACCGAGAATCATAACCGCTTTATCAACAATCCAAAAAACTGGATTTATATCTTCTATCCAAAAAGACAAGAGACCAACAACTGAATATAAAAGCAGTGAAAGAATTGACGCACAAACAAAAGTTAATATTAATGTTGGAATAAAAATACCAATTGTCATAGTTTCTGGAAATCCAATGATGAATCCGAGAGCAATTACAGCCAAGGTTGTTATAACAACGAAAGAATAAAGGCCAGAACCTATTTGCCACCATATCCTATAAAAAAGATAAGAGATCGGTTTACTAAATAAGACTTCAACATTTCCGGATTGAATATCTTGCATCATTAATCTTGAAATATCTCTCAAACGCAACACGGAAAATGAGAAGTAGAAAAAAATACTCCATGCAGCAAAAACAAAAGTCGTCCCGCTTATAACTCCGTTATTTATTTTAAAAATATACCAATATAAAATTAGAAGTACCCCACATCGTGCAATAACACCAAAAGTATCTATAATAAGTCTGCTTGGATAATGCAAACAATCTTTTATAAGTGTTTTGATTATTTTTTTTGCTAATCTAATTCCTTTCATATATATTTCTTATAACCGTTTCTAGGTCAACATTATATACATCAATATCTTCAACTTCAAAAATGTTAAGTAATTTTCGCAAAGACTCTTGGATATTTATTTTTTTAATATTAACAACTACAATAATTTTATCTTTGTCCTTTAATGAATAACGTATTCCCTCTGGTAACTCTGGAAAAGAGTTAAAAATGTTTTCTGGAATAAGGTCAATATATTTTTCATTTACAAAAGTTGTTGATAGCTCTTCAGTAGGCAAATCTTTAATTACGACTCCATGATTTATAACGATTGTTCTTTCACACAAAAATTCAACATCACCTACGTCATGCGAAGTTAAAAAAATCGTTGTGTTTTCTTCTCTATTTATCTTTAATAACAAATCGCGGAGAGATTTTTTGGCAACAACATCAAGACCAATCGTAGGTTCATCCAGCAATATTATTTTTGGTTTATGTATTAAAGAAGCAGCTACTTCAGCTCTCATGCGTTGGCCAAGTGAAAGTTTACGAACTGGCTGGTCAATAAATGAGCCGAGGTCAAATAATTTTATGAGTTCAGCAATTCTTTTTTTGATATCACTATCAGACAAATCATACATCACGCCAAAAAATTCAAGTGAGTCAGTCAGTGGAAGATTTGGAAAAAGTTGTGAACGCTGACCAAACACTGTACCTATTTGATACGCAAGTTTTTTTCTATCTTTTGTTGGATCTAAACCTAAGATATTTATTTTGCCGGAAGTTGGAAAAAGTATACCAGTAAGCATTTTAATAGTAGTGGACTTACCTGCCCCGTTTGGACCAATAAATGCTATCCTCTCACCACTTTTAACGGAAAAGGAAATATTATTAACTGCAACAATTTCTTTTTTTTCTGGAAAAAATAAATTTTTAAGCCATCCAGAAGCTTTATTTTTAACTTGAAAGGTAAATTTCTTTGTAAGGTTAGAAACAATTATTGAATCATTATTCATAATAATTTGATTTTATCATGAAATCATTTTTTATAACAATCGACAAAAATATCACGCGCGGAGGGTAAGAGATTTGAACTCTTGATGGAGTTTCCCCCATACCACCTTTCCAGGGTGGCGCACTAGACCGCTATGCGAACCCTCCATAAAAACAATTTCATATTACCTTAATAGAAATGTTTTTCAACTAAATTAATTAATATTCATTCCAATAAGAGCTTTTACTCTTTCTTCAACTGGAGGATGTGTGCTAAATAAATTTGAGATTTTTCTGCCAGCTCCACCAAAAGGATTCGCAATAAAAAGATGCGCAGTGGCATTGTTTGGATTTTTCATTGGAATATTTGCATTTGATATTTTTTGAAGCGCGGAAGCAAGACCCTCTGGATATCTTGTGAGTAATGCTCCTGATGCATCAGCAAGAAATTCCCTCTTTCTTGAAATCGCCAGCTGTATTAAAGTCGCAACTATCGGAGAAAGAATTACAAAAATAATTCCAATAATCATAAATATACTACCGGCTTCATTTTTTTCTCTACTTCTGCCACCTCCAAGCAAACTTCCCCTCATAAATATATTTGCAAGGATTGAAATGAAACCAACAAGAACAACGACTACTGTGGAAAGCAAAATATCTCTATTTCCTATGTGAGAAAGTTCATGTGCGATTACACCTTCAAGTTCAGTTTTGACTAAAATTCTTAATAATCCAGTCGTCACAGCAACAACGGCGTGCTCTTTATTTCTTCCGGTTGCAAAAGCGTTTGGTGATGCATCATTGATAATATAAACTTTTGGCGTTGGGAGACCGGCGGTAATAGAAAGATTTTCAACTATGTGATACAAATCGATGTAGTCATCACGATTGGCTTCTACAGCTTTCGACATGGACAAAACTATTTTATCGGAGTACCAATAACTCATTATATTCATGACAATACTAAATATCACAGCAAAATATAAAATTCCCGGGCTATTAAAGTAGTATGAAATAAAATATCCCAAAGCTATGACCACAACAAAAAACACGGCCATCAAAAACCAGGTTTTTGTCACGTTTTTAGATTGTTGAGTATAGAGTGTCATATAAATTATTATTTACCAACTACCTCCTCCGCCACCTCCACCGCCACCTCCTGCAAAACCTCCTCCTTTTGAGCCAGATGCAGCCGCAGTATTTGTAAATGATGAAAAATTATTAATACTATTTGCAAAAATAATTGCACTAAACATTGTCATTCTACGGTCAGAGTACCATTTTGGTTGCTGTGTGTATATTCCATCAAATTCTTTTGCCCACGCTTTTTCTACTCCAAAAATCATTGCGTACGGTAATAGTTTCTCAAAAATTTCTGGTTTTTTATCTGGAGC
This sequence comes from uncultured bacterium, assembly GCA_903823865.1. GTDB lineage: Bacteria > Patescibacteriota > Minisyncoccia > Phycocordibacterales > GWA1-40-21 > Bog-1340. The sequence continues at coordinate 31,020 of CAIJUJ010000021.1, forward strand.
ATTGTTAAAATTTATTCTATCTTTTTCAGCAATATTTAAATATTCTTTTAGTCCTAGCAAATATTCTTTTGTTCTTAAGCCTTTTTCTGTCCTCGCAGGCATAAGAAATGAAAAGATTAATGCTATTACAGATGAAACAAACATACAAATTTTAAAAATCGGAAAAGTTAAAACCGAACTAGAGTCTGTAACTTTAAACCCAATAAACAAATAAACAATGAAGAAAGCATAGCACATCATTACCAACTTATTATTATTTTTTAAATATTCGTTACTAACAAGCCTCTTAAAACAATTTTGAACAATATTTTTTATATTTTGATAAAATTTATTTTTTAATGACGACATTTTTAATTCTGTCGCATTTTCTGAATAAGAGTATAAAGAGTCCATAAGTAATTGGTCCGTCTCATTTGTTGGGACTGAATTAGAAACTTTAGTTAATATATAATCGTCAGATTCAAGAAACAAACCTTTTGTTTCAGTTTTTTCTATTTTTAAATAACCATTTATTGCCAAATATATTATTTCTGCTGAAATCGCTGTTCCATCACTAACACCTCCGATTATTTGTGCCGCCTCTATCGGAGTAAGATTATCGGGTACATCATATTCCGCAATAATTGTACGATTTGATTTTGGATCTTTTCCATATTTTTTCCACTTTTTGAATAAAAACACAAAAGTTATAATCGGCACCAAAATTGGTAGGCATGCAAAAATTATAAAAATAAAATCCATGGAATGGTCTGGAAGTTGAACTATACCTTTAGTAAACCCGACAGCAATAGTCATACCATACCCCGGCTTTAATTCGCTGTTGTAAAAAAAATTAGTATCTATGTTGTTTATGCATGATAATTTAGAATTTAATGGACCACAATAACTGGAGGTTTGGACTACACCTGCTCCATTTGGCAAATGTATATATGCTTCAGTCTTTTCAATTGGAAATTGCCACTCATTTCCAGTAACATTCCAGTAAATCTCATCATATTTATCAAAATAACCTAGAGCGTTAGTAATTTTATATCTAATTACGTAGTCTCTATCTCCTACAAAAGTCGAGTTGGGATCACCAATTTTCAAGGAAACTGTATCAATTTGTTTTGTTTCAGTATATGGATAATTATTACCATTTATATCTGATATGGATATATCTGATATATGTAAAAATTGATTATCGTATGATTTAAGCCTAATGTTCCTAAATATTCCGTGTTTTTCCAAACCACCAGAATTATATTTTATTGTTTCAACTACATTAATACTAGAGTCAGTGTTAATAGTAATATCAGAAATGAAAGAATTAATTTTTTCGGAAGTTTGTGCAAGTACAGGCAAAAAGCTTAAACAAAATCCTAATACAACAAAAAATAAAACAAATATTTTTTTATTCATAATAAATATTTTACCACAAATTGATTAAACAAAAAAATCCGACTTTTAAGTCGGATTTTTGTTAAAATTTTACTTCAACCGGCTGTTTTGCTGCAGCTTCACCCTCATCCAGAGTGAAAAGTTCCATTTTTACAAAGTGAAAAATGTTTGAAATTATGTTGCTTGGAAATGAATCAACTGCAATATTCAAATCTCTAACATTTCCGTTATAAAATCTTCTTGCTGCTTGTATTTTATTTTCGGTATCTGAAAGTTCTGATTGGAGAGAAAGAAAATTTTGGTTTGCTTTCAAATCTGGATAAGCCTCCGCAACAGCAAAAACAGTTTTTAAAGCGCTTGCTAACATATTTTCTGTTTTTCCTTTATCAACTATATTTTGTGCGCCCATCGCTTGGGCTCTTGCTTTTGTAACATTCTCAAAAGCATCACTTTCATGAGTCGCGTAACCTTTAACAGTATTTACAAGATTTGGAATAAGATCATATCTTCTTTTTAATTGGACGTCGATATCTGACCATGCTTCTTTTGCTCTATTTATAAGAGTCACAAACTTGTTGTAGCTAAATACTCCCCACAAAACAACTACTATCAAAATAATTAACAATATTGTTCCCATTTTTTTAATTTTTATAACTAATAATTAAAAACGTTATTTTTTGTTTCGAAAAACAAAGAAAAGCTTTCAACATAATATGAAAAAGCTTCCTGTATATTATATCACAAAAAACTATCATAAAAAAGCAAAAACCTTGTGTTTTTTATCCATTTTGCTATACTCTTTCTCGTAATGACAGACCTAGCCACATATATACCTTACATACAAATAATTCTTGCTATTCTTATAATAGCAGCTGTTTTGGTACAACAATCAGATGCTAGCTCAGGAGGTGCCTTTGGCGGTGCAGACAACTGGAATGCTGGATATCACACAAGAAGAGGTTTTGAAAAAGTTACATTTAATACCACAATCGTGCTCGGCGTACTTTTTGCATTATTCTCACTTTTAGCTATAATTATTAAGTAAATTTGCTTTGTTGATTAGTCCTTGGTACAATATTTAGTATCATTTTTGACTCGTGAAAGAAAAGATTAAAAAAATTCTCAATAAAAAATGGGAGATTAGATTTTTTGAAAATCTCTCAGATATGACAAAAAAATTCAGTATATCTGAAAAATTGTTATTTTATACCCTAAGTACAATACTAGTAATCTCCGGACTAGTCATATTAAACAAGGTTAATGATTCTGTTTCCGTACAGGTTCCAACGAACGGTGGGTATTTAAAAGAAGGTATTATCGGCACACCTAGATTTATAAACCCAGTTCTCGCCGTTTCTGATGTCGACCACGATTTGGCTGAGCTTGTATATTCTGGATTACTAAAATTTGGACAAGACAATTCTATAATAAATGATTTGGCTAAAAGCTATGATGTTTCAAACGACGGTCTTGTTTATACTTTCACACTTCGTGATGATATTTACTTTCACGATGGAACAAAAGTTACAACAGACGATGTTGAGTTTACAATAAATAAAATTCAGGACAGCACAATTAAAAGCCCAAAGAGACCAGGATTTTATGACGTAAAAGTTGAAAAAGTTGATGATGAAACGATTAAATTTATTTTGAAAAAACCATACTCACCTTTCTTGAGCAATCTTACAGTTGGAATATTACCCAAACATTTGTGGGACAACTTAACATCAGATCAGTTTCCTTTAAGCCAGTACAACGTTGAGCCAGTAGGTTCTGGACCATACAAAGTGACAAAAATGGAAACCTTACAAAAAAACAGTTTGCTTATTCCAACATATTACGAATTAAATGCTTTTGACGGATATGTTTTTGGTAAACCATTTGTTGAGCAGCTTATTATAAATTTTTATAAAGATGAAACTAGTTTAATCGACGCATACAATAGACGTGAAGTAGAATCAATAAATTCAATTTCACCAGAAAAAATAATCAGCCTAAATAAAGATAATGGATCAAAAATAAATGTTTCTCCCCTACCAAGAGTTTTTGCAGTATTTTTTAATCAAAATCAATCGGAAGCTTTAACATACAAAGAAGTCAGGCAGGCATTAAATATGGCAGTAGACAGAAATGCAATTGTAAACAGTGTTTTATCTGGCTATGGTAGCCCACTTTATAGCCCTATACCAGCGGGGTTACTAGACGATTCAAATAACAATATAACCGACAACAACATTGATGGAGCTATAAGTTTACTTACAAAAGCAGGCTGGGTAAAAAGTACGAGCACGGGTATCATGACTAAAAAAATTAGCAAAACAAAAACAGTTGAACTTTCATTTACAATTTCTACATTAAATAGTGACGACCTAGTAAAAGCTGCCCAGCTAATAAAAAGTGCTTGGGAAAAAATCGGCGCAAAAGTTGATATCAATCAATTTGATTTTGGAGATTTACAACAAAATATTATTAGACCAAGAAAATTTGAAGCACTTCTCTATGGAGAAGTTATTGGTAGAGATATGGACTTCTTCGCATTTTGGCACTCATCTCAAAGAAATGATCCTGGTCTAAATATCGCAATGTATACAAATGCAAAAGTTGACAAACTTTTGGAAGATGCAAGAACAACACTTGATACATCAGCAAGAATTACAAAATATAAAACATTTGCTGATGAAATTCAAAAAGATACCCCAGCAGTATTTTTATACTCACCAGAATTTATTTACATAACACCAGCAAAAATCCAAGGATTTACGCTTGGTACTGTTACACTACCATTCGAAAGATTTCTTGATATCAATAATTGGTATATTGAAACAAACAATCTTTGGAAGATTTTCACCCGTTAAAGTTTTTACTGATGCATTATGCAATTTCCATATTTACTAAAGTAATAAAAATTAATTATTCATTGTTTATAAAAAATAAAATAAGAAAAATAACATTGCATAATGCAAAAAAGTTATTTAAAAATATTATCAATAATAAATTTAAATAAGTTATAGAATTTAGTCACTCATAACTTTTTATCAGTAAAAATTTTCTCGGGTAAATAAAACAAAACATGATATATAATCAACAAAATCAAAACAATCACGGTGGAAGAAAATTCATACCAAAAAGAAATCCTTCTTTCGGACAAAACCATTCTACAACCCACCACACAAATAGTGGATCGTTTTCTGCTACTACACATGTGGTAAATACAAACACCAAATCTTTTGTAGCTGAAAATTTAAATAGACCAGAGACATTATTGGCAAATCAAACAAAAAAGAAACTCATCTTTGTAAGAAAAAGCCCAACGCACAACAACACAAATCAAAATAACCCACAAAAACATACAGTAAAAAAACATGGCGTCAGAAAAGTAACATCTGAGGTTGCCACAAAAAAAGAACAAGTTATTCCAGCACTTGCCGAAGGAAACATAAGAATAATTCCGCTTGGAGGTGTTGAGGGTATAGGACAAAATATGACCGCCATTGAATACGGCGATGATATAATCGTCATAGACGCTGGTATACAGTTTAAAACAGAAGAAACTCCTGGAATTGACTACATTCTTCCAAATACCAAATATCTCGAACAAAGAAAAGGCAAAATACGTGGTTTAGTAATAACACACGGCCACTTGGATCACATTGGTGCAATACCTTTTGTTATGGAGTCTTTGGGTAACTGCCCAATATACACAAGAGAATTTGGTGCGCTACTTATTAAAAAACGACAATCAGAATTCCCCCACCTTCCAGAGTTAAATATAAAAATGATAGATAAAAATACAGATTTTTTACCTATTGGCACAAATTTAAAAATTAAGTTCTTTGGTATTACCCACGCTATTCCAGATTCAGCTGGCGTAATCATAGCAACACCGCACGGAGATATTGTTTGTACCGGTGATGTGAGAGTTGATAATACTAATGGCACACCAAAAGAAAAGGAGTTCGAACAGTACAAAATGTTTAAAGACAGAAAAGTTTTATTGCTTATGATGGATTCTACTGGAATTGAAAAACCAGGTTGGGGTATATCTGAAGACTTAGTCATTTCAACAATTGATAATATTGTAAAAAATGTCACGGGTAGAATAATCATTGCTACTTTTTCATCTCAGGTGGAAAGAATTTTACATTTTATAAGAATGTCAGAAAAATATGGTAAAAAATTAGTCATTGAAGGAAGAAGCATGAAAAATAATGTGGAAATTATTAAATTTCTAAAACTTGCTGACACAAAACATATTATTGATGTAAAAGATATGCACGACTACCCTCCTCATAAACTCATGATACTTTCAACAGGGGCACAGGGTGAAGAGTTTGCTGGTTTGATGAGAATGTCAAATAACACTCACAAAGAAATTAAATTAAACAAAACAGACACAATTATTTTGTCTTCATCAGTTATCCCAGGAAATGAAAGAGCCGTTGCAGACTTGAAAGACAATTTGTACAGACATGATTCTAAAATAATTACTTATACTGACACGGATGTTCACGCTGGTGGTCACGGAAAAAGATCTGAACTTGAATGGATTCATAGACAAATCCCCTACAAATTCTTCATGCCATATCACGGCCATCATTATATGCTTAAAATGCATGCCGAACTTTCAATGAATATTGGTACTCCGAAAGAAAATATTATTGTACCAGATAATGGAAGTGTAGTTGAAATAGTAGAAAATGGTTCAAAAATAAAAATGTTAAAAGAAAAAGCACCTTCGGGAATTGTGATGGTGGACGGATTCTCTGTTGGAGATGTTCAGGAAGTTGTTATTCGTGATAGACAAATGCTTGCACAAGATGGAATGTTTGTAATTATTGCAAGTATAGATGTAAATCTTGGTAAACTAAAAAAATCTCCAGATATTATTTCAAGAGGTTTTGTTTATTTGAAAGAATCACAAGATTTACTGAAAAACACCAGAATTATTATTAAGAGAACAATTGAAGAAGGCGCTATTGGTAAACCAATAAATTTTGATATGCTAAAGGATGCGATTACTGATAATGTCAGTAGATATTTATTCCAAGAAACAGCAAAAAAACCGATGGTGATACCTGTGGTGATTGGGGTCTAAAAAACAAAACAAAAGGCCGATTTGCTTCGCAAATCGGCCTTTTGATTTTATAGTGTGTCTTTGATAGTTAAAGTATATCTTATGGCAAATATCATCAATAATCCTAAAATATAAAAAATACCATATATGGGCATAAACATCATTAGAATAACAGCAATCAGTGGAGCAACAACGTACGCAAAAGAACCCACAAGTCTGTAAAAGTTTATAATGCTCAAGTTTTTATCATTAACCTGCTTGAAAAAATAGGTGTCATTCATGACCTCAACTATAGCAGCTCCAGTTCTTCCAACAAACAAAATAATTGTCCAAATTAGAATACTTCTATTGTGGACGAGCGGTATAATTGCAGTTGAAACCCCCATTAAAATATAACCCAGAGTAAGTAACTCTTTTTCGCCTAATTTTTTATCTGCCAAATAACCAAGCGGTATTTGAACAACAACGAATGGAATGAGTGCTATCGAAAAAATAATTCCACTTGTAACAAAATCAAAACCAACATAATGATTTAAATAAATTGTTCCGTAAATTACCATCCAAGAGTAAAAAAACTGCAACATAAAACCAGAGGTTATAATATTCTTAATGTTTTTGTTCGAGCTAATACTTTTAATTGTTTCAAACATATTAAATGTTGTATAATCCGGATCTTTAAAATCTTTTAGACTCGAGGTGATAATAAAGAGTATCGGTATCATAATCAGTGCAACAATTAAATAAATCATTCTGAATGAAAATTGTTCAACGATAATACCGGCAAGCCATGGGGAAAATAGCCAAGCAAGATTTAAACTCGTTAAATATGTACCCCTTATCCCACCCGTTACCATATCGGGAGAATTATGTTCAATAAAGATATCAAAATTAAAATATATAGCTGTAGATAAAGCTCCGGAAATCAGGAAACAAAACAGTACAAGAAAAGTACTGTGGAAAAATGCTAGCCCCAAAAAATTTATAAAATACAATATTGATAAATAAAGGGTAATTTTATAATTGCCAAACTTTTTTAATAATTTTGGTATATAAATTAAAGCCACCAAAGAAAAGACGGCATTGAGTGCAAAAATAAGCCCCACTGCCTGTTGTGTCGTAAGACTTTGAATAAAACTGGAATTAATATAAGCTGGTATAGAAGCCGTAAAAGCAAAAATAAAACTTAAAATATACAAAATAAATAATTTTGATTTTCTAAAATTTGAAAAATTTATGCTCATGTTTTTATTATACTATATTTTTATTTATTTTAATTGTCTCAATACACATAAACATTGGTATTTCCTTTCTAGCAACATCTTCAGCTTTTTGTCTTGGTCCATTTTGACTCTTTTTATTGGAAATCCATTCTTCAAGCTTTGAAACAACAAAATGATTCTCATTAAGCGCTCGGAAATATGACTGCAGTGGCCTATGAAAAGATTTGGTGTATTGTTTAAATTTTTGTATCTTTTCTCCGGGGTTCATATCAATATTAATATTTATTTCTGACAAATATTTCTCAACTTTTCTAAATTGAACTTTATTTTTAACATCATATCCCCAATCGCTCTTTTTTGGTACACGAAAAGCTGGATGATTTAACACGACAAATAATTTTCCGCTGTCTTTCAAAACTCTTGCACATTCTTTCACAACAGCACTAAAATTTTCAATATTTTGAAGTGCTAAAACAATTGAAATCTTATCAATTGTTTTACTTTGTATAAAAAGCAAACTATCTGCAGAAGAAACAAAATAAGTTTCATTCGTATTAGAGTTTTTCTTCGCAAGTTTAATAAGTTCCTCAGAAATATCTACCCCTATTACTTTTTCACAAAATTTTGCATATTCATGAGAGAAAAAACCTTGCCCACAAGCAAGATCCAAAACCGTATCGGTTTTATTAATTTCCATCAATTTTAACAAGTTTGGTAAAATTACTTGATTTTGATAAGTATTTTCTTTTTTAAGCAAATCATTATACCAATTTGATACATTCCCCCATGAAGTCAGCTGCTTTTTCATTTTTATTTTAATATTACTGGAATAAATATTGACTGGTCAAAATCTGGATTGCCAGATGGATTATCCTTATTCAAAACTAATAATGCTCTTCTGGTGCTTGTCGCTTTTGTATAAGTAAGTTCTGCATTAAAATTTACAAAATCAGTTGTCATCCAATCACTTTCTGCTTTTGCTGCCGTTGAAGCTAAAATATTTCCATCTGCATCAACAAGTTGGATTGGAAAAGATGCTTCAAAAAACCAGTTTCCTCTTGCTTTACCAACTATTTTTATTGGGTTTGAAACGACTTGGTTATCTTTAATATTATTCACAACAATCGGCATTTCAGTAGTTGAAGTTGAATTCACATCAATTTGTGATAATTTAGTTCCTCTTCTTCCCCAATCAAAAACGAGCACAAGCAAAGTGATGATAATTATAATTATTACTGTAAATATAATAAATCTTTTCATATAAATATAACCAATCAGTTATTCTTTGTTGTGGTTGAGTTTATTGTAGAGCTAGAGGAAATAATCCATGTCGGATAACCTTGAATACCTTTGTCTATACAAAGTTGGGTATTGTCTGGACATTCAACATAGTTAATATATTTGAAAGAATCTCCAAAAGCAGCTTTCTGGTCTTTACAGTGAGGACACCATTCAGCGCCATACATCACAGCACCTTTTTGAGTCAAACATTTAGCAAATTCATCATAATTTTTATTTGTTGGCAAAACACACTCTGTACTTGATGCAAGTGTTTGCATTGTTTTTTCTCCTTCAAATCCTTCAATCCTAATACCATTATTTGATATAACGGGTTTAGAAGTTTTGTACAAAACAGCAAATATAAGAACAGCGATAATAACTAACACAGCAAAACTCATAATTATTATATTCCCCTTGCTTATTTTTTCGTCTTTCATTTTATTTTAATTTTATTTTTCATCACAACAATTCACGAGTTTGGCCATAATATCGTTCATCGTCATTGGTTTATTTTCGCTCGCTGTATTTGGCACATTAACTATTTTTAATCTTATCGCAAAAAACATATTGAACATTTTGTAAGCATTTTGAAACATTTCTTTTGCTTCTTCCTTTTTGTTATCAGATTGAAGTTTGGTGCCAACTTCCATAAGCCTCATTGATGTCGCCAATAAATGTTTTGAAATACACCAAGCCTCACCTTCGGTTTTATCTATCATTCTTGCTAGAAGTTTCGCACGAAGAGAACGAATTTCCTGCAACATATCAAAATATTCAGGTTTATTTATTTTTGCACCAGTAAAGAAAAAATGCTCTTCGAGACTGATGAGATTCATAATGGCTATTGCCAAATCCTCTTCTGTAGAAAGATCAAGATTTTTACCTTGCTTAAATGCTTCAACCTTCTTCATTATTTCTTCATAATTCATTTCTTTTTTCATAAAATTTTACTTTATATACTTTCGACTTTCTAACTAATTCTTAGTTTATCATAAAAACCAACGAACCCAAAAGTATCATTATAAGTGCAATCCAAATTCTCGCTTGTTTCGTTTCTGCCTTTCTGATTTTATCCATCGTCTCCAAAACCTTTTTGTTTACAGCAATACCAAGGGCAACAAGCAAAGGTAAAACAAACATAAAATTATAAAACAAAAGATAAGCCGTACCTTTCAAAATATTATGCTGGTCATGCAAAAGTCCCAAAACAAATAAATATGGCCCACCGGTGCATGGGAATTCAAAAAGACCAACAACAATACCAAGAATAAAAGATGCGGGTAAAGTTGCTTTTTCTATAAGCACTGAGATTCTCCCGTAAGCAAATTTTGGAATTTTTAGTTTGATTGGGAAACTTGGAAAAAATTCATTAATAAGTGCAACTAAACCAAAAAGGATTAAGGCAGTGGCACCAACTTTTGACATTAGGTTTGGAATATTAAATAGACTTAATGCTTTTAACAAACCCAAACCAATAAAAATATAAGTGGCGAATATTCCAAAAACATAAGCGAGTCCAGCCCAAACAATATCCCTTCTTTTTCTTCCAAGGCTAAATAAAAAAGTTATAGTTAAAAATAAAACAGAAAAAGCACATGGATTTACGCTATCAATAAGTGCCGCGGAGCCAACAAGTGCCGGCATCCAACCTTTATAGGTTCTCATATCTGGGACATGAAGCTGAAAAACGCCCGAATATAAAAGTATTAGTCCAACGATAATTATAAGAAAAATTGCAACGGAAAAAATTTTGCGTTTATCAAAATTCATAAAATGATTATAACATAATTTATTACTTTTCGAAGATGTAATATCAATTAATAGCTTTAGTTAAATATTTATATAAAAAAACCCCCCTATACAAACTGGGGGGCTCCTCTAACATAAGTATTAAGTTCGATGATAGCCATTCGATGTTCGATCGTAATCTCCGGTAATTTTACTTTATTTGACAGAATATCGAGACAGTAATCCTCGACAAATTCTGGAACATCTGCAACAAACAAGCGTTTACTGCTATCTATTTCGCAAAATTCCAAAAAATATCCCATAATACTTTTTTGTGATATCTTTGGTACTTTTTTTTCAAATGCAAAATGAAAAAGGACAATTGGGTGAATGTTATATCTTATACAGACCAGTATAAACATTTCCATATCACACCTCCCAATTCAGATTTTGAAACTAAAGCGATTACTATTTGTTCATCTAGTGATAATAATGTACTATTTCGATATTATTGTAAAGACGTGCATATTATTAAATAATAAAAAACACCCCACCGGGGTGTTTTTTAAAATACTATTTAATTTTTCTCTTTCTATTTGCAATTCTTGCATTTTTTATTGCAAGTCGCTTTTTTGTTTTTTTAGAACGAGAAGCTTTATTCTTAGTATTTACTGCCATTCGTTTTGCCATAATACTCACATCATATACTAAATTCCTAAAAATAACAACAAACATTGGTGCAAAAATTACAAAAAAATGATAAAGTTTTATTATGCGAAACAATATTGTATATGAAGGTGCAGACCAGCTTACGTACGAAATACGCGAGATTGTAAATGTTGCCGAAAAAATTGCAAAAACTGGCGTAGAAATCGCTTGGGAAAATATCGGCGATCCAGTAGCAAAAGGTGAAAAAGTCCCACAATGGATTAAAGATGTCGTTTCCGATATTACCAAAAATGACGATAGTTCATACGGCTATTCCCCTACTCGTGGACTTTTGGCAACTCGTGAATATATATCAAAAGAGAGAAATCTTGAAGGTGGAATTCAAATAAAACCTGATGATATTTTATTTTTCAACGGACTTGGAGATGCAATTTCAAAAGTTTATACATATCTCAATTCCAAAGCTAGAGTCATTGGACCAAACCCAGCATACTCAACACACTCTTCTGCTGAAGCTGGACACGCGGACTCACCACACATTACTTACAGACTAGATCCAAACAATCATTGGTATCCGGATTTGGAAGATTTACGTGTAAAAATAAAAGCGAACAAAGATATAAGCGGAATTTTGATTGTAAACCCCGACAATCCAACTGGAATGGTTTATCCGAAAGAAATTTTGAAACAAATAGTTGAGATTGCAAAAGAATTTAAACTTTTTATCGTTTCAGATGAGATTTATTCAAATCTTTCTTATGGTGCCGAGCATTTTAAACTTGCATCTGTCATTGGTGATGTTCCTGGACTTGCACTTCGTGGCATTTCAAAAGAATTCCCTTGGCCAGGAGCAAGATGTGGCTGGGCTGAATTTTATAATTGTGATAAAGATGCAGATTTTGCACGATACGCAAAAACACTTTTGGATGCAAAAATGCTTGAGGTCTGCTCTACGACTTTGCCACAAAAAGTTTTGCCAAAAGTTATGAGTGATTCAAGATATTATCCATATTTAGCTGAAAGAGGGAAAAATTATCAGAAAAAAGCAGACATTGCTTATGAAATATTTTCAAAAATTTCAGAGCTTATACTTCACAAACCAAATGGTGCTTTTTATATGACAGTGGTTTTTAAAAATAACGTTTTAAATAATAAACAAAAACTTTTACCAGCCAATCCCGAGGCTTGGAAAATTATAGAAAAAATTGGTGACACAGACAAACTTGATAAAAGATTTGTTTATCAACTTCTCGCCTCTCGTGGTATTTGTGTTGTTCCTCTTTCTTCTGGTTTCAATTCAGACTTATATGGTTTTCGCATAACTTTACTTGAACAAAATGAAGAAAAATTTAAGAAAATTATTGAAACAATAGCAGAAGCGATAAAAGAATATATAAAAATTTAGTCATGAAAAAAGAAGTTGAAATATTAGTTGAAGTTTTTGATAAAAAGAAAAAAGCCATAAAAAAGCTCAGTATGTGTAAATTTTTAGGAAATAATAAAACCTTAGATATTTATATATTTGATCCAAAAAGTAATTCTTTGAAACCTGATAAAAATGGACAGCTTAAAAATTGTCTACGTATCAGAAGTAAAAATAGAAAAACTTATGTTGCTTATAAAGTTGATTATTTTGATAAAAAAGGAATTTGGTTATATTCAGATGAACATGAAATAGAAACTTCTGATTTTAAAAACACACTACAAATATTTAAAAAATTAGGATACAAAGAATTAGTAAAAATAGAAAATATAAAATCAACATTTATAACACCTAAATATGAAGTGGTACTTGAGGATGTAAAAAACCTTGGTTATTTTATGGAAGTCGAAAGACATAATGTAAAATCTAATGAAAATATAGTAAAAGTAAAAAAAGAAATTTGGGCTTGGATACAAAAACTTGGTATAAATGTTGGATTAGAACTTAAAATGGGTAAACCGGAATTGATGTTGAGGAAAAGAACAAAATAAATTTTATTATGGCAAAATTAACTTTAGGTGGAAAAATTACGAATAGTCATTCATCTCTTACTGAAACCGCTGAAAAATTGGTTGTAAAAGCAGTCAAATTAGAACTTATCTCAAAAATCAGCATTTCAACAATTACGCATGTTGGCGGTGGAAGAAAAAGTTTAAAATTTCTCCCCATTACCGGTGGTGTTAAAGCTGTTGTTCGCGGTAGCGGTTCAGTTCAAGATATTTATATTTACACAACAAATCCAGAAGTTACAAAATTTGATTTGGAAAAAATATTCTTAAATATTTAGTTTTTGTGCGAAGCAAACTATGTTAGACTAATATAAAATATATTATGTCAAAAATAATAAAAAACCCATTAAAGAATTTTCTAAGAATTGGTCTTTGCGAGTAAAATGTGAGGAAGCAAAAGTCTTTGCTTCCGCAAGACCTTGAATGTTTTGTAATCAAAATGTGAAAGGTGTACAGTTCCTGTAAGGAACAATCCAGGTTAAATAAATAAACATTATGTTAAAATTTAAAAAAAGTGAAAATTCACATAGGGCTAGTAAAAAAAATTGGCTTGTAATTAGTATTTCATGTTTGCTGATTTTAATACTTTTCATTTTTATTTTTGGTAGAAGTACTTCTTATAAAGTTGATGCTGATGGGAATGTCATTAAAAAAATTTCCCAGCTTGATGTAAAAGAATACGACAGAAGATTAAATATGCTTGCTCATATTGCTACAAGCACTGCAACGAGCACTCTTGCTTCAACGACGTCTGCAACTTCCACTGCATCAACTACAAAAAAAAGTCTTTGGCCAGTAAAAACTGTTTACCCAAATGCTGGGGCAATATTACCCTTCAATCGCATAGTGGCTTATTATGGAAATCTTTCATCAAAAAGCATGGGGGTTTTGGGGCAATATCCAGAAGAAGAAATGTTAACAAGATTACAAGCAGATACGCAAAAATGGACTGACGCGGATCCAGAAACACCAGCAATTCCAGCACTTCACTACATCGCTGTAACAGCTCAAGGTCTTCCTGGCGTAGATAAAAAATATAGATTACGCATGCCCGATTCTGAAATAGATAAAGTGGTAACGATGGCTAAAAAAATCAATGCTATCGTAATACTTGATATACAGGTAGGTTTAAGCACGATACAAGATGAACTTCCATTACTTGATAAATATATTAAAATGCCACAAGTTCATATTTCTATTGACCCTGAGTTTTCTATGAAAAATGGGCAGCGCCCTGGTTTTGAATATGTCGGAACATATGATGCGACAGATATAAATTATATTATTGATTATTTGGCAAAAATAGTTGATGAAAATAATCTTCCGCCAAAAGTTTTAGTAATTCACCGCTACAGACAAGAAATGGTTACAAATTATAAATTAATTAAAACTGTACCCGAAGTGCAAATAATTATGGATATGGATGGATGGGGTCCAAAAGATCACAAACTTGCAAGCTACACAAAATATATTTACAAAGAACCAGTTCAGTTTACAGGTTTTAAACTTTTCTATAAAAATGATTTGTGGAAACCAAGCACTGGTATGATGACGCCAGAAGAAGTATTAAAATTAACTCCATCGCCTATTTATATCCAGTATCAATAAAAAAAAGGACGACCGCGAAGCGGCCGTCCAAAATCATAATTTCCACGCGCTAGGAGGAATTTTTAATTCCCCCTTAAATTCGATTTTCACAGCTTGAGCGCCTAAAAAGGCGGCCACCAAACCACAAAAATACATCCAGCCTTGAGGCGTTAACCAGCTGTTCTGATCAATACACATCACGATTTTGACCAGAAAAAATAAGAACGCTAACACGGTAAACAAGTCGACAAAAAATCTTATCTTCTTGTTCTCATGTAGCATTAATATTAAGGCCCCGGCTACTGTAGATATTGCTACAAATACCACGAATATAAGTGCTGTTTTCATACAGCCTCCTTTTATTTAGTTTTAACGTTCCTTCTCCCTTAATCTAATACATAATAAGATTTTTGTAAATAGACAATAAAAAGGACGGCTCGTAAGCGAGCCGCCCTTTGTATTTTTATTTTACTAAATACTTTATTCTATATACTGTATTCTTATTTCTTCCCTTTCTTTTTAACAACTTTTTTTATTTCTTTTTTGGGTAAAGAAACTATCATGCTTTTAACAACTTCTTTTTTTGCTGAATGTGTTCCTGAAAGATTCTCAATGGAAGCAATAAGTTTGTCTAGTTTAAAATTCAATGATTCTAACTGCTTTTTTACATCGTTGTTTACTGGTGATGAATCATTTGCTGGGAAACTTGGTCGAGCTGGTCTATCATTAAAGTCTCTTCTAGGAGCTCTGTCTTGACCTGCGCCTTGGCTTCTAAAGCAATCATTACAATACACTGGTTTGCCTGCTGTAGGCTTAAATGGGACCTCACAGGGCTTTTTACAAGCATCACATGTGACTTTTGTCATTGTGACTGGGCCTCTGTCTTCTCTTCTAAAACTTGGCCTCCCACCATCTCTTCTACCTCCAAAACCACCTCTATTACCACCGCCAAATCCTCCACCTCCTCGATTAAAATTTCCCATCCCGTTAGAGATTAAAGCGTTATGTATTGGCACTTTAATCAAATTATTTTATAAATATATTATTGACTTGCTTGGCTCCAATAGTACAACGGAAATCACAGATTTCCTATCTCTAACGGGACCATTTTTTTATAATTAGTTAATAATACTTAATACATAGAGTATGCAATATTTTTACATAAAAAGCAAGCCGGGTAGTGATTTGTCTTTGCGAGGAACAAAGTGACAAAGCAATCCAGGTTTGAATTACCATGTCTTTGCGAGCAAAGACACAATTTTTGACTAATACTCAATTAAGGATTACCTAAGCTGAAGGCAGGCATAACAAAGTAGCTCTCTTGATGAGTGCTTTTTTGTTGATTACTATAATAATTAGCACCTATTGCATAATTATAACAGTCTATGATATAATACTGATATCACTACGAAAGAGACCCCGATACAGATTCGTCTGTATTGGGGGCTTTTTCTTTTATCACAGATTTAGAGCAAAAAGGTTTTTAACGCCTTACAGCTTATTTGAAAACTTATGATATAAGTCGTTTAAAAAAGTTATTTCAATATTTTTATTTTTTAATAAAATAGAACACTTTTTCTTATCAGGTGCTATTATGCTTTTAATTGATTTTTTCTCCTGCAAAAACTCAACCAGACAACCAAAATCACCATCACCAGTTATTAACATGCAAGAAGAAAAAGATTTTTCATAAAAATCAGATACAGTCTTCAATACCAGTTCCGCATCACAATTTCCTTTGATTTTTTCTCCAATTGAAACTGTTTGTTTAAAAACTAAAATATAATCACAACTTTGAAGATGCTCGTAGAATTTTACTCTCTCAGGCACAAGCCCAATAAATAAATAGACTAATGCTGGATTGTATTTCTGACGAAGCCATCCTCGATATTTCTTATAATCAATTTCAAAACCCAGCTCTTTGGCTGAACGATATAAGTTATTGCCATCAATGTAAATATTTATTTTGTTCACGTTAAGATTATATCATGCAGTTATAATAAATATATTAACATAAAAAAATAAAATTTAATGTAGAAAAATACAAAATGCGGGGCGACTTCGTCGCCCCGCCTTGCTTTATTTATCTACTTTTAACTTTCAAACTTGAAACTTTTAATCTATCTTCCTATTTCACCGGCAACTCCACAAAGAAAGTGCTTCCCTTTCCAGCACCAGCAGACTCAAACCAAACTTTACCTTTATGTTTTTCAACAACACCTTTTACAAAAGCCAAACCATATCCAGAACTATTTACATTTATTTTTATTGATTCACTGCCAACACCACCTGCTTTAAATAATTTATCTTTGTCTTCTTTTTTAATTCCAACACCAGTATCTTTTACAGACAAAAGGACTTTTCCACCGGCTTGTTTCAAACGAATTGATATTTCTCCACTTGGCGTATAGTGCATAGAATTTTCTATCAAGTTTCTGACTGCTTCCCCAAGTTGAATGCTATCACCCAAAATATTATATGCTCCATTTGCAATATCCACACTAAGTTTCAAACCTTTCTTTTCAATTGCTCCTTTTATTTTTTCTATAACAACGGAAACTATTTCTTTAAAATCAACTGGCTTCATATCAAAAGTAAGCGAACCGCTTTCGGCACTATCACCTCTCAAAATACCAGTAACATATTCCACTCCACCCTCAGAATTTTCCTTTCCTTTCATAATTAAATCCTTTGCTTCTTCTGGGACTTTGCCATAATCGTCTGTCAAAAGTTCCGCAAATATGTTTCTGTTTATACCGAGATATCCTTTAATCTGGTGATTCATAATGTGAATAAGATTTTTTTGCCCATCATTTGCTACTAAAAGTTTTTCATTCAAAATATCTTCTTTTTTTACAGAGCGAACAAGAATAAGACCGAGAATACTAGAAATAACTAAAGTAATTGATGTTAATATTTTTACAGTTAAACTAGAATCTTGTAAATAAAAGAATTGGGAACCAATTAAGATAACTGATGCCCAAACAAGAGCTTGTGCACCAATAAGTTTAATATTAAATGTTTTAAATTTGACAATGAGAATACTGATATAGATCATAAATATTACCATTCCAAAAAGTCCGTATATTTCAATTTCTGAATTTGGCAACACTCCTGTTTTTGTGAGATAAGTTGCAACAAATTCCATACCAAAAAAGGAAAAAAGAAACAATTCAATACCCGCCCCCATGAGAATTACTTGTTTTTTAAAACTAGAATCTGAGGTACGATATTTACGGATAAGCAAAATCAATATCCAAATCATAGCCAAAAAACCAAGAGAGCTTGCATAAGTTTTCAGCGACAGAGATTCAAAATCGAAAGCATCACAATTTGTTATGTTAAAACCGCCTACATTAAAATTAGTAGGTGCTAAAATTAAAATAGGAGCAAGCAATGTTAAAAAAATGATTTTAATTCGAACTAAAACATTTTTTTTATCCAAAAACACGTATATAAAATAAATACTGAATATGGCAATAAGGCCAAGAATTAAATTGTAAAATGGCCAAACAAAAGCCATTAGACCTCCGTCATTACCAGCCCACACAATAAGTGTTGTAAATATCCAGAGCGAAAAAAGAATTGTGATTAAAAAGAGAAGACGATTTAATAATATTTTTTTGCCATTCAAAAAAATATAAAAGCCCAACAAAAGAGCTATTATTGTTGCTGGAATTTGAGCATAATACAATAATGCTGGAACATCATGAGAGAATAAAAGATATGTTGGTGCAGAGTATAAATAACAAATCATATATTTATATTATTTGAATCATTAATAAGGTTAGTTTGGGTGTTTATTTGTGTATCCACTAGTGTCTGACAAGTATTATCATTATTACTGGTTACTTTGTTACAATATGTTATAGAACATTTACGGTCAGTCGGAAGACAAATATTAGAAGTCGCGCAGTCTGTTATATCGATTCCACATTCTTTATATAAATCTGGTTCATATTTTTGCATTTTAGAATAATAGTCTGGCTTTGTGCATGCATCATCATCACAACTCATAAAACACTTCCCTGTAGCCGGATCACATGAACCATGATAACCAACGATATAATCATGCTTAACCATAAAACGATGGTAAGAAAAAACAACAACAAAAAATACACCTAAAATAAGTATTAAAAAGAAGAAATGATCGCGAAAATATATTTTCATAGAAGTAAATAGATTATATCAAATATAATTCATCACGTGAAGTTAAAATAAAGACTTATTTCATAAAAAGTAAGTATGTTCCAATTCCTGTTATACAAATAGCAAAAATCTTCTGCCATAAATGTTTAGCTTGTATTTTTTCAGATGCTATATTTTTGAAAAAGACTGTTAGAAATATTCCTATAGCAAGCACAAAAACTGGTTGAAAAGAATTTGTTAATAGAACAAGTGACACAGGAGCCATTATAACTACAAATGAAAAAATAACATTGCCAAGAACATACAAAGCTTCATTTAAAAAATTAAAAGCCCAAATTTTTTTTGAATTATTTTTAATTGCCAGTAAAAGGTTTTCTCGGTACTTGCGAATAAATATAAATATTAAGATTCCAACTACAGCTAATGTTAAATTTTCCCAAAAAAGGGATCTAACGACATTCTCTTCAAGAGCAACCATTTTAAATACAGTTTCACCAGCTGCCCAAAAAAAAGCTGCCGCAAGCATTGGGAGAACTACTTTTCGGCGAAGTTTAAACTTATTATCTATATCTATCTCGAAAGAAACTATAGTGGTTCCAAAAATCACTAATGCCATAGCTATTAGTTGTAATTTAGTAAGATTTTCCCCCAAAATTAAATATCCTAATATGTATGCAAATATAGGTACTAATTGATAAAACACAATTACAACTGATGCTTCATCATGTTTTAAAGCTATTAAATAAAACCACAACACTAATAAATGGAAGATAGCTACTACAACTAAAACCAACATATTACTTAAGCTAACGTTAAATATTGACGGGTCGGCTAAGAGCAAGAATGGAAGAGCCAAAACAGAAAAAATAGCAGAAAAAAGAAAAAGTGTACCTATTCCACCCTTAAAATACTTTTCTAGAAGTATTTTGTCTAAATGATTTGTGCAAGCGTAGAAAAATGTACCAATTAGAGCTATAAAAAACCAAGTCATGGTTTATATTATATATTATTTATCAATAAAAGAAACCTTGTATTTTTTTAGGAAACTTATTGGGCGATAACTTATTTTTGATTTTCTTAAATTTTCAATACCTAAATCTTGTTCCCAGTTACAAAATTCTACGCCTTCATTTTTTAAATGTTGGGATAGTTTTTTATTTAAGAAAACATTAATGTCCTTATACAAAGGATCAACTTTAGAAAAATGAGCTACAGCGTATTTTTGTGGCAATATCTCATCAATCTCAAAACCTATAAGATTATCATTTAAATAACAGGTAAAAATTACGAGGTTTTTATTTTCCATTTGTAATATTTTATTAAGCGCCTTTTTTTCACTCTCAAGACCTAGATTTTCTGTTTCAGAATTTGATTCTTTTCTTACTGTCAATTTTTGCAATAAATTAATAATATGCTCACGAACAATAGAATTTATGAAATTTTCAGATTTAAAAACTATATTTGGATACAAAGTTAAGCATTTATTTACCTCCTGTCTTTTTGTTTTATATTTTGCACCTCTAAAAATAGCTATTTGTGAAGTTGAAAAAATATAATCAAAATTGTCTCTGTCCTCTTCAACTTTAAAATCGTGGCTTTCTAGTCCATTTATTGATTCTTCAGGTACAAATCGAAGAATCGGAGATATCCCAGATTTTTCAGCAAAATATATTAGTTCTTGCGCTGTTTCCTTGGGTTTGTTATTACCTAGAAAAGAAAAACAAATTTCACTTGTCTCATAATCGGTAAATCGTACAACTAGATTTCCATTCAACGTAGAAACCATACGTTTACCAATTACGTCCCACGCCCACAAACTCGTAAAATTAAAATCCGAATAAGGCTTATACTGGTAGGTGTACGACTCGATGATTTTTCTATCTTCAATATCAATTTTTTTAAAATTAGGAAATGCAGGAATCATATTGTAAGGGTAATTAGACAAAAATAATTAAATTAGATTCTTTAACGGATACCTTGTGCCGCGCTTAATAAAATTTGTTTCCGCATCTGATAATTTAAAAGCTTCGGTAAAATAGTCTATTATTGTTTTTGAATCTAAATTTGATTTACATGTATATACATCAGCGCTTATAAAAAGACGTTTCGGAAAAGTGTGTAATGATATATGACTTTCTGCAATAACAACAAAACCACTCCATCCACCTGGATCATTTTTATCATTATCTGGTGCAAAATAGACTTCTGGTTTTGAGAGTTTTTTCATACCAAGAATTTCTGGTAAATCATTTAATACCTTTAATACTAGATCTTTATCATTCAGTCTATCAAAGTTTCCATTATATCCATCTATTGTTAAATGTTCTCCAAAATTAATCGTTTTTGTTTCCATCCAACAATTATACACAAATATTTCCAAAAGAAAAACCACCAACTTTTTCAAGACTGGTGTTTTTTCTTTTGGAAATATTACCGACATACCACCATATATAAGCAAAAACGAAGGGAGTCTCTTCGTTTTTTAAAATTTTTTGTTTTTAATTTCTTCTTTAGTATAAGAGCCCCTATTCCAACCACCATGGATTTTTGTGATAAATTTTTTCAATTCATCATCAGACATAATTTTAAGTCCTAATTCGGAAGCCACTACACCCATTTCTTTTAATGCTTTTGTTACTTCTTTTTTATTATTTACCATTATCTCCATCTCACAATGAAAACCCCAGCTTTGAGTATACTTGATTGCAAATTCAACATTTTTATACAAATAATTGTGACGATTTTGATAAGAGTACATGTGATTAGTAAAACCAAGAAGTTTAAATATTTTTATTATTTTATCAGCGTCCTCACGAGAAAAGTTTACATCAATTTCTTCAAAATCACTACCTATACCAATCTCTTGAAGTTTCAATGTGATTTTAGCATTATTTTTTGAAATGTTATCAGTAACTTTAAGTAATTTATTAGGCAAAATAAAAAAATGTGAATCTTTATGATCCTCACCAAGATATTTTCCATTTTTTGCCAAAAAACGATTTAATTCAATAAATTGTTTTTCATCTATCAATGCTCTTAATTCAACCTCAATATTTTTATCTAGTTTCATCTAGTTCTTTAAATTTTTGTAAGTATTTCTGTCACCATCTTTGGAACATCTTCAAAAGAAATTTCAGTTTGTTCGCGAGATATGACATTTTTTATTTGCACAGTGTTTGTTTGTTTTTCTTTATCCCCTGCTATCAAAACAACTGGGATTTCTTGGGTCAAAGCATATGACAACTGACCTTTCAAATTTATTTCTTTTCCAAGATAAATTTCAGAATCAATATTATTTTTTCTCAACATTGTAACTATCTTCTGACAATAATCTTCAGATTCTTTATCAAAATTTAGAACTATAGCTTTTGTAAGAGTTTTGCTCTTTTTTATTAAACCAAGTTTTTCCATTCCGACAAAAAGACGGTCAACTCCGACAGAAGCTCCAACAGCCGGAAGATTTTGCGCGCTGAAACGAGAAACTAGGTCGTCATATCTTCCACCAGACAAAACACTCCCGATTGAAGGTAAATCTGTAAGAACAGTCTCAAAAACAGGACCAGTATAATACCCAAAACCACGAGCAATTGAAAGATCTATCTGCCAAGATTTTTCTGGTACACCAAGAGCTGAAATATTTTTAGTCATTTCAATTAATTCATTTATTCCTTCCATCGCTACCGCTGAGCCACTCATTAACTCCGAAATTTTATTAATAGTTTCTGAAAATGGTAGAGAACGAAAATCCAAAAATTGTTTTAGTTTATCAATTTGACTTTCATCAAGCTTCACAACCTCTTTCAATTCTTTTACAACACCATTCCATTCAATTTTTTTTAGTTTATCAATGATGCGCAAAACATCAGCGTTTGATTTGCTGTCATAACCAATAAAATCACTTAGTCCGTTTAAAATTTTGCGATTATTTATTTTTATTTGAAAATTTTTCAATCCAAGAGCAATCATCACCTCATACATAAGTGCCACAATTTCGGCGTCCGCACTCATTCTGGCAGAGCCAACAATATCTGCATCAAACTGTACAAACTCTCGAAAACGGCCGGCTTGTGGTCGCTCACCTCTCCAGCATTTACCCATCTGATAGCGTTTAAATGGCCTTGGAAGCTTGTCTTGATAAAGAGACACAACTCTGGCGAGAGGCACTGTAAGGTCAAATCTTAGGGCCAAATTTTCATCACCACCTTTTAGGCCAGCGCGAAAAATCTGCTTGCTAAAATTGGCGTCCCCACCTGTCAAAACTTCTTCTTTTTCAATACCAGGAGTGTCTAGTGGCAAAAAACCAAAACGCTCGAAAGTTGCACGAATTTTATCGCACATCATTTGACGGATAATCATTTCCTCTGGCAAATAATCTCTGAATCCGCTTTCTAATTCTAAATTTATGTTTTTTTGTTTGGTCATTTTTAATAATTTACCCACCTAAATAACATAGCATTATTCTGCACATTGTTCACCTTCTGCAAGCGTGGATGGATTACAATATGAATATGTGCAATCTTTCTCCCTTGTCGTGCAAGACAACTCTTCATTGCAGCCAATTTTTTCTGTGGTTTGTTCGCAAAGGAAAATTGTTTCGGCTTTTTTGCTTATATTTTTATAATATGTAATTCGTTCTGTAGTAGATGAGGCAGCAGAGCAAGCTTCGTCAGTTGTCGGATCGCAAATACTCATAAAACATTTTTCTATTTTTGGATCACAAGAAACCTGACTAACAATTTGATAATTTTTCAAAATAACTATTTTTAAAAAAGTTACAGCAACAGAAAGAATAATGAGTGAGAACATCACTATATAGAATATCTTGTTTTTCTTGTCTGGTTTTTGTTCTGTGGTTTCCATAGTGTTATTTTAACATAATTTAATATATTTATTAAATTATTTTTTCTTATTCAATTCAACTGCTTTTTTCATGATTCTGTCGCCAATTTCCTGCCAATAAAAATATTCTTTATAATCTTTTGGATCAATTAATTTTATTTCTGTGATATCTTCATCTGGATCAGAAACAAATGGACCATACGGCTCAACAATACAAAACGAACGAGTTGTTCTTGTTATACCAGTTGGTTCATAAAAATCACAAAACCCGATAAGTTCTTGATGTAAGACTTTCATATTTGATTCCTCTTTTACCTCACGAATAACTGCTTCTTCATATGTTTCTCCTTTTTCTATGCCACCACCTGGCGGAGTCCACTTTTTTGTTTTATTCGCATAAACTAAAACAAATTTATCTCCACAAAAACAAAAAGCATGAACACCTTTAAGATTTCTGCCTTTTAAATCTTTCGTTGGATCAATCCCTTCATAATAAATGTAGTCAATTTTTCTACCATCACTATCTGTATAAGTCGATTTAATTTTCATATGATTTTAATTTTATCTATCCGAACGGCCTAATAAAATTCTTGTTAAATAGTGTGCTAAATTTTCTAACTTTTCCAAATATAAATCATGCTTAGCTTTTGAAGCTTTATTTTTTATTAACTCATTTTCGCAAGATTTGTCATAATCATATAGTAAAACGTGAATCAATTCATGAACAAGCGTGTATTCCTCATCTCCTCGAAATGGATTCCATGTCATGAGAATTGAAGCAGTTTTCTTCTTTGGATTTGCAATAAAATCTCCACTTTGGCGATAGTCTGTTCTTTTAAAATCAACTATCTGCAAATCAAGTTCCCAATCAGTCATCTGCAACTTTTTCTGCCATTTATTTAAAAGTTTATTTAAATTTACTTTTGACTTACCATTTTTTTGTTTTATATCAAATATAATTTTTCTGTTTGATTTCATGAATTAATAATAACATAAAAATATTTAGTCCAAATGCGCATGGTCGTTCCAAATCCACAACCACCAAGGCGAATATTTTTGTTCTTTATCATAACCAAAAACTGTAATTCCAGTGTTTTCCATGTGAAGTTTATGAACAAATCTTGCACATTCATCTCCGGTAAGCTTTTTACCAAATAGTGCATATGCCATAACAACTCTCATAAAAAAACCATGTGTAACAACAAGAATGTGTTCCTCGGGCATATCTTCTAATAATTTTAAAGCCTTCACTGCCCTTTTTTTCAAATCATCAAAATTTTCTTCATCAGAGTAGCGATAGCCTGGAAGATGAAAATTGGCAAAAAAAATTTTTTCTGCTTCTAGACCCTTTGGGTCATCTTTTGGTACATTGTATGCCTCTTTTGCTCTACGACGTTCAACAAATAAATCTGAGTACTCAATCGGTTTCTTTGCTTTCTCCAAAATAATATCAGCGGTCTGTTTTGCCCGCACCATTGTGCTACATATAACAATTTCAATTGGAAGTTTCGCACATCTTTTTGCAACAATACCTGCTTGTTTTTGCCCTTTCTTTGTAAGGGGTGACTCTTCTGATGAACGAATCAGGCCAGCGTTCCCCTCGCATTCACCGTGTCTTACAAAATAAATCTTTTTCATAATAGATTTCGTGTTTTTGTATAATCTTTATAAATAACGTGTGGTTTATTATCATTCGATAAAATATAGTCTTTCATAATTTTTGGTCTAATATCAGTTTTGGCAAATTCTGAAATGGGACATTCTACTAGCTTAAATTCTTTAACATTTATCTTTAGTTCATCTGGCACTTCATAAAAAAAACATATTTCATGAAATTTCTTTTCATTCTCAAAAACAAAAAAATTCTCAAGTGTGGTTTTGAAATTAACTTTATCAACTTTAATACCTGTTTCTTCAAAAAACTCTCTTTTTGCAGCTTCTTCAGAAGTTTCATTTATCTTTATTCTTCCACCAACAAAATATAAATAACCATCTGGATTTTTTTCAAACAAATAACCATTTTTTGTATGAGCAAGTATAACGACTCTGACATTTAATATAGAATCTTTTACTGAAATTGTGAGGTCCATATATTTGGATAGTTTAGAAACGAATAATAACTTTTTTACACGATAAAAACAAGCGAATTATTTAAATATTTTTTTATCTATAAAATCATTGATATCCTTAAATGAAGATAGAATAATCAACTTATTTTTATAAGGCTTTATAACATCCATGTGAGTTGGTTTCCCTTTTTTGTAACTAAGCCCATATCTTTTATAAAAAACGTGCTTCATTAATTTGATGGTTGCTATAAAACTTTTATCATTTCTTTCGAAGTGTCTTTTTAAAATAGTAAACCATTGAGAAAAAATATTATTATATTTAAGATAAATTATTATATCAGAAGAATTTAAACCTTCTTCCAACAGCCAATGTGTTGTCCCTTCGACAATCCATTTATCACCTTTATAAATCTGATTAATTTTATTAACGGCTTCTTTTCTGTCCCTTGGTTTGGTAAATTTTATCTCATAATAAAAATCATCTGTTGAATAATTATTTATCCTGAGTTTTTTTGAAAGTTCCGAAGCTAAGGTTGTTTTTCCACGACCAGCATCTCCAATAATGATTATTTTATGATTAATCATAATTTTATTTTAGCATATATTTTATTATTTGAACGAAGTGGTTTTAAAATATGTCATGAGTGTCTGTCCAGTTATATTTTTGATGAAATATTATTTAAATCAAAAGTTTTGTTAAGTTTTATTTTCTCAACAAAATACCTATCATGACTTACTACAATAAGAGTACCGCTGTATTTCCTTAGGCCATTCTCTAGTTCTTCAGTAGCTTCTAAATCGAGGTGGTTGCTTGGTTCATCAAGAATAATACAATTTGGTTTCATGGCTACAAGCTCAGCAATTATCAAGCGAGAATATTCACCCGGACTAAGAAAAGAAATATGTTTTTTTACATCTTCAGTTGTAATTCTGAATCTGTTAAGTAACTTCCTAGCCTCTGTCTCTGGTATTTTTGTTATTTCTAGAAATTCATTTATTACTTTTTTATCAGATCTATTCAGCCACCTTTCCTGAGAAATATATCCAATTTTAATATTTTCTCCTTTTTCAACTGTTCCAGAGTCAGCTTTTATTTCTTCAGTAATTATTTTTAATAATGTGGTTTTTCCTGTTCCATTATTTCCAATAATATGAAATCTGTCACCATAACTAATTGAAAGATTTATTGGGCCAATTTTTCTTATACCAATTTTCTTTTCAGCATCTTTGATATTAAATACCTTGACACCACCTTTTTCGTTATCAAATACAATCTTGAGGGGCAATTCGTATACTGGTTTAACTACATCGCTTGAATTTTCTTCATACCTTTTAAGTTTATCTTTCGTTATTTTAAGACGCCTTGCCGCTTTTCCATCAGCTCCTTTCCAGTGTACATTTGTGGAATCATCTTCTTTTGCTTTTTTACCTTTTTTCTGGGATTCTATTTTTTTAAGCCAGTTAGATTTTAATTCTATGTTGGTAGAAATTTTTTTTGTTTTATCAACCTTATCATTATATTCTTTCCATTGTCTTTCAATTTTTGCTTTTCTTTGCTCGGTGTAATTTGAATAGTTTCCTTCATAAATAAAGGATGATTTTGTAATAATATCTATCTCAACAATCTTTGTCACAATTTTATCTAAGAAAGCCCTGTCATGAGAAACTATTAAAAAAGCTCTTGCGCTTTTATTGATGAAATTTTCAAGCATTTTTAATCCATCAAAATCAAGATTGTTTGTTGGTTCATCAAGAATAAATAGGTCTGCATCAGATGACATTATGGGTGTAAGGATTTTTTTTGCAATTTCCCCACCACTAAGCTTTTCACTTTCTAAATGTATTTGGGGAAGATATTTAATTTTGAGTTTTTTAGAATAAGAGATATCACCGTTATCTTTTTCTAAATTATTTGCAATTATTTTTAATAAAGTTGTTTTTCCAGAACCATTTGGACCAGTCAAACCGATTTTTTCATTTTTTGAAATAGTAAAAGATATATCCCTTAAGACCTCTACTAGTTCAAATTTTTTTGAGATATGACTACAGGAAAAAATTACAGATTGTTGATTTTTATTATTCATAGATAAAGATTCCGCTACGTAAATTAAATTAAATTATTAATGTAATATTTATCTTTATATTTTCACTGACGTATTTTATTTTTTTAAATCAAACTTATTTTAATGTCTAAACGCACCAAAAAACTTTACGGTGAAAAGCTGCGGGACTTGGGCTCGAACCAAGATTCCATGCTCCAGAGGCATATGTCCTACCATTAGACGATCCCGCAATAAACTAAAGAATACTTGAAAAGTAGTAAATATTCAAGCCTGCCTGCACAGATAGATTAAAAGGCATCTTGACTATTGAGCCAAAATGCCTTTTATAATTAAGTAAATTTAATTCTTCAAATACTTTTGTACAGCTAGATAGCTTGCGATAGAACCAAAAATAATACCACCACCAAGAATTGAGCTAAATATGGCTAAGAAATGATTTAGATAATACGAAAATAAATCGAATCCCATAAAATATTCGCCGTAATAATGATTAATTGTAAAAGTAATAAGAGCAAAAGCTAATAAAATAATTATTGCCGAAATAATGCCACACAAAAGTCCACTTACTATAAATGGTCCTTTTACGTATGTACTTGATGCACCAACAAGTCTCATAACTGATATTTCATCACGGGCCATAAAGATAGTGAGACGAATTGTATTAAAAGTGACAATAATCGAAATGAGAATAAAAATAATTGCAAACCAAATTCCCAAGACATTTACTGAATCAATAATTTTTGACAATCGGTCGATAACTATTTTATTTTGAGAATAATTAACTTTATCTATAATATTGGAACCATTCTGAGAAAGAGTGTTATCACTTGCATCAGACAAATATTTTGCAATACCAGCATATTGCGATGGGTCTTTGGCTTTTATATTTAAAGTTGCTCCAAGAGGATTTGCGCCCAACTCATCTAAAGCTTGCAGGGTAAGATTGTCATTTTGATGCTTATCTTTGAAATTTACTAAGGCTTGGTCGCTTGAAATAAATTCAACAGATGAAACCTCTGGCAACGCTTCAAGTGATTTTTTAACCGACAAAATATCATTTTCTGATGCAGTTGTAACAAAATAAACATTTACATCAACTTTGCCTTTTACTTGATCCAAACTGTAGTTTAAAAAACCCCCGAGTAAAATGATTGATGTAAGTATAAAAAGTGTAACCGTCATAACTAAAACGGAAGACAGTGAAACAAAACCATTTCTTATAAAATTTTGTAATCCTGATTTAAATATTCTTTTTGTAGCAAGCCAAATCATAATTATATTATATCAACTATAAAACATATTTGCCCGTCTTATCATCACGAACAACTTTACCCTTTTCCATTGTTATTACCCTTTTGCCAAGTGAATCTATAACTCCTTTATTGTGGGTTGTGAGAATAATTGTGGTACCAAGATCATTTATCTTTTTCAAAATCTGAATAATTTCATTTGTGTTTATTGGGTCAAGATTCCCTGTTGGCTCATCGGCGACGATAATATCCGGCTGATTCACAATCGCACGAGCTATCGCAACTCTTTGTTTTTCTCCACCAGAAAGCTCATGAGGAAAATTATAAGACTTGTTGGTCAAATCCACCAAATTTAATACATGTGGGACATCAGCACAAATTTCATCGTCACATCTTCCAGACATTTCCATAGCAAAAGCTATATTTTCATAAACGGTTTTGTTTGGTAAAAGTTTAAAATCTTGAAAAACTGTGCCTATTTTTCGTCTAAAATGGTGAATTTCGTGCTTTTTTAGGTGATTTACGTTTAAAGATTCATAAAAAACCTTGCCTGAGCTAGGTTTTTCTTCAGATAAAAGCATCTTTACAAGAGTTGTTTTTCCAGCCCCCGAATGGCCAACTATGGAAACAAATTCTTTTGGTTCAATAATCAAACTCACTCCTTCCAAAGCAATTGTGCCATCTGGGTATATTTTTGTAACTTTATCAAAAACTATCATTAGATTCATTATATCACCCAAGACGTACTGAGACAAGATAAAAGGCCAGCTTTGCTCTGAAAAACTAGCCTTTTATCTTTAATTCAAGCTTTTCTCCGCATCAATAAATTCATTGAGCTCACCATTAAGTACTTTGTCAATATTATTTGTTTCAATATTTGTTCTATGATCCTTAATCATTTTGTATGGATGAAAAACATAGGAACGAATCTGACTCCCCCATTCTATAGACATCGTTTTACTAATATGCAAACCTGCATGTCTGGTTATATTTTCTTCTTCTTTTAATTTAAATAATTTACCTTTGAGAATTTGAACTGCTTTTTCTTTGTTTTGTAACTGCGACCTCTCTGAGGCACCGCGAACAGATATTCCTGTGGGGATATGAGTAATTCTCACTGCAGTCTCGCGTTTATTTACATTCTGTCCTCCTGGACCACCAGCTTTTGATGTTTCAATTTTTAAATCACTTTCTGGTATTTCAATATCTCCATCTTTT
Organism: uncultured bacterium; assembly: GCA_903823865.1. Taxonomy (GTDB): domain Bacteria; phylum Patescibacteriota; class Minisyncoccia; order Phycocordibacterales; family GWA1-40-21; genus Bog-1340. Next base: position 61,539 of record CAIJUJ010000021.1, read on the forward strand.
TCTATTTTTGGTACTACTTCTACTAAAGAAAAAGAAGTTTGCCTCAAATTTTTTGAATTAAACGGAGAAAGTCTTACAAGACGATGAACTCCAGATTCGTGCTTTAATAATCCATATGCGTTTGGGCCTAAAATTTCAAGAGTAATATTTCGGTAGCCGCCATGGTCATTCTCTGTTTCGTCTAATATTTTATAATCCCAATTATTTTTAATAAAATATTTTGAATACATTTCAAACAATATCCTAGAAAAATCTTCCGCATCATCTCCACCCGCACCAGAAAAAATTGTCATTATGGCATGTCCTTTATTATATTTATCTTTACCAAGAATTTCAGATTTTAGAAAATTAAGCTCTTTCAATATTGCTTGTGCCTTATTTTTGTCAGCCCAAAAATCCGGAGCCTGCATCTCTTTTTCTAACTCTTGAATTTTTTTATTTATTTCCTCTTTCATGAGCCACCTCCCAGGATCGAACTGGGGACCCCGTCTTTACGAAAGACGTGCTCTACCAACTGAGCTAAGGTGGCACCTCCCAGCAGAGCCATTGACCAGGATCGAACTGGTGACCTCGTCATTACCAATGACGTGCTCTACCGACTGAGCTACAATGGCTTAAACACAGCTGAATATTAAGCGATTTTTGCCTTTTTTGCAAAGAAAATATTATATTTGCACCCAACATATAAAAGTTACCGTATTAATATTTAAGGTCAGACATAATCGATTGTCTACAGTTTATTAAAATAATATTTAAATTTATGAGTAATAAAAAATATGTTTCTATTGGTTTGGTATTAGCGATTATTGGATTAGGACTAATTACAGCTCCAGCATTGGCAGCGACAACATCAACAAATACACCTAGATATGCTGGCCATGGAACTGGGCCAAGAGGAGTTGGTCAAGAAATAAAACCAACAATTGTTGGGACAGTTTCTTCCATAAGTGGCAATAGTATTATTGTAACTGGAAGACAAGGTTTTGCTTTTGGTCAAAAAAATAAAGCGACATCTACACAACCAGTTTCCAGTGTCACATATACTGTTGACGCATCAAGTGCAACTGTAATGAAAAGTAATGCAACAAGTTCAGTTTCAAATATTTCTGTCGGCGATACAATACTAGTTCAAGGTACAATTAGTGGTACAAATATCACTGCAACTTTAATCCGTGATGGAATTATTAATAACGGACAAAACAGAATGCAAAATCAAAATGGAGATCAAAGAAATTTTTCTTCATCAACAATTCAGGGAAATGGACAACCTGTAATTGCCGGGACAATATCAGCAATTAATGGCTCGACAATAACTGTTACAAACAAAAGCAACGTCACCTATACAATAGATGCAACAAATGCAAAAATCACGCAAGGTCAAAATATAGTTACCATTTCAAATATTGCAGTTGGAAATAATGTAATGATTCAGGGAACAGTAAATGGAAACTCAGTCGTAGCATCTTCAATTATCACTCAGGTTAATCAGACAAACACTAATGCTCCAGCAAAAAAGCCCGTAGGCTTCTTTGGAGCGATTGGTAATTTCTTTAAGAATTTGTTTGGGTTTTAATTTGAGTTAAAAATTTATTAGATAAAAAATTCCCCAAAATTGAGCATTGGGGAATTTTTTTGTAAGCCAATTTATAATAAAACTATTTATTTGAAATATTTGATTAAAAAATCTTTTGTTTGTTCTGGCCAAATAGTTAGGTTTTTTATTTCTTTTACATCAACCCACATTGGATTATAAATATTTTTTTCTGATGCCCTTCCCACCTCAACGCTATCATTTGCCAATTTTGGTACACCGGAAATGTATTTACATAAACAAATATGATGTGTTCTTCCATTTATGTCTATCAAAGAAAAGAGTTTTTTATCAAAGTCGGCCTTAATTGATGTTTCTTCTAATAACTCACGGGTTGTAGCATAAGCTAATGTCTCACCTTCTTCGACATGACCTCCTGGTAAAACATAATACTCATTATCGTTTTTGTGACGAAAAATCATTAAAACTTTATTATCCTTGTAAACAAATGCTGTGGCCCTATCGCCTATCATGAAAAAAATTATACCATAAATCATACGAACCGGCTGGCCGGAGTTTCTAAGATTTCGAGTCATGCTGGCCGGAGTTTCTCCCTCGACTAAAGCCTCGTCTTCACTCGGCTTTGTCTGGGCACCAGCTCATTCACCTCGCAAGCTTGCGAGGTATCATTCCGCTGTTCGAATCCGGACGCAAGCAAAGCAGTTTGCTTGCTCCAGCCGCGCAAATAAAAATAACCACTTTCGTGGTATTTTTATTTGCGCGGCTGGCCGGATTCGAACCGGTGACCTCTCCCGTGACAGGGGAGCGCTCTAACCAACTGAGCTACAACCGCATTTATTGACAAACAAAACAATAACAGAAAAATGTTGTTTCTACAATATTTTTCTTGTGTCGACGGGTGGAATCTGCTACTACATAGCCAGGTATTTTTCCACCTCGCTTCGCTCATACGGAAAAATCTTTCAATTCCGCCACGGAGTGAAGCAGTTCACTCCTCTCGCACTCGAATAAAAATGAATATTCATTTTTATTCTTGTGTCGACGGGTGGAATCGAACCACCGACCTTAGCTTTATGAGTGCTATGCTCTAGCCAACTGAGCTACGTCGACATATAAAAACCAAAATTAATATAACATTTTTTCGCCTAAAAACAAATGAAACTACTTGTTTAGATAGTGTTTTAATTGTTTATTTAAATATTTTCTTCCAGAACCACCTTTTAGAAATTTCTCTCTACCAACCGCATCATCTATATTCAAATATGCTTCATAATAAACAAGTTTCCAGTTGGTTTTATCTTTTGTAGTTCTACACCCCTTTCCTCTTAGATGGTCAGTGATTCTTTGTTTTAGATTTGATGAATATCCAATATAAAAACTCTTATCTTCATTTTGTAAAACATATGTATAATACATTTGGTCATTATCACTTTTATACAAAAATAAATCAAATTTTTGGCCTGCCACGAGACAAAAACTACCTTGGCCGCGCAAAATAAATTGATTACAATTTATCGCCCGGCTCACGAAAAACAAAAACTACCGATAAAATCAGTAGTTTTTGTTTTTCGTGGTTGCGGGGGCCCGAATTGCACGGACGTCTCCAGGTTATGAGCCTGGCGAATTACTGCTACTCTACCCCGCTGTAATTTACATTACAACATAAAAGTTCAAAAAGCAAACAGTTAATAAATAACCAACATAGTAAACAAATAACTAATTTGAACTATATTATTTCAAACTCTTCAAAAACTGACTCGTACAATTTAATAACCCTTTTTGCCTCTCTTTGTGTTAGGAGAAATTCTGATCCTTGGTGAGCAATAGCATTTCTAATTTTATGTGCTTCCCACGCCTGCTCTAAATGATTAAAATCACTAGGCTCAATCTTTTTTAATTTATCACCTATACTTTCACCATGTAATTGTAAACTTTCCAAAAGATCATTCAAAATAATATCTGCCTCTAGTATCGCAAGTCTCCACTTACTTGCATCATCGGAATTAATATGTGACTCAACTAATTTCCACTTAGGATTTTCTATAACAGCGTCTTCTAAATGAATCTTTACTTGTTCACCTTTTGGTAAGACTCTTTCCATAATTTTTTTTCTTATTTTATTTTCTCGAATTATATAAATGATAACTAAAATAAAAAGAAAAAAACACAAAAAAACAGAGAAAATAACGAATCTAGCATAAAAATTAATAATGGCAAAAATAATCTTATCAAAAACTGGTTTCCAACTATCAATATTTTTTGTTACCCAATTATAGGCAATTGTCGCCATACCAACAAGCAAGGATAAAATTACTATAATTTCGAAGGCGGCTAGTGAAAGGCCTGATTTAATTTCTTTTTTTTCTGCCATATAGATATTATACCATTTTTTATAATTCTCCCAAGAAGTTTTTACCAACAAAAAATAGCTTATCTTCCCTGCTGTAATCAGCAATAAATTGAATTCCTATTGGTAAGTCTTTTCCATCAATTTTTTTCGTTCCAGATGGAATTGAGATTGCAGGAACCCCAGCCAAGTTTATAGGCACGGTAAAAATATCTTCAAGATACATCTGTAATGGATCATCAATTTTCTCACCAATTTTAAATGCAATTCCTGGTGTTGTTGGCGTAGCAATAATATCAACCTTTTTAAATGCTTTTTTGTAATCTTCTTTAATTATTTCACGAACAATATTTGCTTTATTGTAATATGCATCATAATAACCAGAAGATAGAACATAGGTGCCAAGAATAATTCTTCTCTTAACTTCCCTACCAAGTCCAGCCTGTCTTGAAAGAAAATAGTCTTCAATTCCTGTAGCACCACTTACTCTTTTTCCATAACGCATTCCGTCATATCGTGCCATGTTTGAAGAAACTTCTGCTGGAACGATGACGTAATAAACAGCCAAAGAATATTTTAAATTTGGTAATTCAATATCAACGATCTCATGACCGAGTTTTTTTAATTTACTTAATGAATCTTCAAAATTTTGAATTATATCTTTATCAATTCCACCAATCTTAAGAAAATCTCTTGGTACTCCAATTTTTAATTTATTAATTGATAGCTTTTCATCTTTTTTATCTGGAATGGTCGTGCTATCCATTCTATCTTGCCCTTTTATCACATTAAAAAGTATTTCTGCGTCTTCAACAGTTTTTCCAAACGGACCAATCTGATCAAGTGAAGAACCCATAGCCATTACACCATATCTTGAAACAGCCCCATAAGTTGGTTTCAAACCGACAATGCCACAAAAGCTTGCTGGCTGCCTAATAGAGCCACCAGTGTCAGAACCAAGCGCTACAAGAGCCATATTCCCAGCCACGGAAGCCGCAGAACCTCCAGAAGAACCCCCCGGGACTCTTTCTAAATCGTGTGGATTTTTTGTTGGTCCGTAAGCCGAATTTTCGGTTGAGCCCCCCATTGCAAACTCATCCATATTTGTTTTTCCAAGAAAAACCACACCCTCTTTTTTGAGTTTTTCTATGACCGTTGCATCATAAGTTGCGACATAATTCTCTAAAATTTTTGATGCTGAAGTTGCAATTTTGTCTTTTATTAAAATATTATCTTTAACAGCAATCGGGATTCCGGTAAGCATTCCAGCTTTCCCACTTTTTATTATTTCATCTGCTTTTTTTGCTTGTGGAATCACATCATTAAAAACAGAAAGATATGCGTGGATATCTTTATCGGATTTTTTAATCTGCTCTAAATATGCAGTTGCCAATTCAACAGATGTGTACTCGCCTGTTACGAGTGAATCATGAGCTTTTTTTATTGTTAAATTTTTTAAATCAATAACCATATTATTTTTTTTCAACAAATCTTCCGTCATTAAGTTTTTCACATTCATTCCATTTATAAATTCTGCCATTCATAGCAATATAAACACCGTCTTCCAATAAATTTAAAGCTCCAATTGCAACACCAATATTAAATTCCGCATCTGATTCTCTAAATTTGTATGGCTGAGAAGCACCGGTCAAAACAATTGCTTTGCCTTTTATGCTACTCAAAACTTTTGCTGTTTTTACCATTGTGTCTGTACCATGAGTTATTAATATTTTATTTTCAACAACACTTTTGCAAGATTTTTTTATAATTTGTCTATCGGCATTTGTCATATTTAAACTATCTTTTGCCAATAAACTTTCAACATCATAATCAAAATTTAATTTTATTTTTCCCCCAGCCATTTCCATAACGGCCTGCTTTCCAAAGGAAAAATTCAATGTTCCCTTAACTTCTGAATACTCCTTATCTATAGTTCCCCCTACAGTAAAAATTTTTATTTTCATAATTTTTATTATTATAATATTTTTTCAACTTTCAAATAATTATCTTGAGAATTTGGCATACCTGCAACAATATTTTTTGTGTTTGCTCCAGTTTCGTTTTGGTTTTCATCATTTCTTACAACGTTTCGTAATTCACCAGCTTTTTTTTCTTCACCAATCTTAGAAACAATCTCTTTTAATTGGGTTACATAATCCAAAATTGGGTCTACTTCTTTAAGCAGTCTTTGCATTTCCTCTCTAGTGAGTTCTATTCTTGCTAGTTTGGCTAATTTCTCTATATCTTTAATCTCTAACATAGAAATAATATAGCATTTTAGACGGCAAAAAGAAAATAATTAAACCAATTGAACTTTGTCACCGTTTAAAGTAAACAACTCAGTTTCGATAGACAAATTTGGAAACTTTTTGAAAATAGTTAATTTTGCTTTTTTTAATTCTTCCTCATGAAATTCAATTTCTTGGTTCTGTGACTTAAATTTTTTGCTGCCACCATAAGCCCTACAATCTGTATGGTTTGTTAGAATTAATTTGTGTGGATGGTGTAATTTTATCGATAACCCGATGTTTTCTAATAAAGTAATTCTGTCCTCTTCTTCAAGTGGTGAGGTAATATTTTTACTAGAACCAGCAATTTCAATCAAATCAAAATCACCATATTTTTCTTTTAAAATAGGTAGTGCTTGGGGCCAAAAACGATAATCAATACATAATAATACTAAAGATAAATTCTTGATTTGGTTCATTGTAAGTTATGGATGGAAAAAGAAAGCCACAGCGATAATAATATATGCCATTACAAGCTGAACCCCCTCAAACCAATTGCACTCACCATCCTCAATGATTGCATTAACAATAAATACTGAAAAAATAATTGCGACAAGTTCAAAGGTATTAAAAACCAAACTCATATTGGTTGGGAAAAACAAACTAATCAAAACAAGAGCGGGAGCAACAAACATAGCAATCTGGGTTGTGGAACCAATTGAAACTTGAAGTGCAAGATCCATTTTCCCCTTTATGGCCATTGTTATCGCCGAGGTGTGTTCTGCGGCATTACCAATAATTGCGACAAAAATGACACCGATAAATAACTCTGTCCAGCCAAAACTTGCGACTAACGGCTCAATTGAGCCAACTAAGATTTCGCTCATAAACGCAACGGCAACAGTCGATATTAAAAGTATTATTATACTTTTTTTAATACTCCATTTTGCTTCATACTTCCCAACATCTTCTGTGTACAAATGTTTATGCGTAAAAAGTGAGAATACCAAACTTGCCAAATAAGAAATAATCATGATGACAGCAATCAAGATACTTAGTTTTTCTATAACTCCACCAGTTGCCGAAATTTTAGAAGTCTGAAAAAATATCGCTGGAATCACAAGTGCAATAACAGCCAAAAGTAATGTAGATGCACTGGCTTTTGCTGCCGTGCCATTAAATGTTTGTTTTGGTCTTTTTACTCCACCAAAAAAGATAGCTGTGCCCAAAACCAAAAGAAGATTTCCTAAAATAGAACCTGTAAGTGATGCTTTTACAACTTCCGTAAGGCCAGCCTGTAAAGCAAAAATACCGATGATTAACTCTGTCGCGTTACCGAAGGTGGCATTTAGAAAACCGCCCAAAGCTGGGCCGGTATAAACAGTCAATTCTTCCGTAGCCTCGCCAATATATTTTGCGAGTGGTATAATTGATATTGCGGATAAAATAAATACAAAAATTGCGGGTAAATTTAATAGGTGCGCGATAATTGTTATTGGTATAAATATTAAAAGAACATTAAAAAATTTATTTAGCATATATAATTTTATTTGTTAATAATAAGTAAAATTATATCATAGCCAATATTTTAGACTAGACCCAATGTATTATATAAAACCGCAATAATTATAAATAATTAATAAAACACCATGGAAATAAAGAAAATTTATGCCTCAAAATATGGCCAGACTGTGCACACAATGAAACCCCAATATGAGGTAAGGGGTGATGCCGTTTATAGGACTATTTATCACCCGCTCGGTGGTAATGCAGCATTGCCAGATTTTAAAATAAGAGGTGATAAAATGTATACGACAGCCCACCACGAGGCAGGAGCTCAACCAAATGCTTGGTATACTATTAAGGACGGTGCAATACATAATACTGGTTATCATCCTGAGGGAGTAAAAGCAAGGGCATCATTTCACCTAAGGTAAATAATAAATGGCGGCTTAAGGCCGCCTTTTATTATTTAATGATTTTTATAAAATCACTTTCATTTAATATTTTTACTCCAAGTTTTTCTGTTTCGCACCAAGCTAATTCGCTTTCCATCTTAAGGGAGCGGGCTTGGTGCATGGACTCCGCTACAATGTGATTGTAATTATTTTATTGTTTAATTAGAGATATGAAATCTTTTTCTGAAAGAATCTTAACATTTAACCGCTCCGCCTTATCAAGTTTTGAGCCTGGATTTTCTCCACAAACTAAATAAGAAGTTTTTGAAGAAACTGATTCAGAAATATCTCCACCACGTGCACGGATTTCATCTTTTGCCTCATCGCGTGACATTGATGAAAGTGTTCCCGTAACAACAAAAGATTTCCCTAATAATTTTCCCGCACTCACCCCGAGGTTCAACCTCGTGATTTCTATTTTTACTTGTTTTAGAAGCCTATCAATAAGTTTGCTATTTTCTTTATCTAAAAACCAATCATAAACAGACTGTCCAACAATATCTCCAACCCCATTTATTTTTTGCAATTCTAAAACATCAGCTTTTTTAATTTTATCCAGTGTGCCAAAATTTTTTGCTAAATCTATTGCTGTTTCTTCTCCCACTTGCGGAATAGAGAGTGAAACTATAAATCTGTTTAGGGCGACTTCTCTTGCATTTTCTATTGACGAGAGGAGGTTATCTACTGATTTTTCTGCAAATCTTGGTAATGCTAGCAAATCCCCCTTTTTAAGAGTAAAAATATCATCAAAATTTGTTATAAGACCATTATCAAGCAATGCGTCTATTATTCTTGGCCCGCACCCATCCATATTAAAAGCTTTTTTTGAAACAAAATGATAAAACTTTCTTTTTTGTTGTGCAAATGAATTTTTATTTACACATCTCCAAGCAGCTTGCCCAGGAATTCTTTCTATCTTTCCATCTCCTCCACAAGCATCTATTTTTTTAGGAAAAACAAAGACTTTTTCTTTTCCCGAACGTAGCTCTTTCAAAACTTCCACAATATCTGGAATAACATCACCAGCTTTTTGTAAAATAACTGTATCTCCAATTCTAATATCTAATCTTTTTATTTCATCTTCGTTATGAAGTGTAGCGCGAGAAACAGTAGAACCAGCAACCAAAACCGGTCTTAGATGTGCTACTGGCGTAATAACACCAGTTCTACCTACCTGAAATACAATATCTTCAACCACAGTTGTAACTTGTTCTGCTGGGAATTTATATGCAATTCCCCATCGTGGAGATTTACCAGTATAACCAAGCACTTCCTGAATTTTTCTTGAATTAATCTTAATTACAACTCCATCAAGACCATAGTCCAATTTTTCTTTATTTTTTGCCCAATTTTTATAATATTTTTCTACACCTTCTAATGAATCAAAAACTTCGTGGTGAGGATTTGTTTTAAAACTTAAATCGGCAATGAGTTTTAATTCTTTATCTTGTGTTTCTGGAGCTTCCTCATTCATTTTATCGATGTCATAAATAAAAGAGCTGAGATTTCTCTTTGCAGCAATTTTTGGATCAAGTTGACGAATAGAGCCAGCAGCTGCATTTCTGGTATTCGCAAAAAGTTGCTCTCCATTTTTTTCTCTTTCTTTGTTTATTCTTTTTAATTCTTTTTTGGAAAGCCAACACTCCCCAACTACAATAATGTCAGTCTCCTTCGGTAAAATAAGTGGAATACTTTTAATAGTTTTTAGGTTCATTGTTACATCCTCACCTATTTCCCCATCACCACGAGTTGCCCCTTGAACAAATTTACCATTTTTATAAGTTAGAATTATTTTTAGTCCGTCAATCTTCAGTTCACAACAATATTCAATTTTTTCACCCTTAAGTGATGGCACTTTTGCTACCATTCTATGCACTTTTTCATCCCATTTTTTCAAGCCATCTTCTGAAAAACAATCGTCAAAAGACCACTGTCTTACTTCGTGTTTTACTTTTTTAAATTCAGAAAGTGGTTCTCCGCCAACTCTTTGTGATGGAGATTGCGGATTTATAAGTTCTGGATATTTTTCTTCTATATCAATAAGCTCCTGCATGAGCGAATCATAAGACTCATCAGCGATACTTGGCTTATCCAAAACATTATAAAGATATCTGTGGTAATCTACAGTTTTTACAAGCTTCTCATATCTTTCTTTAACATCTTTCGGAATCAAATGTGACATCTTTCTTAATTCAGATTAATTATTTGTTGTTTGAATTCCTCTTTCAACTCTTCTACCTAAAATAGATGTGTTATGACCAAAAGCTGAAATTGTGGTTTTAATGATTTTATCTTCTGGTTCATATGTTTTAGTAATACTAATGTCTGCAACTGGTTCTGTTAATAAATTAGCTGAAAATTTAAAAAAATCTTTGCGATACACTGAGTATGTTAGGGTTTGGTCTCCTTTAGAAAAATTAAGGTCCGTTATATCTATTCCATTACATTTTATCGGAGTTGAAGATGCTTCATCTGAACAATTATTACCAAGACACGATGGAAATGCCCCTACTTTAACGTCCCAATAAAGAGCACATTCTCGAGCAGAATCTGCAGCGTAATATGCCACCTGTGAATCTCTCGCTGCAGTAGCCATTTGTATTTCCTTCAAGGAAACGCTAAAAATAGACACTCCGAGTGTGATAAGAAAACTTGCCAAAAGAACGGCAAAAAGCATGGCAAAACCAGATTTGAATTTTAGAACAGAGATTTTTCTTTTTGTATTATATATATGCATAAAAAACGCGTAACCTACAACTCAATTATAACTTTTTTATTATAAAAAACCAAATAAAACAGGCCCCGACAAAATTAATTGCCGGGGCCCAAATATTTAGAACGTAAGACTTCCACCATTACCAGTTTGTCCTGCAGGATCATGCGCTGACGCATATATTGTATCCACACCATTTATTATCTTGTGAACTTCAACATAGACCCCTTGGTTTCCTGGTGCAATTGGCATTGACCAGTGAAATGTTGCTCCTGAATAAACATAACCATCTGAATCAATTGACCTCCAAACAAAACTGTTTGAAGCGTCAATTACGGCCGTTCCACCAAAAAGAGTAGAACTTGTGGAACTAGTCGTAACCCATACGGTCAATCCAAAAGAACTTGAAGTCCCCGCAGGACCATCACCAGTTATTCTCAAATACATGTATCTCAGACTTGGCTGAACCGACACCACGGTTGATGCAGAAAATGTTCCTGCTGTACCAGTAACCGTCGTATTTCCCGCGGCTATTGCAGTAAATATTCCGCTTGAGTTTATTCCGCCAATGCTGCCATTTGAACTTGTCCAAGATACGGACGCAGCGAACGCATTGCCATATTGGTCCTTGGGAGAACCAATAAAGTTTAGCGTTCCACCAACTGTTACTGTTGGGGTCAAAGGTGAAATGACTATCGATGAGAGTACTGGTGCAGATGCTGTTACCGTAACTGATGTAGAATTTGTAACACTCCCACCAGCTGTTACCGTTACAGTTACGATACCCGCAGACACGGCGATAAGCAATCCGTTTGAATCAATGGTGGCAACTGCATTGTTTGAACTTGTCCAAACAAAAGTTGCACTCATCTGATTCCCCCCTTGGTCTTTTGCTATCCCAGTGAACTGTAAATTTCCTCCTACCCCAACTGAAGCGTTTGTTGGGCTTATACTGACCGATGTCAGTATTTGTGGTCCTGTTATATTCTTGTTACACCCTAATACAACGAATAGGAAAATCAGTGTGATTAACACAACTTTTTTCATAAATCCTCCCTTATAGCATTAAGTTTAATAAAGAGTACTGACTGGTAACAATTACAAAGAACTTTTTGTTCTTATTTTTTAAAAAATAGTAACATATATCCTTCTATACTGTACAATTTAATTTACAATAATGCAATATCTATTTAAAAAATAATAGAAAACTAAAAATTTTCAGAATAATTATATATGAAATCTTGCAAATCTATTTTTTCATCTCCTAAAGGTGAACTCCAAGTAACTCTGACATTTACTTCTGCTTCATTTTGATTTCCAGAATTCGCTGGATTCTTTATTATGTTTATGTATCTAGAGAATTTTGATGGATTAACTGTGTCTTCGTAATCATACTTTAAAAAATTTCCTGTCACTCCATCTTTCGTAATATTTAATTTATCCGCAGGAAACATACCTGGTTTTATGGAATTATTAGTGGTATCTATTTGACAATATACAGGATTCAGTGAAAGATAATCAAAATTGCAAGCTTGAGAAATAGGATTACAAATACAAGGATACAATAATCCAGTTGGAGTTTGACCAGTCAACCAATCTCCCCCACTTGAACTCACAGCTATTTGATCCCTTATATTTCTCACTGCCTCTATTGCGTCTTGAGCTAAAAAAGTCGCTATCATTTGGTCTTTAGATAAAGTTGCACTAGATAAACTTTTTTGCGCTAAATACATTGGACTTGCAATGGCAATCATAAGTATTGAAATCGCCACTAATGACTCTACAAGAGTAAAGCCAGCCACATTTTTAGCATGATTTCGTGATGGCTGAGGAAAATTTTTCTTATAGATTTGTATTATTAAATTTTTCATGGTTTTATTGTCTTGACCTTTGCGAGATACTTGTTTGTAAATTAAAAGAAGATACATCGCTACTGCCATTGACTGATATACTTCCAGAAATAGTAATAATTACTCGGGGTTGGGTTTTAACACCGCCACAAGAAGGCCCCACACCAGATTCACAATCAGCACCTATAACATAGAATGTCATATTATCAATATTTACATTTGAATCTCTAGAAATAAGAGCTATTGGTGTATTAGGTGAATCAGATTTTGTTTCTGTAATTACTGGCCCAGTATCTTTATTAAATGTATAAGTGGTTGTGACGCCGTCACTATTTGTATACTGTACCGAATTACTACCACCCAAACAATCACTCCCTGGCGTATCTTCTGCTAAACATTTATAGCTGGAGCCAACCCTCATATCTCTAGAAATAGTTTCCATAGCAAAGTTTACGGTATCAACAGTACTTTTTATTGCTTGTGCTTTTTTGTTGGCACTTATAATCGTAATAAGTGCACTTATAGCAATAGTCATAATTGACATAAAAACAGCAATGGCGACAAGCATTTCTACAAGTGAAAATCCACCTTTATTATTAATTTTCTTTTTTGTAATTTCTGTCTTCATTTTTTTTCTTATAATTTTCGCACCTTATTTATTTTTCACATATATTTGTCCGGCAGAAGTAACAATAACGCTCGTACTCGCTCCGTTTGATGCTGCAAGAGTAATTTTAGCATAAGCCCTCCTTTGTTGTGACTCATCATTTATAAATATATTTGCTTCAAGACTTGGTCTAGTAAAGATTATGGAGAGCTTTTTAATATTACTATCACAATCATTATTGTCGTTACCGGCACAAATACTTTCAATGTGAGTACCATTCCTCATAGAATATTTTTGAATGCATTCAAGGTTACTCGTGTCACCGGTTGGGCAAATATTTACATTTCCATCTGCATATTTTTTATCACCATTAATATCGGTGTAAAGAATAAAATTTGTTAAGCTTCCATTTTCGTTGGGGCCAATATTTGTATTAAAATAGACACCAGTAGATGAGCTAAAATTTCCGGTGTTATCCTCCCTCACATTTACCCCAAATGATTGTGCTTGCTTAATAGTCAAAGCAATATCATAACCAAAATTATTTAACAAAACTGTACTATCAAAGGAATTAGAGTTAAATAAAACAACTCCAGTAAGTATTACAAAAATACTAATTGTAACGAGCAACTCTACCAGAGTAAATCCGGCTTTTTTGTTAATTTTTTGTTTTTGATAAATATTAAACATTTTTATCTTAAGAAATTAATTATACTCTGAAAATTCCATGAGGTAAAAAGTTGTATGAAAAGACCAAGGATTATAAATGGGGCAAATGGTATTTCACTTTTCAAGGACAACTTTAGATTTGATATTTTTATTTTTTGTAAAAACATTATAACCAAACTAAATATTGCTCCTATCCAAAAAGCAAGCATTATTGCAAATGTTCCCCCCAAAAATCCCAGTAAAAATCCAACTCCAAGTGCTAGTTTTGCATCACCAAACCCCATCCATTTTCCGCCAGATACAAGCCAGAAAAATGCAAAGAAAGCAAAAAGTATAGGACCAGCGAGCAAATCTAAAGATAATGGTAAACCAAATAATTGCCCTAGTGGGTGTATGAGGCACATGATAATAAATGAAATAACAATAAAAGTATAAACCATACCGTCGGGAATAATCTTATGTTGAAAATCATATACTGACATTGCAATAAGCAGTGATGCAACAATTAAATATAGGGGTAAAATTGGCGCTAAACCAATAACCAAAAACACTGCAACAAAAATTATTCCAGTGAGTCCTTCGACAAGGGGATATTGATACGAAATTTTGCTTTTACATTTCAAACATTTTCCGCGAAGCATCAAAAAACTAAATAGTGGAATGAGCTCATACCAATGCAAATCTTTACTACAAGAAAAACATCTTGACCTCCCCGTCACAAAAGATACACCAGTGTTATATCTCAAAACAAAAACATTCAAAAAACTGCCGATTATTGTTCCAAATATAAAAATAATAATTAAATCTATGTATAACATTACAATTATGGCATTACATCATAAATAAGATTGTTTTCAGAAGCTGAAGCGTCTATACCTCCATTTGGATTTCCAATGTTAGTTCCACATTTAAAATACTTTGTACTTGATAACCCGCCCGATGTCGAATCAAAACTTTTTTTAGAATTTAAATAAGAATTATTTATTTCAAATTTAGCCCAAAGATGATATGAGATACACTTTTTTGCATTATCACTACTAGCTTTGCTTAAAGCTAAATAATTTGATGAGTATGATTCTCCAGTTTTTGGATCTCTTGGAACATCAGACAAATACTTAGTGAAATCAGTGTTATTGTTTATACTTACTGGATACACACCATTTTTATTAAAAAATTGTTCAAGGGCAAGCTGAATAACACTTATATCAGAAACTCGTTGCTGATCTCTGCTTTGAGCTTTTGAGGTATCAAATGAAGAATATACAATCGCTGTTAAAACAGCCATAATACCTATAACAACAATTATTTCTATCAGGGTAAACCCACACACCAACTTTGTTCTCATTCTTTTGGAACGGTTTTCATATTTTATAATAGATTTTATTGAGTCAATAACCATAATTATAAATAATTTTTAATTAATCTTAAGTTCCAAGAACAAAGTTGGTGTGCAGATAAATGCTCTGTTTTTTAGAAAAACTTTCATATTTACCCGAGAAAAATTTTTGCCAATAAAATTGTTTTTGCGACTATTAAAACCTACATAAATTATAACATATTATTTATTAACCGTAACAATGGTAAAAATTTCAATTTTCAAAAACGTTGGCAAAAACTTTAACGGGTGAATTATATCTTTTTTTATATAGAAATCCAAACAAAAACCGCCACCGGCGGTTTTTGTTTTGTTTAATATCAAGATTCGTAAAATCTTTAATTACAAGCGTATATACTCCCTACAATATTAGTCGTCTCAGATTTACTAGCTCCTGTACTATCTACACACCACATTTTAGGTGCTCCAGAGGCAGAGGCTTTAAGAGGTCCTTCTGCTGCCCAGGCACTCTGACTGTCGTGACATGTAACATAGTTAAATACCCCTGCTGTTCCTGCTACTGTGACTACATTTCCTGGATAGCCCGCACTAGATGCTGCACCATTTAAAAGATTAATAAGACTACTACTTGCAGCAGGTGAAGAACAAACATTTGCATAACTACCTGCGTTATTGTATATCTCTGCTTGTGCACGAGTACCGGCTAATTGAGAAATTGTTGCAGCATCGGAGCCTTTACTTCTTGCTGTATTTAAAGAAGCCAAGACTACAGAAGAAAGTATACCTATGATGGCTATAACCACCAAAAGTTCAATTAATGTAAAACCTTTTTTCATAATTTTTTAATTTTTATCGATAAAAATCAATTCACTAATAAATTTAACTTATGTTTTTTATTCGGCCATCTAAATACTTGCTCAAGGTATAATACTTCCGTCAAAAACATTTCAATCTCTATGCCTAGAGATTAAGTTTACTTGTATATTATACACCCACATTATAAAAAAAGGAAAAGAGGTGTGGACAACTCAATTAGGAAGTTGTAAGTTTAAAAGTTGAAAGTGAGGCCACACGGCCTCACTTTTTTGTATCTTTCCTTGTCACTTTATAACTTGGAACTTTTAAACTACTTATTACATCCCCGAAGAAATACTGTAAATAGGAACAAGTACAGAAGCTAGAAGAAATGCAACACCAAGACCCAACAGTACAATCATTGCTGGTTCTATAAGACTCACCAATGAATCTATAGAGTTTGTTACTTCCCTTCTGTAAAAATTTGCTAACGTTTTCAAAATATTTCCAAGCTGCCCAGTCTCTTCACCTATTTTTACCATCTGTACAAAAATGCCAGGAATTTTATCATGTTTTTCTAAAGCACCTGAAACAGAACTTCCCCCTTTCACATCTTCTAGCGTTTTTTCTAAAATATTTTTAAAGACTAAATTGTCTACTACTGAGGCGGTCAAATCAAGACCTCGGACCATCGGAATGCCTGAGGCAAGCATTGTATTCATATTATCAGCGATTCTTGATAGATAGAGTTTTAAATAAATAGTTTTTATTAATGGTGTTGATATTTTTACATCGTCAATAGCTAATTTCCCTGCTTCCGTACGCGAATATCTCCAAAAAATAAATCCCCCTATAATAAGAGCGATTAGGAAAAAAATTCCATAACTTACAAAGAAGTCTGATAGACCCATAACAATTTTGGTATATATAGGCACTGCTTGACCAGAATCTTTTAAGATTCCACTAATTTTGGGTATAACAACAACAAGCATAAGAACCATGACGGCAATAAAAGTAAAAATAACGAAAGCAGGATAGATAAATGCGGTTTTTACTTTTGATGAAACCTCAAATGTTCTCTCTAGGTGATCTGCTAAGTAGATAAAGGTTTGATCTAACTTTCCTGATTCTTCACCAGATTTTACCATGTTTATATAAAATTGGGAGAAAACATCTTGATGTTTAGCTAGAGAAACTGAGATGCTATTACCCGCTTGAAGATCATCCACAATTTCTTGTAATCTTTTTCTTAATAGTTTATTTTCTGATTGTGTAGCCAAAAGTTGAAAAACTCTAAGTGCTGGCACTTGGGCTTCAAACAATGTTGCCATTTGTCTTGAAAGAATAACGATATCTTTATTGGAAACTCTTTCAAATAAAGATATATCTCCAAACAAACCTCCTTTTGATTCTTCTTCAGGTTTAATAGAAAGGATTGATAATCCTCTTTTTTGAAGTGCATCAATAGCAACATCAATATTAACAGCTTCAATAACGCCGTTTTTTTGTGAATTACTTTGATCTAATGCTTTGTATTTAAATGTCATAATTATTACTTTTAACTTTCAACTTGAAACTTATAACTACTCATTACATCATCCTCTCCAGTATTTTTGCATCTGTTGCATATGTGTATGCACTTTCAACTGTTATTTCTCCCCTAGCTACTAATTCTGCCAAGCATCTATTTATATCTATCATTCCTTCCTGCGATGAAGTTTCTATGACGGAATTTATTTCGTGGATTCTATTTTCGCGAATTAAATTTCCAACTGCATTATTATTTATTAATAGTTCATATGCTGGAATTAACCCACCAGAAATTCTTGGAACAAGCCTTTGTGAAAAAATACCAGTTAAGCTTCCAGCGAGCTGTATTCTTATTTGTTCTTGTTGCTCACCGGGGAATGAATCAATAATTCTACTAATTGTTTGTGCAGCACCATTTGTATGCAACGTTGAAAAAACTAAGTGTCCCGTTTCAGCAGCTGTCACTGCCGTCGCGATTGTCTCAGGCCCTCTCATTTCTCCGATTAGTGCTACGTCAACATCTTCTCTAAACATGCTTTTCATTGCACTTTGGAAATCTTCTGTATCTATTCTAATCTCTCTTTGATCAATTATTGATTTTTTTGGTTCATATATATATTCTATTGGGTCTTCAATCGTAATGATATGCTCTGCACGACTTTCATTTATACTTTCTATCATTGCTGCAAGCGTTGTTGTTTTTCCATGACCAACAGGTCCTACCACCAGGAAGAAACCTTGCGGCTTATCAGCAAAAGATTTTAATATATCTGGAAGATTCAATTCTTTTAGTCCACGAATATTTTTTGAAATAAGCCTAAGTGCAATACTAATCATCCCCTGTTGAAAATACGCGTTGCCTCTAAAACGTTCGCCGTTATCTGTTCCATAGGAAAAATCTAGTTCTTTATTTTTTAAAAAGTACTCTTTATTTTCTTTTGTGACTAATTCAGACAAAATACCACTTATGGTTTCATTGGTTATAATATCCCTTTTTACAAGTGGTAAAAGCATACCTGAAACTCTAATAGTTGGTTTCTTCCCCTCCGAAAGGTGTAAATCTGAAGCACCTTCCTGAAATACAGTTTTTATTAAATCATTTAATTCTTTCTTGTAATCCATCGTGATAAAAAAAATTTATTTATTAATTATTGTCCGACTTTTGATATTTAGACTGAACTTAATTTTTATTAAAATATTTCCTCATATTTTAATATCATCATGTATTATACAACAAAACACTTAATTTTTATACAAAAACGCTAGATAAACTATTTCAAAATCTTTTTAACCTCGTCGACGACTTCAGATGGTATTGTGGTCGCCTTTACAATAAAACTATTTACGCCCAATTCTTTTGCTCGGTTAATATCGGCTGTTGTACTTTGATTTGTTAGCATCACTGACAATGCTCCTGGGGCGAGATTTTCATTTTTTATACTTTCATATAAAGTAAAACCATCCATTATCGGCATAATCAAATCCATTATTAAAACATCTGGCTTATAACCATTTTTTAATAAATCGATTGCATCTGGTCCATTTGCTGCAGCTTTAACTTCAAATCCATTTTTTTCAAACTTCATTGAGTACATACTTAGTAGAAAAGAATCATCATCGACTAACAAGATTTTATTTTTTTTATCCATATTTTTATAATTCATTAATCTCTTGGAAAGGAATAATTTTTTGCATTGCTTTAATAATAGCATCCTCTTTCATTGTAACAAGTCCGTTCTTTCTGGCAATCTTAAAAACTTCTGACTCTATTGGATTATGTAATATGACTTGCTCAATCTCAGGGTTCATCTTAAACATTTCAAAAACAGCTACCCTTCCACGAGTACCGGTTGGACACTGTGCGGATGGTTCAGCTTCAAGTATTTCTTTTACTTTTGGAATTTCACTTCTGTATTCATCTGGTAAATCAATAAATTGTTTTTCCATCATTGTTTTTAAACTACCTTCAATTGGCATAGGCTTACCAGTACCTGGACAAATCTTGCTAACTAATCTTTGTGCCATAGTTAAAATAAGTGTTGGAGAAATAAGATATGGATCAACACCCATGTCTATTAGTCTTGAGACAACCCCACAGGCAGTATTAGTGTGAATTGTTGAAAGGACTAGGTGCCCAGTAAGGGCAGCCTGTACAGCAAGCTGTGCAGTTTCTTTATCTCTAATCTCTCCAACCATGATTACATCAGGGTCTTGTCTGAGTGTGGTTCTTAGCCCGTTTGCAAAATCGTATCCGATTTCTGGAAAAACTTGCGACTGGCTCATACCATCTATACTGTATTCAATAGGATCTTCAAGGCTCAAAACATTTTTTTCATCTTTGTTAATTTCATTTAACATTGCATAAAGGGTAGTTGTTTTTCCAGAACCTGTAGGACCAGAAATAAGAATCATACCGTAAGGTCTCCCCATTGCTTCGCGAATCATTTTTAAATATCTTGGTGACAACATCATCTGATCTAGAGGCTGAACCCCTTTTTCTTGATCCAAAATTCTCATAACAACTTTTTCTCCATAATATGCAGGGAAAGTTGAAACTCTAAAATCTACTTTTCTTCCTTCGATTTTGGCTGAGAATCTTCCATCTTGAGGTTTTCTCTTTTCATCAAGCTTCATGTTGGAAAGAATTTTAATTCTTGCAACAACTGCCGAATGCACTTCTGAAGGAAGTACAAGACTAGTATTTAGAATACCATCAACTCGGAATCTTACTCTCACTTTGTCTTTCATATGTTCGATATGGATGTCTGAAGCATTTCCATCAGTAGCATAACGAAGAATAGTCGCAACAATTTTTGTAACCGGCGCATCCTCAATGATTTTTGTCTCAATTTTTCCAAAACTTGAACTGTCACTTTTCAATATTTCAACCGCGTCTAAATCATCATCTATATTGGTATCAATTTCAGTAAGTGCTTTACTGACTTCTCCAGAAAGACCTTTGTAACTTTCGACAACTTTATTAAAATCTTTTTCTGAAATAACATATATTTTATAAGGCATATTCAATTTGCTCAATATGAAAGTCAGAGCATCCCTAGATTCGATGTTGTCTGGATCTACCATACCAATTTCAAGCATGCTATCTTTAATTGCAAGTGGCACAAATCTGTAATGAGCAGCAGCATCTTCTGAAACGTATTTTAGTATAGAGAATGGTACGGTATAACCATCTAAGTTAAATGACGGAACACTATAATACTCTGACTTAACATCAAGGACAGTTTGTGCCGGTATTCCAATCTCCTCCAAAATCTGTTCAGTTGTTTTATCTGAAGTATTTACTTGTTTTTCTATTTTAATAGAGTCAGATTTACTGATTATATTTTTACTAACTAGATTTTCTAATATATTCATCCGATTTAAAATGATTAGATATTTAATGACTTAAGCTTGCCACCGACAATAATCTGTATCAATAAAGTGCCTTAATTTGTAAAACAAAAAAATTATTATTTCTTTACTGGTAGTAACGTTGGAACATTTTGTGTTGTTTGGCCAGGAATGCTTGTATCATTACCAGTTGGAGCAAAAGGGTTATTTCTACCAACAAGTTGAGTGGCTAAAGTTGCAGTATTATCTTTTAAACTTTGAAAAGCATTGCTAGAAAAAATTGAATCATCTAGGGTTACCTGTGACATTTTTTGTAGAATATTATAAATATATTTTGCATCTATTGAATCAGTTGTCTTTGCATCTGTAACTAGATATGACGTTGGTATATCGGTTTTTGTTAAATACCAAAATGCCAACATGATTATCAATACGGCAGCTATAAGTGTTATTATTTTATTTTTCATTTTTATGACAATAATTAATTATTTACTTCAACCAATAAGTATTCAAGCTTATATTGAAATCATAGAAACCAGAATCGGTTGATGTAAAACTAATGTCTGTAATATCAAGCAGGCGAAGATTGCTCTCTAGGTCCTGTAAAAAATTAATAAAATTGTTGTAGGATGAATTTACGGTAAATTTTAGTGACATGGTACCATAAAGCGAATTGTCTGGGCCAATATTGGTACTTGTTGTCTTCGTCATGTCACCCACCGAGACATTTTTAACAATCAAACTTCTTCCTTCAGCAATTTTGCTTATTTCAATAATAAGTCTTATGTTGTCAATATTATTTGGGAGTAGCCTTTCCAATCTTGCCGTATAAGCATCACTAATTGTGTTTTTCTTTGCAACCAAACTATCTCTTTGGGAAATAATTTTGGTAGATGAATTTAATATATCACTATATTTTGTTAATTCACTTTTCAAAAAAACTACACCAGCTTTTGAATAATCGGAACTACTTTGTGCACTGTCGCCTTTATAATTTGGATCAACATAACCAAAGAATACTGCTATTGATGAGGCTATTAAAATAAGAGGTAATATTAAGTTCATATTAATTGTTTATGTTATTGCCATACATTAAATAATCTGTTGTTACATAAGCCGTAAATGTAAACGAGACACTTCCATCGGCGTTTAAACCTAAATTTGATATTTTTGGCTCAGTGATTATCTTGTTATAATCCGTCTTACCAAATTCGTCAGCTTGAGATGCTACAGTCTCCCAATCTTTTGCGACACCAGACATTTGAACTGAAATCTTGGTCGTACCATCAGTATTTTTACTAGCTGCACTAAAAGTAAAATTTTTAAATCTTACACTTTTTAGAGTTGCAGTTTGTAAAAAATTAAAAACGGGAGAAATAGCAACGTGCTTAGCAAGTAAAACTTTTGCAACATTTATTCTAGAATTTAATTGTAATAAACTTTCAACAGTGATTGAGTCTGAAACAAGACCACTCTTGTTTGTTTCTATCGTGGCTTGATCTGCAGTTATTTTTTGAATTAAAATATTTTTTTCTAATAATACATAGCCACCCAAACCAAGGGAGACTAAAAATATAATTATTGACACCAAAAGTAACAAACCCATGCCACCAGACCTTACTTGTCCTGTCGAAGTGATAGGTTTTTTTGGAATAAAAGATGTTTGATATTTTGGTTCCATAAATATGAGAATTTTTATTATACTCTAATTATATTATACATTATAAATATAAAACAATACAATGCAAAATGTTGATTAATGTATAGTTAAATATCTTGGAGCTTCCTAATAGCTATACCAATAGCTACGGTAAATTCCGGGCCCGCAGTTTTTAATACATCGTCCAAAAAAGCTGGGTATTCAACCTTAGTAAAAGGGTCCGCAACCTCAACGTCTGTTTCAAAAGAATTTTGGGCTTTTTCTTTTAAACCCTTGAGCAAAGACCCACCACCAGTGATAATAATCTTACTAATTTTTTTATTTGATTTTTTATAATAATTCATAATAAATCGCCCAGTTTCAGACAAAATATAATCAATAGTAATAGATGATATCTCAGATACTCCATTTTTTTCTGAACTCACAATACCTTCTCTAATTTTTATTTTTTCTGCTTCTTCGAATGACACATTCATTGATTTAGAAATTGATAAAGTGATATCTTGAGATCCACGATTGATGACATGTGACGCTTTCAATATGCCTCTTTCAACAACAAAAACTTTTGTACTTCCGGCGCCAAAATCCATTATTATTTGTGGTGCGATACTTGGCTCAACTCCTGCCCTCATTGCACTAAATATTTCTACTTCAGAAAAACTTGTCTGCAAGCCTACGAGTTTTTGTATTTCAAGATTCTTGTTAAGGGCCTCGTTATTAATGACAATTAATAATACATCCGTCATTTTATCATCATCTATTTTTTGGCCATTTTGAAATTCAGAAACAGTATTCTCATCTTTTGGTATTGCCCACCAATCAAGCGTGACTTCAGATATCGGAACGGGAATATATTTTCTGGCTTCTAGTGGTACCATTTCGGCATAATGAGCTTGCTCCGATGTTGGCATTTTTATAAAAATAACAAAACTTGCTCCAATCGAAATAGACAGACCACTATTAATTGTGGTCGTATTTGACTCTTTTAATAAATCCTTCATAGCCTCAGAAATTTTATCAGCAGAAAGTACAGTTGACCGTCCAAGGTCTGTACCAGCATAAGGACCTAGAGCAATCTCACCATAAGTTTCAAGTACTGCCTTACCGCTCTGTTTTTTAAGTTGAACTACTTTGATTGAAGATGAACCAATATCAATACCAAGAGCTCTTGATTCTTTTGACGTGAAAATTGAATTGAAAAAATCTGATATTGGATTGCTCATAATTAAAATTATAAGAATGATTTAAATTATTTGGAAATAATTAACATGTCATTATTTATATATGATATTATAACACAGAAAATAAGTCATTCAACAAAAATAACCTGTCCCGTTGTAAATCACGATATATATCAAATTACATAATTAAATAGAGATAAGATATAGAAAATATTAAATTACTAAATATTAAATGCTTAGAAATTTTACAACTGGGATGAATAAAATCAAGGAATATATAAGTTCTATATTAAACCTAATCTTACCAAAAGATTCGGAAATTGCTGAAATAGAAAATATGTCTGAAGCAGATATTGCAAATAGTGTGCCTGAGGCAAATGAAATTAATAATAATAGGTACAAAGCCCTGTTTCAATATAAAAATAAAATATCAAGAAAAGCTATTTGGGCTATAAAATATAATAAAAATCAGATAATTCTTAACAAATTTTCAAATCTGTTGTATGAATTCATTTTAGAAAATATAACTGACGAAGTGACCTTCTCAAATTTTAATAATCCACTCTTGATACCAATACCGATGCATAAAAATAATTTAAGAGAGCGTGGATATAATCAAAGTGAGCTTATAGCAAAAGAAGTTTATAAAATTGATGAAGGAAAAAATTTTGATATTGAACTTGAAGCTTTAGCAAAGACAAAAGAGACTCCGCATCAATCAACTTTAAAAAATAAAAATGAAAGATTGAAAAATTTGAAAGGGTGTTTTTCGGCAAATAGTGATTTAGTAAAAAATAGAAATATTATTTTGATTGATGATGTGATTACAACTGGAACCACGATGAGTGAGGCGTCGAAAACTTTACGCGAAGCTGGAGCAAAAAAAATAGTAGGATTTTCTTTAGCGCACTGAAAACTAGAAAAAAGAACAAAAATATGATAATCTTTTTGGGTTGATAGATTACGATTGGAGAGGTGTCAGAGTGGTCTAATGTACCTCTTTGCTAAAGAGGTGAACCCGTTAAACGGTTCCGCGAGTTCGAATCTCGCCCTCTCCGCAATTTTTCGAAAAGGGTTTCTGAATGCAAAATGGGGTCGGCGCGAAGCGCCGACACTAATGAATTCCCCCCAAAAAGTCCTGAATCCAAAAGGGTTCGCCACGCAGAGCGTGGCTCAAAAAGTACGGTTCGATCTTTAATTAAAAAGTTCGAACCGACTTTTTTAAACAAATGAAGATTTTCTTCATTTGTTTTCTCGTTAGCCAATTCCACCATATGAATATTAGCTTTTAGAAAATTTTCGGTAAGTTCGAACCGATTATAAGATTTTTTCTCAAAAGCGGATAATTTCTCTTTTAAAAGTTGTTTTTGATTTACCAGCTTATTTTTAGAATCACGATATTCTTCCAAAGATAAAACATTTTCTAAATATAAGTTCATCAACTTTTCAACTTTTGAATCCAAAAGAGAAATTTCATCTTTTGTTTTTTGAGAAAAAATCTCACTCGATTGATTTTCTGATTGTCGGTCTTTTTCATTTTCGACAATCATCCAATTTGCCCAATCGAGTGGCAAAGAAACTTTTTGTAATTCCGTTCTGATTTGAGAAGTGATGATTTCCTCACGGACATATTTTTGTAAACAAGGATTTTTCCGTTTGGTACATCGCAAATAGTTATGACCTTTTTGTGTTTCGGTAGTGATAAAACATCTACATTCTCCGCAACGGAAAAATCCTCTGTATAGATATTCTTTTAAACCTTTACCTTTCGGCTTAGATTTTCGGCTCATCACTTCGGCAACGGAATCAAAAAGTTTCTTTGTGATAATCGGTTTGTGCTTTCCTTCGTAGATTTCACCACCATATCTCATTAGTCCTGTGAATATTGGATTTCTCAAAATTTGTTGGTAGTTGGAAACGGAAAGCACCTTTCCATTCTTTCTACTCAATCCAAGAGCGTTAAACTTATCGTGCAGTTGTCGCAAAGTGAAATTTCCAGTTGCATAGGCCTCAAATGTTTTCTTGATTAATGGAGCAATATTTTCATCTGGTACAATTCCAGCACCTTTCACATTTATATAGCCCAGCGGGGACATTTGAGGCCATATACCGTCTTTCACTTTGTTTCTGTGTCCACGCTTAATATTTTCCGATAAGTTATCAACATAGTATTTGGATTGAGAGAAAGCAATGGAAAGCATGAACTTACCTTGTGGAGTAGTATCACACCAGAAAGTTGGAAATTTTAACTCGGCAATTTTTCCCGTATCGAGCAAATATATTATTTTTCCACCATCAACACTATTTCTCGCCAATCTGTCGGGATGCCATGCTAAAATTCCGCTCGCCTCATTTGCTTCGATACGGAGAAGCATTTCATTAAATACTGGCCGACCCGGAGCTTTAGCGGTTTGTTTTTCCACAAAAATATCTACAACCTCAATCTGTTCTTTAACTGCTAACTCTTTGAGTTCGGCCAGTTGGTCTGAAATGCTTCTAACTTGCCGATCTTCGGTGTCGGTAGATTTTCTGGTGTATATAAAAAATTTTCTAGTTTGATTATTCATATTGTTGCATTGGCTAACGAGGAGCTACGCTCTGCGTGGCGAACCCTTTTGGATTCAGGACTTTTTGGGGGGAATTCATTAGTGTCGGCGCTTCGCGCCGACCCCATTTTGCATTCAGAAACCCTTTTCGAAAAATTGCGGTATTCATTGTACAAAATTCGAACCTTTTTTGAAATGAATCCCGACGAGGAAATCTGAAACAATGCGGACGAAGTTTTGCGGAAACAATTTTCTGGGGAAAGGATTCCGCAAAACTTCGGCTGATTCCTTTTTTCTG